>NZ_JAMYSW010000012.1:0-182500 GCF_040322135.1 Mesorhizobium sp. M0189
CGCGGTGTGTCCGCCGCTCCGCTAAACACGGGGGCTGCG
Organism: Mesorhizobium sp. M0189; assembly: GCF_040322135.1. Lineage (NCBI taxonomy): Bacteria > Pseudomonadati > Pseudomonadota > Alphaproteobacteria > Hyphomicrobiales > Phyllobacteriaceae > Mesorhizobium > Mesorhizobium sp. M0189. The sequence goes on from NZ_JAMYSW010000012.1 coordinate 40, forward strand.
CGGCGGACACGCCGACGTCACAGCTACTGCCACGCCATTTTTGCAGAACTTGACGCACACAACTTTCCGGCCCCTTCCAGGCATTCACAATGCCGGTCGATCGCCGATCTGACCGCCAGAGGCTGTTGACGTCGAAAACACATAAGCCGCTAGATGTTCCCCTTTTGTGCTTCCAAAGTCGCATAAACAGAACCGGCAGTTTGCCAATCCTTGCTGCGACTGCGTGCCTCAAGCTCTGATCGGCGCATTGCCCGTCCGTTGTGCGGCAGCAGGAGTAGCCGAAGCTGGAGGGCAGCGCCGCGGACTCAACGAGCGCTACTGTTATGACGGCAGGAACGAAGAAGCAGTCCTCATGGACCGATGCATGCTATGCATTGCTTCGATCACGCCCAGCACGTGCGGACATAGGCGAACTCCGGCGAAGAGTTTGACAGCGGAGATCAGCGCAAGATGTCCGACAAGCTCTCGGGCTTCTTCTCGCCAAGCGACAGATCAAGGCCCGACAGAAGGTCGATGAGATGACTTTGCATCAGGTCGGACGCGTTTTTTGCGTCGTGCTTTTCGATGGAATCAACGAGGGCGTGATGGGCGTGGCTTTCGCAGGTGGTGTCGCGGCGGCGCCAGTAGAGCGCGATGATCAGCGACGACCGCGACAACAGGTCCTTGACGAAGCCGGTCAGGATCGAATGGCCGGCGATTTCAGCGATGCCGACATGGAATTTTGCCGACAGCATTATGGCGTCGCTGTCGCGGCCGGCATGCAGGGCCTCGTGCTCTTTTTCGAGATGAAGCCGCAGTTGCGCGATCTCGGCCGGCTTTGCCACTTCGGCGGCAAGCGCCGCGACCTTGGGCTCGATCAGCGCTCGCGCTTCGAACACCTCGCGCGCTTCCTGCTTGGTCGGCTGGGCGACGAACGCGCCGCGGTTCGGCTCGAGCCGAGCCAAGCGGTCATGCGACAGCGCCTGCAGCGCCGCGCGTATCACCGCGCGGCTCACCGAATAGATCGAGGCGAGCTCGTCCTCGGGCAGCTTTGTGCCCGGTGCGAGGCGGTGGCTGACGATGGCGTCGCGCAGGCCGGCATAGACCGGAAACCAGCGCATCGTCGGCTTGTCGCCATCCCGTGTCTTTGGTCCAAGCAGGTCCATCGTCTCATTGTCCCGGCGGCCGGATCGCATAGCGGCGCGAACACCGCGTTTCCGGCCGGACATCGAACATCCTGTGTGGGAATGTCAACAATTTTGCACGCATCAGGATACACGGCCGGAGGGCGAAAAGGACGCAAAGATTCCGGCGAAGGACTTTTCGAGTGGAACCTGGTAGCCGCCGCGCTTCGAGGTCGACAGGCCAAGGCTGACGAGGCTCTCGCAGAGTTGTACCGCGCAGGCGACGCCGTCGAGCACAGGAAGGCCATGTTCGCGGCTGAGCGCGGCGGCGAGGTCGGCCATGCCGGCGCATCCCAGCACAATCGCTTCGGCCCGGTCGTCGCGGATGGCGCGCTCGATCTCCTCCGAAATTCGATGGCGGGCGTTGGAGCCGGGCACTTCGAGCTCCAGAACGGGAACGTCGCTTGCCCGCACCCTAGCGCAGCGGCTGGCGAGGCCGTAGCGCACCAGATTGTGCTCGATCGCCGGCACCGAACGCGACAGCGTCGTCACCACGCTGAACTTGCCGGCAATTAAGCTTGCCATGTGAAACGCCGCTTCGCCGATGCCGACCACCGGCATCTCGCCGACGCAGCGTACTGCGTCGAGGCCGGTGTCGTCGAAGCAGGCGATGACGCAGGCGCTCGCCGCCGGATATCTCTGGATCTCGCCGATCATTCCCGGGATGGCGAAGACCTCGTCGAAATAGCCTTCGACGCTCGGCGGCCCGTCCTTCGGATTGACGGCGATGATCCTGGTGCCGGCCGAAGCCGCGCCGCGCGCCGCCTCGCTGATCTTTTCGGTCATGGACGCAGTGGTGTTGGGATTGACGACGAGTATGTCCATTTGCGCTTTCATATTTCGCCGCCGAGATAGAGTTTCTTGACCCGGTCGTCGCCAAGCAGCTCAGCCGAATGTCCGGCCAGCGCGATCTTTCCGGTCGTCAGTGCGTAGGCGCGCTGCGAGATGCGCAGCGCCATGCGCGAATTCTGCTCGACCAAGAGAACGCTGACCTTTTCGTCGCGATTGATCGCCACGATGGAGCGGGCGATGTCCTGGACGAGCTTCGGCGCGACGCCGAGCGAGGGTGGTTCATCGAGCAGCAGAAGCTTCGGTTTGGCCATCAGCGCCCGCCCGATCACCAGCATCTGCTGTTCGCCGCCGCTCATCGTGCCCGCCGTCTGGGAATAGCGTTCCTTCAGGCGCGGAAAGCGCGCGAGCACCATGTCCAGCGTCCTGGCGATTTCGGCCTTGTCAGTGCGGGTGAAGGCGCCCATCATCAGATTGTCGCGCACCGTCATGTAGGAAAAGACGCGCCGACCCTCCGGCACCATGGCGATGCCCATCCTGACCAGCTCGTCCGGGCGCGTTCCGTCGATGCGGTGGCCCCGGAAATGAATCTCGCCGCTGCGGACTTTCTTCAGGCCGGTGATGGCGCGCAGGATCGAGGATTTGCCCGCGCCATTCGCGCCGATCAGCGCGACGGTCTCGCCCTCGTTGACGTTGAGCGACACGCCCTTCAGTGCATAGACATGGTCGTAGTAGAGTTCGATGTCGGAGACTTTCAGCAGTTCGCTCATGGCTAAAATCCGATCGTCTCATCTTCGACGCCGAGATAGGCCTCGATGACCTTTTCGTTCTCCTGGATTTCCTTCGGCGTTCCCTCGGCGATTTTCACACCGAAGTTCAGGACGACGATGCGGTCGGAAATGTTCATGACGGCGGGCATATCGTGCTCGACCAGCAGGACAGTCACGCCGCGCTTCCGCACGCCGCGCACCATCTCCACCGCGCGCACGGTTTCGTCATGGTTCATGCCGGCGAAGGGCTCGTCGAGCAGAAGCACGGTCGGGTTGGTAGCGAGCCCGATGGCAATCCCGAGCGCGCGCAGATGGCCGTGCGGCAGCGTGCTGGCGATCTCATGCCGTTGCGTGCCGAGATCGAGGAAGTCGATGATCTCGTCGGCCGAGCGGCCGAATTCATCCTCGTCGCGCCGTGCGGTGTTCGTGCCGAGATAGAAGCCGGCAAGGCTGGCATTGGAACGCAGGTGATGCGCGATGATGACATTGTCGCGCACCGTCATGCCCTTGAAGATCGTCGTCTCCTGGAACGTGCGCACCACGCCCTTCCGGGCGACGATATGCGGCGCCAGGCCTGAAATCCGCTCTCCCCGGAATAGCACTTCGCCCGAGGTCGGATTGAGGAAAGAGGAAATCAACTTGAACAGCGTCGACTTGCCGGCGCCGTTGGGGCCGATGACGGAGAGGATTTCGCGTTCGCGGACCGCGAAGGAAACATTGTTGACCGCGACCAGCCCGCCGAAGCGTTTGGTCACTGCCTTGATCTGGAGAAGCTCAGTCATGGTCCTAGCCCTGCTTCTTGCCGAACAGCCTGAGGCTGAGCAGGCCGTTGGGAAGGAACAGCATCAGCGCGATCAGCACCGAAGAGAAGATCAGCAACTGGAACTCGCCGGTCTCGAACAGGAAATCCCAGCCGAAATAGAGCACGAAGGTGCCATCGGCCCGAAGACGTGGCCGAGCCCGCCGAGGAAGCAGTTCAGCATGAAGTTCACCGAGTCGGTGACGGTGAAGCTCGACGGATAGATCGACTGCGAGATGGCGACGAACATCGCACCGCCGAGACCGCCGAGGAATGAGGAGATGGCGTAGGCGATAACGCGCAGATAGGCGATGTTGACGCCGATCGAGGAGGCCAGTTCCTCGTTCTGCTGCAACGACTGGCAGAGTTTGCCAATGCGCGAATGGACTAGGCGGTAGAGCGCCGCAAAGCACAGCACCATCAGCACAACCGACACCAGATAGAAGGCGGGACGCGGATTGGGGAGCGCCGCGAAATCTGGAAGGATGGTCAGCCCGAAGATCGAGATGCCGCCGGGGAGCGGAATGCTGACCATGCCCTTGGCTCCGTTGGTGATCGGCAGCGCCAGCGCGAGCAGCCGCGCCACTTCGGTCAAAACCAGCGTGACCATGGCGAAATAAACGCCGCGAAGTCTGAGGATGGGCAGTCCGATCAGCACGCTTGCAGCGGCGCAGAATAGCCCAGCCAGCGGCAGTGTCAGCCAGAACGACACACCGTACTGGACGACAAGAATGGCCGAAACATAGCCGCCCATAAGCGCGAAGGCGCCCTGGCCGATATTTATGCGGCCGATGTAGAAAGTCACCCACACCCCGGCGCTGGCGATGCTGAGCAGCGCGACCGAGGTCAGCGTGTAGTAGAGGTCGAGCCGACCGGTCGCCTCAATCAGCCAGGGCACGCCGACGAGTACGACCAGCAGGAAGACAGCGACGACGAGGATGTTGCGTGTACGCTTCATGTCCATCATCCCCACGGCTTGCCCATGAGCCCGTTCGGGCGGATGCTCAGGAACACCATCAGCGCGGCGAAGATGACGAGATAAGTGACGTCGCCATATTGGCGTAGCACCGTCAGGCCGACCGATTCCATCATGCCGAGGATGAAGCCGCCGGCGATCGCTCCGCTGACCACGCCGGCCCCGCCGATCATCACCATCAAGAACGCCTTGATCGAGATCGGCCCGCCGATGCCCGAATTGACGCCGGTGATGGCGACCAGCAGCCCCCCGACTATGCCGGCAAGCATGGCGCCGAGCGCAAAGCCGATCATCGAATAGCGGTCGACCTCGACGCCCATCAGCTGCGCCGCGACCCGGTCCTGCGCCAGCGCCCGCATGGCACGTCCCGGCTTGCTGTACTGCATGAAAAGCACGAAGGAGGCGATGAACAGTATGGCGAGTGCGCCGACCAGCAGCCGGTCGTAAGGCATTATGAGGCTGTCGGAGACGAAGACGCCTTTGACGATCTTCGGCACGCCGCGCTGCTTTTCGCCGAACAGGAGGAGGATCACGGCGTCGAGGAAGAATGCGACCGCCGCCGCGAGAAGCATCGTACTTTCCTCCCGCACGCTTCGCTTAATCACCGTCCTGAAAAGGAATTTCTCGACAAGCGCTCCAATGACCAGCAGCGTGACCCCGGACGCGACGAGCGCGACGACGAAAGGCATGCCGAGCTGGCCATAGACGGTGTAGGTGACGAAGCCGCCGAGAACGTACATCTGCCCATGGGCAAAGTTAAGCACGTTCATTAGCGCGAAGATCAGGGTCAGACCGAGCGCGATCAAGGCGTATTGCGCGCCAAGATAAAGCCCGTTGGCGATGACTTGTTCCATCAGGATGGTTCCGGCCGTTCAGAGGCTGAAGACGAATGCTCGAGTCTCTGCGGCAATCCGCTTCAGTGCAGTTGCGTCAATCGACTTGAGCGACGAAGAGCGTCTCGAACTTGCCGTCGCGGTATTCCGTGACCACCATCGGGACCGAAAGCTGGCGCTTCTGGCCAAACGACGTCATTCCGACATAGGTCAGCTTGGCATCGTCCTTCAGATAGGGATTGGGCGCCGAGAAAGTGTCGATCGTCTTCTTGAACTCCTCGACATTGTCGATCGCGGCCGGGTTCGCCTTCAGCGTCTCGATGATGTATTCGAGCGCGTAGACCTTGGTGTTGGACTCGTCATTGTATTCGCCGAACATTTTCGTATAGCGTTCGACGAACTCCTTCATCGTGTCGGACGCGATTTCGGGCGTCGATGCGCCGCCGACCGAGATGAAGCCGTTGGCCAACTCGCCCGCGCCCTCTTCCAACACCTTGGCATCCTGCGCCGTTTCGGTGGAGATCAGGCCTTCGTAGCCGAGCTCGCGCGCGGCGCGGATCAGCAGCGGCGCATTGCCCGGCGCGACGCCCGAAAGCACCAGCAGGTCCGGTTTTTGCAAAACGATCGGCGTCAGTACCGGCGTGAAATCGCGGGTATCGTTTTGGTAGACATCCGTGGCAGCCACAACCTCGAGCCCGAGCGCCTTTGCCGCGGCAACACCGCCATCCCGCTGGCTCAGCGGATCGGATTCGTTGGCGGCGACAAAGGCAACTTTTTTCACGCCCCTGTTTTCCATGAGATATTTGTAGATCGCCGGAGCCGACTGGTAGTTGGCGATCATGCCGAGCACGGCGTTGGATGCCGGCGGGGTGTAGAGTTCCTTCGGGAATGCGTAGGGAAAATAGATGATGCCCTTGGATTCTGCCACGGGACGCACCGCCGCCGCGCCGTCGTCGACATTCGGACCGACGACATAGTGGATGCCCTCCTGGGCCATCTTCTCCATGCCGGCGATCGCCCGCTTCGGGTCCTTCTGGTCGTCGAAGGTGACGATTTTGACGTCATAGGTCTCGTCACCAATCTTCACACCGCCGGTTTCGTTGATCCAGGCGGCGCGCGTCTGCATCGAGCGGACGTTGGATGTGCCCCACGCAGCGGCCGCGCCACTCGTCACGCCGACAAAGCCGATCTTGAGTTCCTTGTTGGCGGCGTGCACCGCTATTGTGCCGCCGGCCATGATTGCCAGCGCGGAGACGGCGCCGCGCGCCGCGGATGTGATTATTGAACGTCTGTTGATCATTGTTCTTTCCCCTTTGGAGGCCGCGCATTGTTGCGACAGAACTCGACCGATACGCGGATTTTTGTGAGTGAAGGCTCAAATCAATCACCTGTCAACAAAACTTTATCGGATTGTTGACAATCTTGTGAGCGGCCGTAGACGAAGAACGTAGGACCGATCGCGGTTCGGTGCTTTGCTCGAGAGGTTCGTGGTGTCGGAATTCCTGAAGCTCGCATGGTGGTCAGAGCGACGGGTGTCTTTCTCACACTACCGGACCAAGAATCAGGACGAGGTCGGCGTCGTGATCGAGGATCGACGCGGTCGGGTCGTCGGTATCGAGGTGAAGGCCTCCGCAAACGGTTCCGCAGGACTTTCGGGGATTGCACCAGTTGCAGGAAGGAGTCCGCGATCGTTTTGTGCGCGGGCTGGTGCTGCACGACCATCACCGTGTGACGCCGTTCGGCGAAATAATTGCAAGCTGCACCGCTGTCGGTTCTGTGTTCGATGTAAAGTTGCATAAAATGCGGTCTGGAACTTGAGTCGCGAGGTGGTCTAAATAATCCCAGATCGATACGAGCCGAGCCTTCATTGGTCGCGGTGATTTCTGGCAACTTCGCCACCCGCCGTAAGCCATCTTGCATCGAACCAGCGGTCCGCCGGCCCGTCATAGGGCAGCCGCGTGACATCCCAGTGGCTGACGAAGCGCGCGTAGGCGTCCCAGACCGGTGGACCGCCGCCGATGAAGACGACACGGCCGGCAAAGCGCTTGAGCGTGTCCTCGGGATCCATACTGGAGCGAACGACGACAAGTTCCCGATCCGCGCGAGCAAAATCCGGAACGCTCGCGATCGTCTTGGGACCGGCGAGCAAGACGTGTCCTCTCGTGACGTCGAAAAACCGTGCAACGTCGGCTACGAACTCCGGCGAGCCGAAGCGATATTGGCAAACTGAAACGTCAGAGCGGGCATCGCGCAGATGCCCGCCACCATGGGTACGGATGCACGCAAGGGACCGAAGAAGCGCCGGCGGCCCCCCACCGCTCGAAGAACAGGAGAGGGGCCAATAGTGCGAAACCCGCTTTCCAAGCCGTTTGCCGATCCAGAAGGGCAGCCTGTCCCCCAGTGCCGCGCCAATGGCGGCGGCAAGCCATCACGAAATTCCGGTTCTTCTCAGCAGCGCCACGCGGGCTAACGCTGATTATTGTATGGCCGGCCTGCAGCGCGAATCGCGCTGCTGGCTCGCCCAGGTTCGGCCATCGTCAATCGCCAGATCACGCACGATCAGCACGGGATGGAGCCGGTGAACGACAGCGCAGGGTTCGGCGTCGTTTTGGCCTTCGGCCTATTGGTGCTCAATTGGCTGGCGATCCGCTATATCGATGTTGTCGCCTGGCTGGCGAGCTTCTGATGCGCACGCCGTTCCACCCCGGTGCGAGGAACGGGAGAGCACCAAGGACGGCGACGAAATAGCAGGGCGGTACAACCCGCCCCAACCGAAGCCGCGTTCTCGACGACATGGTTACTGTGACAAGACGAACAGGGTATAAGGCTATGAGGCAGCAGACTGGTTGAGGAGCGCCCCACCGTCATGAAGCCGATGAACGAAGAGCATCTCGCGGTTCTACGCAGGCACATGGTCGAGATGATTGCAATTCACACCGATCTTGCAAGCGATGAACTTGGCAAGGCGGCGCTCGATGAGCGGGTATTGGCGGCGATGAGGCGGATACCGCGGCATCTCTTCGTGCCAGCATCAGTTGCGCCTTATGCCTACCAAGACATGCCGCTGCCGATCGGCTTTGATAAAACCGTCTCGCAGCCCTTCATCGTTGCTCTCATGACCGATCTCCTTGCGCCGCAACCGCACGAGGTAGTGCTCGAGATCGGCACCGGCCTAGGCTACCAAACCGCAATCCTCGCGGACCTTGCCGGGCAAGTTTGGAGCGTCGAAATCATCGAGGAATTCGCAAGCCATGCCGAGGCTCTCCTGCAGGGTCTCGGCTTCTCCAATGTCGGCATTCGTGTCGGAGACGGGTCTCGCGGCTGGCCTGAGCACGCCCCATTCGACAAGGTCCTGGTCACGGTGGCGGCTGAGCGGACACCGCCGGCTTTACTGAAGCAACTCAAGCCGGGAGGACGCTTGGTTCTGCCTTTGGGATCTGAAAATGCACAGTTTCTGACGGTCATCGACAAGGACGCGGCAGGGCAACTGAAGACTCGCAAACTCATCCCGGTTCGGTTCAGCCGTCTCGAAACGGTCTAATGAGGGGTGCGGCTGCGCGGAGCCGTGCTGGAAGATCAGGATAACGCGCGCCGCATCGATCACACAGGCGCTGGATGGCATCGCCGATCTTTTGACATCCATGCCGCAACGCCACTCGTCGAGCACGCCTGCCGCCGCCGGTCGCAGCCGCTGGCGATCATGCCGGCGCGGTCGTATTGCGCGCTTCTCAAAGACCCCTTATCCAGCCTACTGTGTGCCTGCCAGACGGCAAATGGGTCGCTCATCTGGGAAATGACGGCTAAAGGCTCAAGGAATTCGCCCAGTGGCCAACACGTAGCGGGCAGGAGGTAACGATGGATCTCAAGGACAGGCGCCTCTGGTACGGCGTGGTAGCCGTGATCGTGGTATTGGTCGTGATTGCGTATGCGGCTGGTTGGTTTGGCGGCACACCGATACCAGCGCCGCAGCAGTGAGAGCGATCGTCATTCTCGCTTGGCGGCAGCTGACTGCTCAGTCTCTAAAGGTCGAAGGAAGGGACACCTGATTGGCTGTTTCGCTGGTTCGGCTACCATCCTGACGACGCACAGCCTGGACCGTTTTTGAGATGGCTTCCGCGCAACTTGTTGGTTGTTGGACGGACCGGTCCTTGGATCGCGCAATCCGCAACACTCCGCCATCGGGCCGGGTAACTTCGATAATGGTTTCGACACGGACAAACTGCGATCCTACGGAGTAGCCAGGCGCCAGGTCATGCCGGAAGTCGTACACTGGAGCCACAAGGGCCCAACGACCGGGCGGAGAACTCGCATCAGCCCGGCCTTCGGCGGTTTCGAAGCTAAACTGCCACTCGCTTGATCCCGCTGCCCGGCCAGCGATGGAGCCGGGCTACTCCAGCACAGACTCTGCCCGTCGATCACCTCGATCGGCACGGACTCCAGACCGACATCGTCGAACAGCCGCGCATTTGACCGCGTTCGCCAAATTAATGGCCGGATCTTTGCGAAGCCTCCGCATTTTCGTGGGGGGAAGCCCTCCCAGCATCATCGTGATTGGACTTCACGATCGGTCGGAGTCACGCTGGCCGCAGGTATAAGAAGATATGGGTGGGCCAACTATCGTCCGAATAGGAGGCTAAAATGAAGCACCAGACGCTTGAGCAACTGCAGATCGTCGCCGAGATCGATCAGGACTACCTGCGCCAGGCCATGTCGCGCAGCGAACGTCTTGAACGCTGGGCGGAGCTCCTTGAACGGAACCCTGACCGGCGACTCTCGACGCTACACCAGACCGAGTATCAGCCGGTTAGATCACGCGGGGCCATGCGCGGCGACGGCTCGCCGATCTCAGTCGCTTTCGAGGATCCTGTCCTCCGCGCCGCCGGGTTGGAAAACGACAACTACGGCGAAGCGAAGCGGTTCTTCGAACTGACCGACAGGCAATTGCATGAGATCATCTGCTATTGTCATTTCGGCGCGACGGTGAGCGCCGTAACGGCCGCCCGTCACATCCGTGCGGCGATTGCCGGGAGACAGCCAGGCATGTTCGCTCGGATGCGTGAGGCGTTCGTCGGATAAAGCCGGAGCCGTTTCGCAGCATCATTTTTGAAGCGGCTCGCATGGAAAGCCGCCGCCGTAGCGCAGGCAAGCGCTCCCCACGCGGGGAGGCTGCGTTTGCATGAGGGGGTGCGGCTTTCCGCAGGAGCACGCCGACGCCCCCTCCTGCATCTTTTCCATCCGAACCGGAAAGATCCCAATGCTGCCAGCACATCCGTGGTCAGCGCCGGGGTTCAAAGGCTCGAACAGAGCGACATGCGCGCCGGATAAGCGCTATACATTCGCTGTCGAAAATTCGATGCTTCATGGTGGGTCGAAGGTCGCGGACCTATGTCGATCGGGACCGGGAAAGCCAAATCGTGATCGCGAGCAGCTTGGCCTTGTGATCGAGGCCGTCCCGAGCCAGCGCCTCCCCGAACCCGAAATCGATCGAAAGCTGCGCGAGGTCGGGCGCGGTGCCGGCGAAGCGGTCAAAATAGCCCTGGGCGTCGCCCGCTACGAGCCGCTCCAGCATCTCGCGTCCGGCCCATCCGCGTCCCGCTCCGTCACCCGTCGCGGGCTTGATGGGCTGAAATGCCAGCTCGCGTTCGGCGAATACCGACCGGACGATGCCGACGGCATTGACGGTTGCAGGGAAGCCCAGGACCGCGATCGAGACGAAGAGCAGTTCGACGATCGCTTCGGGGGTGCCGCCGGCATTGAGAAAGCCGGCGATATGAAACTTCAATTGCGGCTGGGCGCTTCCGTCGGCCAGCAGCATCGAGACGGTGCAGAGCTGCCTTAGCGGGAGATCCAGCCCCGGGCGGGACAACACATCGCCATAGGGATATTCGACGGTGAAGCGCGACAAATCGGCGGAGGTCTCCGCCAGAGCATTGATCGGTCCATCGAAATTCTCCCCGCCGATCCGGCGGAGCATCTCCAGGCCGCGTGAAAATCGATCCTCATGAGTTTCCGAGGCCATGGCTTGCCCGCTCCGACTGATGGCGAAAGAACTTGCTGCGATGAAGGCAGCCTCAATAAAGCGTCGGCGAGAACTTACTCTTCCCGTTGCTGCGGTGGTGGGACCTGACACTCATGTTCTCTAACTCTGCCCGCCCCCGCTTTATTTCAGGTCAGACCTTGCATCGGCGATTGCGATAAATCAAATTCATTATTAGCATCGCCGTGATGAAGAAGATTCATATCGCTAACGTCGATCTCAATCTGCTGGTCGTCTTCGACGCCCTCGTTGCCGAAGGGCACGCCACGCGCGCGGCCGAGCGGATTGGGCTGACCCAGCCGGCGGTCAGCCATTCGCTCAATCGCCTTCGGGCTCTGTTCGGAGACCCGCTGTTTGTCCGATCCCCGCGCGGCATGACGCCGACGCCACTGGCGCAGGACATTGCGCCGAGTGTTCGGTCGATCCTCGAACAGGTTGAAGGCGTCCTGCTCGGCGGGCGCTCGTTCGATCCGACCGAAAGCACTCGGCAATTCGTGGTCGGTCTCTCCGATTATGCCGCTTTCGTGCTGCTACCGCGTCTGACTGCACGGCTCGGCCGCGAAGCACCAGGCGTTTCTCTGGTGGTCCGCAACACGAGCCGCAGCGTCGGTTTGCCGATGCTGGACGACGGCGCAGTCGAACTCATCGCCGGCAACTTCCCCCAGCCGCCGACCCATATGCGAGAAGAACTGCTATACGAAGAGGACTTCATCTGCGCTGGCCGCGGCGATCACACCGATCTGGCCGATAGTCTCGACCTCGACCGCTATCTCTCGCTGCGCCATCTTCAGGTTTCGATGAAGGGCAATCCGAGCGGCTATGTCGATGCTGTGCTCACCGAGAAAGGATTGAAGAGGAATGTCGTCGTGACGGTCGGCCACTTCTTGATGGCACCGATGCTGGTCGATGCCTCCGAGCTCGTGGCAACGGAACCCCGTCGTCTCTTCGCACCGTTGGCAGGGCGGCTACCGCTCCGACTTTTTCCGCCGCCATTGGATATTCCTTCATTTCGAGTGGTGCAGACTTGGCATGCGCGCCACGACGCCGACCCAGGGCATCAATGGCTGCGACGGGTGCTCAGTGAAGTCGGTCAAGGGGTTTGAGGGCGAAAGCCCCAATCCCCGCTGCCGCCCCAACTGCCAGGACACCGATCCGCCCTGCACGATGCCACTGACCTCGCGGCCGAGCTGGCGGTCGATGACTGGCCGCCACGGGACAAGCGTGAACTCGTGGGACTTCTCGACGATGGCGAACTTGCCACTGGATAGCTGCGCGGCCCCGGTGAAGGTGCCGGTCACGGTTTCGCCCTCGGCGGCAGCTCGGAACGGCAGTGCCTTTTTCGCCGCCAGTTCCCCACCGGCACGGTCAACCTCGCGTTCCTGAAGCGTGGCGATCAGGTTGCGCCGGTAAGCGCCCCTTCAAATTTGTAGGTTCGCTGAAAGATCTGTCGATCGATCCAAGCCGCGATTGCCGACGAGGAGCTGAGGACCCTGTGAGAGTATGGCGCTGCAGATCAGGTCCTCGGCAACAAATTTCGTTCTTGCAGTACCGCATTTTTCGAGGGCAGCCACAGCCGGCCTACTGAAAGCCACCCTTTGACCTTGCAGCCTCGGCACTGACGTTGGCTGCTTATGGGACGCGCGTCGCATCCATCAATGTCGGAAATGGGGGGCGGTAGCAGTCATCCAGCTCTTAATCGTCGAATGCGAACTTTTCCGTGATCCACACCTATGAGCTGCCAGTCCGCTCTCGGCTCCATGGCTGTCGTGCAAGGGACCGTATGTAGCGCTGGCACGACAACATTGATTACGGCTCAGGCCTCGTAAGACGTGCCATTTTACCAGGTGGCTAGGTCAGCCTCGTGCGATACGGACTGAGATACAAACTGTGATACAAATCGCTGTGGGCTCCTAGACTAGAAAAAACATCGTAAAATCAATGCCTGCCGAGGCGCGGCATCGCGTCTCGACAGACCCCACCTCAAATCGCCACCTGAAGCGACATCGGTGGCCGCCCGTCCCAACAATCTACTCAATTCCAGAATCATGGAAATCCACAACTCGGTTGGATTGAGCAGCTGAAGCCGAAGTTCATGCGAAATTCGCCGTACTAATTGCCGTACTAATTTACCAAAAAGTACGGCGGCTTGTTGGCTAAGCGCTTGAAAAACTTGGTGATCCCGACAGGAATCGAACCTGTGACCTACAGATTAGGAATCTGCCGCTCTATCCTACTGAGCTACGGGACCATCGCGCCCGACACATAACCGCTTCGGATCGTTTCGCCAAGAGGCAGCTAGGCTGCTCGCTTGGGTTCGACAGCGAACGGGCTCAGGCCCAGCCAAGTCTGCATTTTGCGGGCGATATCCTGATCGCCCGTCAGAATGACTTTCGGTCCGGCCTTCTCGACGGTGATCAGCCCCATCCAGATTTCGGTCATGGTGTGCAGGTCGGTCGAGACGTAGAGATCGACATCGAACCCCGGATCGTACCAGCAGAGGTCGACCTCGCCGTGCTTCTCGACGATCAGCCACCACGACCGTTTGGAGGCGGGGAGCTCCTGGTACAGAAATTGTATCACCGTGCGCCCGTCGGGCAGCGGCGACGCGTTTAGATTGCGCCGCATGTCCCACATCAGCAGCGACGGATCGAGGTTCTTCAGCGACAGCCGCGACTCGACCCATTTCTGCCCCCAAAAGCCCATCGCCTCGACGACGGACCGCAGATCCCTGCCTGCCTCGGTCATCCGGTATTCGAAGATGCCTTTCTCGCCGCGCACCTCCTTGCGCTCGACGATCCCGGCCAGCTCGAGCTCCTTGAGCCGTTGCGACAGAAGGGTCGGCGACATTTTGGGGACGCCGCGGCGCAGATCGTTGAAACGGGTCGAGCCCGCCACCAATTCGCGAAGCAGAACCATGGTCCAGCGGGTGCACAGCACCTCCGCGGCCATCGATAACGGGCAGAACTGCTTGTATCCGGCCTGGGTCATGATGTTGCCTTCCCCTCAAACTCAGCCGGGAGCATAGGCCTTTCCCAGCGGTGCGGCGAGTACAGAAACTGTACCGGCCCAAGTGTGGTGGATTTGAAGTTCCTGCTTTCTGGGTGGCATCAGCGTTAGGAACTTCAAATCCAAAACCACACTGGAAATCCAAGCACTTGCTGGTGTGGCTTTTGAATCCGAAATTCGCTCGCTGCGTTGCTCCAAAGTGAATGCGAATTTCGAATTCGCCGCACCAGTACAGATCGCGGACTGGCTGGCGCCGGCCTTGCCATGCGACCCCTCTGCCGCTGCACGGGATACCCCTGTGCACGACCAGGAGACATGACCCATGACCGCTTACGTTATCGCAGACATCAAGGTGAGGGACCCGAAGTGGATGCCGGCCTATGCCGCGTCGGTCCACGACCTCGTTCACAAGCACGGCGGCAGATATCTGTCGCGCAGCGGCAATGTGAAGACGCTCGAAGGCAAGCCGCTCGACACGACGCTGATTGCCTTGATGGCGTTCCCGACCGAGGCCGCGGCGCGCGCCTTCACCGACGATCCCGCCTACGCACCCTTTGTTTCGGCCCGTCAGGGCGGCAGCGACAGCCGTTTCCAGCTGATCGACAACTCCGATCTGGCCGGAACCATCCCGTATCTGCCGAAGGGATGATCTTCCCCTGCATTTGTCGCATCGGGACAGGGATCTCCCAGCAACAACAGCCACAGCGCCCACCTGCCGGACCTCCTTACTTCCGGCGGCCGCCCGGGCTGTGCTTTTCAAGAAGAATGGAATGACTATGACAATCAACTTTCGCAACAAATTCCTCGCTGCCGCGGCGCTGCTGTCGGCCTGCACTGCATTGGCGCAGGCGCATCAGGCAGCGCCCGCGTCCGGTCCCAATCCGCTGGCCGACAAGGTACGCGCCGCCAACAGCCGCTTCGAGAATGTGGCGGCGGCGACCGCCGAGGGCTATGCGCCGATCCCCTGCGCCAGCGGCATCACCGGCGGCGCCATGGGCATCCACTACGTCAATCCCGGCTACCTCAAGGACGACGCTGTCGATGTCGCCAAGCCCGAAGCGGTGATGTACGAGCCGATGGCCGACGGCACGCTAAAACTGATCGCGGTCGAATACATCACCTCGAAAGGCCCGGCCTCGCTCGATGGGCATCTGTTCAACTTCAACAGCGCGCCCAACCGCTATGGCCTCGGCCCGTTTTACGAGCTGCATGTCTGGGCCTGGAAGGGCAACCCGACCGGCGCGTTCGCCGACATGAACCCGAACGTGTCGTGCGAACCGACGACTGCTGCCAGCCAGTAAGCAGCCGGGCCAGGCGGCGCCAACGCCGCCTGGTTTTTAATCTCACAGAGGGGCCAAGCTCCGGGAGATCGCGATGCAACCTGGCATCGTTGGCGTGCCTGTGTGCCCATCGAGCTGTCTTTGCAAAAAGAGTCGCTTGACTGGCGATGTAAAATGCTCATTCTAGAATGATCATTTTACATTGGGTTGCTCCATGACCAGACCGCGACTATTTGACGAAGCCACTGTGCTGGGGGACGCGATGAACGCGTTTCGACGGGCCGGTTTCGCGGGAATTTCGATCAAGGATCTGAGCGATGCCACCGGCCTGACGTCTGGCTCGATCTACAATGCCTTTGGCGACAAGGAAGGTCTCTATCGGGCGGCCTTCGGCCACTATATCGATGCCGTCATCCGACACCGTATCGAGACCTACATCGGCGCAGCAAGCGATCTGGATGGTTTGGAACAGTTGTTCCTGTCGTTGTTGCTGCCCGCCCCGGAATCCGGCGACCTCGGCTGTTTGTTAACGAACGCTGCTGTCGAGTTCGGTGCGCAACCGTCGGTCGCCTCGGAAGGTCTCGCGGAAGGCTTCGCCGTGCTGGAAGCCGCCATCCGGCAGGTCGTGGAGCGCCAGATCGGTGGAGGGCAGGTCGATCTCCACGTCGTCAGGCTTCTGCTTCTCTACCAAGGCATTCTCGTGCTGATCCGCGCCGGCCGAGACGTCTCGGCCTGCCCGGCCGTCATTCGATCAGAATTCGAGCAGCTAAGGAAACTTCTGCCATGATCACCCTTTCCCGCAGGGCGGTGCTTCTCGGCACCGCCGGCAGTCTTCTTGCGCCTTGCCTGCCGGTCTTTGGCGCGTCGCCGGCCATGCCGCCGGTCCGATACGTTCGCTCCAACGGCATCGATATGGCTGTTTATGAAGCCGGCAAGGGACCGGCGGTTGTTTTGCTGCACGGCTTTCCCGAACTCGCCTTTTCCTGGCGTCACCAGATCGCGCCGCTCGCGGCCGCCGGCTACCACGTCATTGTTCCCGACCAGCGCGGATATGGTCTGACCGACCGGCCGTCCAAGGTCGAGGATTATGACATGGTCCACCTGACCGGCGATCTCGTCGGTCTCCTCGATGCTCTCGGCGTCGAAAAGGCCGTGTTCGCGGGCCATGACTGGGGCGGCCTGGTCGCATGGCAGATGCCGCTTTTGCATCAGAGCCGGGTCACTGGCGTCATCGGTGTCAACACGCCATTCATTCCCCATGAAATGCTGTGGCTGCATCCGAGCCTCACCAAGGGGCTGACCGCCCCGGACAAGCCGTTCGTTGCCAACCCGGCAAAAGACCCGATCGCGCAGATGCGCGAAGTCTACAATCCCGACATGTATGTGCTGATGTTCGAAGATGGTGATCTCGCGGACCGTTTGATGGCGCACGACGTGGCGCGGGTGTTCAGGAGCAATATGCGCAAGGGTATTATCACCGCCGCGCAATACGCCAAGCTGCCGCCGCAGGCCCGACACATGACATTCCTACAGGCGCTCTCGCAGCCGGAGCCGAAGACGCTGCCCGGCGAGCTGATCCTGACGCCAGACGAGCTTGCTTTCTATGCCGAGAGCTTCGGGCGCACCGGTTTCACGCCGGGCATCAACTGGTACCGCAACTTGTCCCGCAATTGGAGAGCCGGCTTGAATGTCGACCAGACGATAAAAGTGCCTTCGCTCATGATCGGCGCTGAGGACGACGTCGTGTTATCTCCAGCGATGATGGATGGAATGGACGCCCACATCGCCGATCTCGAAAAACATGTGGTCGCCGGCTGTGGACATTGGTCACAGCAGGAGAAGCCGGGCGAAGTCACCACGCTAATGGTCGATTGGTTGAAGCGGCGGGTTCCTGCGTAGCCGACATGGCGAGCGGTGCAAAGACGGTTAAGATAGCGGAACTTTCGGGATGCCGGCGCGCTTTAGTGTCCCGAAGGAGACACCGCATGAGCGCCACAAAAGAGTTCTTTGAAACCTGGCTGCAGGAGAATGTCGGCAATCTGCCGGCCGAGAGCGAGGTGAGCGTCGCCGTCCTGGCGCAGCAATTCGAGCAGGATGCCGATGCTGCCGGCTACGGCCACGAGGTTCGCGAAGACGAGCTCGGCAACATCCAGGAGGCGATCGAGGCAGCCCTGAAGAAGGCAAGGACAGGCGAAGAGCCGCAGGCTGCCGACGACAATGAGCTGGCGCCGGTTATGGAGGCGCTGGAGGTCGAGGATCCGAAGAGCGGACCGTAGCGGTTGCGGCTCTTCCCTTCCACGCTACATGACCGGGCATAATGGATGCCAAACACCTCACGCTCGGCGTCGTGATCGGCGTGGCCATCGGCGTCGTGTTGGACAACATTGTTGCGGGCAGTGGTATAGGTATTGCTCTGGGCATTGCCTTCGGCCTTGCCCGGAAGTCGTCCGGCCGGAAGTGACCAGCAGAACATGTCCTGCCCGATTTTGCCGCCCAGAGGTGCGGCGGTCGCCCCACCGCCGATGCCGAACGGCTACGCCGCCAGCGCCGTCTCCGCCAGCTTCACCCAATAGCTCATGCCGTGCGGGATGACCTCGTCGTTGAAGTCGTAGGCCGGGTTGTGCAGGCCGGCGGTATCGCCATTGCCGATGAAGATGAAGGCGCCCGGCCGCGCTTCCAGCATGTAGGAGAAATCCTCGCCGCCCATCACCGGCTGGATGGCGCGGTGCACATGGCTGTCGCCGGCGACGTCGGCCGCGATGTCGCTGGCAAAGACCGTCTCTTCCGGATGGTTGAAGGTGACGGGGTAGTTGGCATTGTAATCAACCTCGATTGTCGCGCCGAAGGCAGCGCCCACGCCTTGGCAAAGCGCGCGGATGCGCTCTTCAGCCTTCTTGGCGACCTCCTTCTTCAGCGTGCGTACGGTGCCGGCGATCTCGGCGCTCTCGGGAATGATGTTATAGGCGTCGCCGGCATGGAATTTCGTCACCGAGACGACCACCGCCTCGACCGGATCGGTGCTGCGCGAGGCGATCGTCTGCAATGCGCCGACAAGCTGGCTGGTGATGACGATCGGATCGATGGTGCCGTGCGGCATCGCCGCGTGGCCGCCCCGGCCCTTGACGGTGATGGTGAACTCGGCGGTCGCCGCCATGATCGGGCCCGGCCTGATGGCGAACTGGCCGACCGGCAGGCCCGGCATGTTGTGCATGCCGAACACCTTGGAGATGCCGAAGCGCTCCATCATGCCGTCCTTGACCATCTCGTTGCCGCCGCCGCCGCCCTCTTCGGCCGGCTGGAAGATGACCGCGACGGAGCCGGCGAAATTGCGCGTTTCAGCGAGGTATTTGGCGGCACCCAACAGCATCGCGGTGTGGCCGTCATGGCCACAGGCGTGCATCTTGCCGGGGATGGTCGAGGCATAGGATTTGCCGCTGATCTCGTTGAGCGGCAGGGCGTCCATGTCGGCGCGCAGGCCGATCGTCGAGCCTTCGCCGTGGCGGCCGCGGATGATGCCGACGACGCCGGTCTTGCCCAAACCCGTCACGATGTCGTCGCAGCCGAAAGCCTTCAGCTTCTCGGTGACGAAGGCGGCGGTCTTGAAGACGTCGAAATTCAGCTCCGGCGTCTGATGCAAATGGCGGCGCCAGCCGGCCACCTCATCCTGCATTTCGGCGGCTCGGTTCAGGATCGGCATGATGGTTCCATTTCGCTGTTGGAGCAGGCGGTCTTGACCTGCTGCTGTGCAATTGTGCCTGCTGCCCTGCAACCATGCACGCTGCTTTGCATTGTGCTGCTGCTTCCACATTGTGATCGGCAGCACTTTGCCATGTTGACGTCACATAGAGTAAATAGCACCGCGACTGTGGTCCGGGAACAGAGAGCCGGACCATTATCCTGGCGATCGTGTAACGAAATCTTACGGAGCCAGGGGCGACTGCGGCAAGAGGCTATTTCGGTTTTCATGATGCGCTATAGGCATTTCCTCAAACTGTTGGTGGCGGGCGCGGTGGTGCTTGCGGCGCTGGCCGGGCCTGCCTTGGCCAATCCGACCATCCTGTTCGACCTGAACAGCGGCAAGATCCTGCAGCATCAGGAGGCGTTCAGGCGCTGGTACCCGGCATCGCTGACCAAGCTGATGACCGCCTATGTGGCGTTTCGTGCGATTGCCGCGGGCGAGGTCCAGCTCGATTCGCCGATCAAGGTGACGAAACATTCCGCCGGCGAGCCGCCGAGCAAGATGGGCTTCAAGCCGGGTTCGGTGATGCGGCTGGACAATGCGCTGAAGATGATGCTGGTCAAATCGGCCAACGATATCGCCATGGCGGTCGGCGAGAATATCGGCGGTTCGCAAGCGGCCTTTGCCGAACGCATGAATGCGGAGGCGCGGAGGCTCGGCATGAGCGGGTCCCATTTCGTCAATCCGAACGGGCTCTATTCGCCGGACCAGTATACGACAGCGCGCGATCTCGCTTTGCTGGTGATGGCGATCCGCAAGGAATTTCCGCAATATGCCCCCTGGTTTTCGATCGAAGGCCTTGCCGTCGGCAAGAAGGCGATCTCCAACTACAACCTCCTGATCGGCCGCTATCCGGGTGCCGACGGCATGAAGACCGGTTTCGTCTGCTCGTCCGGTTTCAACATGATCGGCTCGGCTACCCGCAACGGCCGCACCCTGGTCGCCGTGGTGCTCGGCGAGCAATCGGCCGTCACCCGCGCCGAGGCGGCGGCAAAACTGCTCGACCAGGGCTTTGCAACCCCGGCCCCGAGTTGGCTGACGGTCGCAGCGCTGCCTGCCTATGGCGACACCATGTCGGCCAACGACATGAACGACGAGATCTGCAAGAAGAAGCCGGTCGAGGAGCAGTCGGAAGCCGCACCCGCCGTCGGCGACAAGGGCAAGGACGTGCCGAAATCGCCCTATCAGGAAAAGCTGGGCCATGTGCCGACGCTTATCGCCGTCGGCCTCGGCGGCGCCACGGGGCCGAAGCCGAAGGCGATGCTCGATGCCTCCGGGAAGGAATATGCCGACGTGCCGCTGCCGACATGGCGGCCGGACCGGGCGCCGCCGGCCGGCGCCGAGCCGGCCGTGGCCGGGTCCACCACCGCCGCGCAGGTCCAACGGCCGGCCAAGGCGCTGAACTAGCCGTATGGCCGGCTTCCCGATCCCCGTTTCGGTGCTCACCGGCTTTCTCGGCGCCGGCAAGACGACGCTGCTCAACCGGCTGCTCCGGAATCCCGCGCTCGCCGACACCGCCGTCATCATCAACGAGTTCGGCGAAGTGGCGATCGACCACCTTCTGGTCGAGCAGGCGTCCGATGGCATCATCCAGCTTTCCGACGGCTGCCTCTGTTGCACGGTGCGCGGCGAGCTGGTCGACACGTTGGCCGACCTCGTCGACCGGCTGCAGACCGGCCGCATCGACCGGCTTGCCCGCGTTGTCGTCGAGACCACCGGGCTCGCCGATCCCGCCCCTGTGCTGCAGTCGATCATGGCGCACCCGGCCCTGGTCCAGGCCTTCCGGCTCGACGGCGTCATCACCCTGGTCGACGCCGTCAACGGCAATGCGACGCTCGATGCCCATGTCGAGGCGGTGAAGCAGGTGGCCGTCGCCGATCGCATCGTGCTCAGCAAGGCCGACCTGGCCACGGATGCAGGCGACGCGGAGGCGTTGCGGGCGCGGCTCAGGCAGCTCAACCCGGGTGCCGTGGTGCTCGACGCGAGCCAGGCAAGCGCCGCGACCCTGTTCGATTGCGGCCTCTACAATCCGGCCACCAAATCCGTCGATGTGCAGCGTTGGCTCGGCGAAGAAGCCGGCCACGACCATGATGTTGGCAGCCATGACCACAGCGGTCATGGTCATGCCGACCACGGTCACCATGACCATGGCCACAGGCACGATTCCCGCATCCGCGCGTATTCGGTGGTTCATGACGGGCCGGTGCCGTTTTCGGCAATCGAGATGTTCCTCGATCTGCTGCGCTCGGCGCATGGCGAGCGCCTGTTGCGGATGAAGGGCGTCATCGAGCTTGCAGAAGACCCGTCGCGGCCGCTGGTTATCCATGGCGTGCAGAAGATCCTGCATCCGCCGGTGCAACTGCCGGCCTGGCCGGACAGCCAGCGCGGCACCAGGCTGGTGCTGATCACGCTCGACATGCCGGAAGACTATATCCGCCGGCTGTTCGCCGCCTTCACCAACCGGCCGTCGATCGACACGCCGGACCGCGCGGCACTGGAAAGCAACCCGCTGGCTATTGCCGGGCGGTAGAGGCTTTCATCAGTTTTAAGTCGAACGCCGCGCTGCCCCTCATCTGCCTGCCGGCATCCTCTCAAGAAGGACGCTCTCGTCGACGATTTCGCCAATCTCCAGCGCCGCAGAAAGAGCGCCAAAGTTGCGGCCAGCCCCTTCTCCCCGTCACTATACGGGGAGAAGATGCCGGCAGGCAGATGAGGGGCAGCGCACCGTCAGCAGAACGAGCTAAGTCCAGGCTCGGCCGCCGCCGCGCTCGACCAGGAAGCGGTGGCCGCCCGATATTGCCGCCGTTTCGATCAGCCGATGGCCGCTCTCGGCGCAGAAGGCGGGGATGTCGATGACGGCGAGGGGGTCGGTGGTTTCGAGCCAGAGGCGGCTACCCGGCTGCATTGCGGCCAAGCGCTTTTTGGCCTTGAGCGCGGGCAACGGGCAGTTCAGACCTTTGAGGTCGTAGACGGCGGCGGGGCTGGTTGAGGGCCTGCCTCCTTGGCCCCCATCTTCTTGTTCAAGCATGAAGCTCAGCCGCCAAACATGCCGAGCAGCTTTTTCTTCAACCTTGTCGCCGTGCTTTCGGCGTCCGCAGCCTGCGTTTCGACTGCCGGGGCGGCCTCCGATGGCGCTACAGTGGCGGTGGCGACAGGCATCTCGGCGGCGGTCTTGGCAGCTTCCTTTTCAGCCAGTGCCTGCGCCTTGGCCGCTTCCTTCTCGGCCAGCGCCTGCGCCTTGGCTGCCTCTTTGGCGGCCTTGGCCGCTTCAATGGCGGCTAGCCTTTGTTCCTCGGCCTTCTGCTTGGCGGCCTTTTCGGCGTCGAGTGCCGCCATCTTGCGGCCGGCCGGCGAATCGACGCGGCCCATGCGCGCCGTCTCGGTCACCGTGCCGTCTGGGTTGAGCGACGGCGGCTCGATCGGCACGCGTTCGCCGCGGGCACGCCGTTTCGACCAGTCGGAAACGATGCTGGCTTCCTTGATCCCGGCGATGGTCGGCTTGGGTGCCGGCACGCTGGCCTTGACGGCGCCGTTGAAGGCCGCCTCATAGGTGCTTTGATAGGCGTTGATGGCGCTCTTCAGTGAATCGGGCTGGGTGGTCGCAGGGCAAGCGCCGGTCGGATTAAAGGTCGAGCCGTCGGCCGCAACCTGGTTGAAGACGTAGCGCTTCTCGCAGACGTCAACTTTCGGCGGCACCTTGGTGACTTCGAAATTGTCGTAGCCGACCTTCAGCATCTTCCAGAATTCGTAGTTCGGGTCGTTGCGGTAGCGCGCCATGTTGGCTGCAGTCATGCGGAACGGAAAAGCCTGGATCTGGAACTCGGTCTGGCCGCCCTGGAAGGCGTCACGACCGAAAGCGTAGATCTGCTCGATCTGCGCGTCGGTCATCGAATAGCAGCCCGACGACGAGCAGGCGCCATGGACCATCAGGTTGGAACCAGTGCGGCCATTGGCGCGGTCATAGGCGTTCGGGTAGCCGATGTTGAAGGACAGGTGATAATTCGACCGCGGGTTCATCTGCGCCGGGCGGACCGTGTAAAAGCCTTCCGGCGCTTGGCGGTCGCCTTCGGTGAACTTCGGCCCGAGCTTGCCCGACCATTTGCAGATGTCGTAGCTGGCGACCAGGTCGTAGCGGCCGTTGGTCTTGGCCTTCCAGATTTCGAGCTTGCCTTCTTCCTTGAAGATGCGGGCCATCACCGAAGAGGTGCGGACCATGCCCTTGGCCCTCATCTCGGCCAGGATCTTGTCCGGCAGCGGCTTGTTGGCCTGCGGTGCAAAATCCTTCATCGAAGCATCATTGCAGCCGGCGACGCCGATCGCAGCGATCAGAACTCCGGTGCGGGCAAGCTTGGCAAACATGGATATGGCTATCGTCTTCATCTCTGCGCCGCGGATGCCGCGGCTGCTAAACTGACCACTGACGGACCTTAAGCCCGTTAACCTTGAAAATTCCTTACCGCAAGCGACCTTGCGCCAAGCAGCCCTCTTGCCCCAAACGAAATTGGCGCGTCCCTTACGGCAAGCTCACTGTGACGAACGCAGCGGCATTTTTGTGGCGAAATTGCTCCACGCCGTCACATTTCAGGCCGCGCACCTGCGTTGGCTACAGATTGCGGCCCATCGCCAGGTATTTCTCGCGGCGATGCTCGCGGAAGTCGGTGTTGGCGCCGGAAAATTCCTTCATCGTCCTGGCGATGAGGTCGCCGGTGGCGGCAATCACCGTTTCGGGGGCGCGATGGGCACCGCCGAGCGGTTCGGCGACGATGGCGTCGATGATCTTCAGCTCCAGCAGATCCTGCGCCGTGATCTTCATGTTGGTCGCAGCATCCCTGGACCGGGTGGTGTCGCGCCACAGGATCGAGGCGGCGCCCTCCGGCGAGATCACCGAATAGATGGCGTGTTCGAGCATGTAGACGCGGTTGGCGGTGGCGATCGCTATGGCGCCGCCGGAGCCGCCTTCGCCGATCACCACCGAGATCGACGGCACCTTCAGGCCAAGGCAGGCTGAGGTCGAGCGGGCGATGGCTTCCGCCTGGCCGCGCTCTTCGGCGTTGACGCCGGGATAGGCGCCGGCAGTGTCGACCAGCGTCAGCAGCGGGATTTGGAAGCGGTCGGCGAGTTCCATCAGCCGTACCGCCTTGCGGTAGCCCTCCGGCCGCACCGAGCCGAAATTATGCTTCAGCCGGCTTGCCGTGTCGGAACCTTTTTCCTGGCCGATGATCGCCACCGGCTCGCCACGGAAGCGGGCGAAGCCGCCGACGATCGCCTGGTCCTCGCCGAAATTGCGGTCGCCGGCGAGCGGCGTGAAATCGGTAAGCAGGCCCTTGATGTAGTCGATGCAATGCGGCCTGTCCGGATGGCGCGCCACCTGCACCTTCTGCCATGGCGTTAGCGCCTTATAGGCGTCGCGCAGCGCATCGCGTGAGCGCTTCTCGAGACGGGCGATCTCATCGCCGACGTCGACCGCCTCACCGTTCTCGGCAAGCTTCTTCAGCTCGAGGATCTTGCCTTCGAGATCCTGCACAGGCTTTTCGAAATCGAGGTAATTGTACATTCTTGGGCGAACCGGCAAGTCGGAAGGCAATGACTGACGCAAGCCCGAAAATGCAGGCTGGGCGCGGTGGAACGTCGTTCTCACATAGCGACATGACGCCTAGTCGGCAAGCGGATGATGATCGTTGACCAGACGCACCAGCCGCTCCTCCAGCACATGGGTGTAGATCTGCGTCGTTGAAATATCGGCATGGCCGAGCAGCTGCTGCACGGCCCTGAGATCGGCGCCGTTCTGCAGCAGATGGCTGGCGAAAGCATGGCGCAGCACATGCGGCGATATCTTCGCCGCGGCAATGCCGGCTCGCGCGGCAAGCCCTTTCAGCTCGCGGGCAAAGACCTGTCTCGAGAGATAGCCGTTTTCGGAGGCGGCCGGAAACAGGAACGGGCTGTCGGCAAGAGCCGGCACCGCCGCCCGTGCGGCAAGCCAGGTCCGCATCGCCGTGCGCGCCTTGGCCGACAGCGGCACCATGCGTTCCTTGTTGCCCTTGCCGCGCACCATGAAGAAGCGGTCGTCGCGCTGCGCCACCGTCACCGGCAGGCTGACCAACTCCGAAACCCGCAGGCCGGTGGCGTAGAGGACCTCGACCAGTGCGTGCAGGCGCAGCGCCGCCAGGCTGTCGTCGTCGTTGAGCGAGGGGTCGATCGCCTCCTGCGTGGCGCGGTCGAGCAGCCGGCCGGTATCGGCCTCGCTCATCGTCTTCGGCAGCGGCCGGCCTTTCTTCGGGCTGTCCAGCGTGCCGGTCGGATCGTCGCCGCGCAGGCCTTCGGCGTAGAGGAACTTGAAGAACTGACGGATTGCCGACAATTTGCGCGCCTGCGAGGTGGCGGCAAAGCCGCGCGCGGCGATGTCGTCGAGATAGGCACGGATGTCGGTGCTGGTGGCAGCGGCGAGCCCGCCGCCGATCCCGGCGGAAGCGTCCTCGAGGTCGCGGCGATAGGAGGAAAGCGTGTTTTCGGCAGCGCCGCGCTCGGCGCTCATCATCTCGAGAAAGGCTTCGATGCGGGCGGCGCTGTTCATTTTTTGGGATTGAGCTTTTCCGGAGGGATACGCACGCTCATTTCCGCCTTTCTCGGCTCGACGAACATGACCAGGGCGAACATCGCGCCGTAGACAATGCCGGCCAGAATCACGAGCGTCACGACAAAGCGAAACAGTGTCGGCATTAATTTTCGCCCGTCGTCTTGTTCTGCATTTCCAACCCTGTGCCCTTATGAGACGCCAATCCCACCAATTCAAGGGTGAAGCCAATAACAGGTCCCGGGCGCGCCGCGCTTGACGCAAACAGGCTTTTGATGTCGATACGCCGGCAAAGAGGCCCTAGAAACATGAACGCGTTACCAGCAAACCCTCCGGGCAAGAGCCATGCCGCGCTGCTCGGCCGGCTGGGCGACCGTTCCATCGTCTTTGTCGGGCTGATGGGCGCCGGCAAGACGGCGATCGGCCGCAAGGTGGCGGCGATGCTGGCGCTACCCTTTATCGACAGCGACCAGGAGATCGAAAGTGTTTCGCGCATGAGCGTCCCGGACCTGTTCGAGCGCTATGGCGAGGCGGAGTTCCGGGCACTGGAGCAGCGCGTCATCCTGCGCGTGCTGGAGCACGGGCCCCAGGTGCTGTCGACCGGCGGCGGCGCCTTCATGAATGCGCAGACGCGCGAGGCGATCGCCAGCCATGGCGTTTCGGTCTGGCTGAAGGCCGAGATCGACCTGTTGATGGAGCGCGTTTCCAAGAAGCAGAACCGGCCGCTGCTGAAAAGCGCCGATCCCCGGGGGGTGCTGGAGCGGCTGATGGCGGAACGCTACCCGGTTTACGCCGCGGCCGATGTCATCGTGCCGACCCGCGACGACCGCAAGGAGATCATTGCCGCCGAAGTGGTGGACGCGCTGCGCGGCCATCTCGGCGTTGCCGACATCGACGAGGTGCGGTCGTGAGCGCTGATGCAACGGTCTCTGTCGAAGTCGGGCTTGGCGAGCGTACCTACGACATTTTGATCGGCCCCGGCCTGCTGTCACGCGCCGGCGCCGAAATTGCGCGCCGTCTGCCGGGCACAAGGGCGGCGGTCGTCACCGACGAAAACGTCGCTAGCGCGCATCTCGCAACGCTTGCGGCCGGCCTGGCAAGCGGTGGCATCCAACATGCAGTCATCACGCTGCCGCCCGGCGAAAAGACCAAGAGCTTTGCGCACCTGGAAGAGGTGGTCGACGGCGTGCTGGCCGCCAAGCTGGAGCGTGGCGATGTCGTCGTCGCGCTCGGCGGCGGCGTCATCGGCGACCTCGCCGGCTTTGCCGCCGGCATCGCGCGGCGCGGCATGAACTTCGTGCAAATCCCGACCTCGCTGCTGGCGCAGGTCGATTCCTCCGTCGGCGGCAAGACCGGCATCAACAGCAAGCGCGGCAAGAACCTGGTCGGGGTGTTTCACCAGCCGAGGCTGGTACTGGCCGACACCGAAGTGCTCGACACGCTGCCGATCCGCGAGTTTCGCGCCGGCTATGCCGAACTGGCCAAATACGGGCTGATCGACCGGCCGGAGTTCTTCGCCTGGCTGGAGGAAAACTGGTCTCGCGTGTTTGCCGGCGGGCCGGAGCGGGCAAAAGCGATTGCCGAGGCCTGTCGCGCCAAGGCCGACGTCGTTGCACGCGACGAATTCGAGACCGGCGACCGTGCGCTGCTCAATCTCGGCCACACCTTCGGTCACGCGCTCGAGGCGGCGACCGGCTATGACGGCACGCGGCTGGTGCATGGCGAGGGCGTTGCCATCGGCATGGCGCTGGCGCACCGTTTTTCTTCAAGGCTCAATTTGGCGAGCCCCGACGATGCGGCGCGCGTCGAGGCGCACCTTCGCGTCGTCGGCCTGCCGTGGTGCATGGCCGACATTCCAGGCGAATTGCCTGACGCCGAAAAGCTGTTCTCCTTCATCACCCAGGACAAAAAGGTGTCGCGCGGCGCGCTGACCTTCATCCTGACGCGCGGCATCGGTCAGGCCTTCATCGCCAGGGATGTGCCGGCCTCGGAAGTGCTGGCGTTCCTCGGGGAGAACCATCCGGGATGAGCCAGGCCGGCTGGATCGCGGCTGCTGCGCTTGCCGGCCTCGGCCTGCTGGGCTTCGTCTTGCGTCGGCACCTGTTCGCCGCCTTCGGCTACGAGTTGCAGCGTATCGAGCCGCAGCGCTCGACGCATGAGGAATTGCGTGGCGCCGTCGACGATTTCCGCCGCGACGGCCAGGTGGTGCGCGAGGATCGTGCCCGCATTGGCGGCCTGTTCGACCTTGAGGAGCTCGAAGTGTCGGACGTGATGGTCCACCGCACCAATATGCGCTCGGTCAACGCCGACGACCCGCCGGAAGCGGTGGTGCGCGAGATCCTGCAGAGCCCGCATACCCGCATGCCGCTGTGGAAGGGCTCGCTCGACAACATCGTCGGCGTGCTGCACGCGAAGGACCTGCTGCGCGCGCTGAACGAGGTCGGCAATGATTTCTCCAGGATCGACGTGATGAAGATCGCGTCGCGGCCGTGGTTCGTGCCCGACACCACGACGCTGCAGGAGCAGCTCAACGCCTTCCTGCGCCGCAAGGCGCATTTCGCCATCGTCGTCGACGAATATGGCGAGGTCGAGGGACTGGTGACGCTGGAGGACATCATCGAGGAGATCGTCGGCGAGATCGCCGACGAGCACGACATCGACATCCAGGGCGTCAAGCAGGAAGCCGACGGCTCCGTCGTCGTCGACGGCACGGTGTCGATCCGCGACCTCAACCGGGCGCTCGACTGGAACCTGCCGGACGAGGAAGCCACCACCATTGCCGGCCTTGTCATCCACGAGGCGCAGTCGATTCCGGACGAAAAGCAGGCCTTTACGTTTCACGGCAAGCGCTTCGTCGTCATGAAACGCGACAAGAATCGGATCGCGCGGCTGAGGATCAAGCCGGCGATGCTTGGCGAATGACAGTGCACGCCTTATGGCAGCCGTGGGCAGTCAGGAGTCTATGACAATCGATCGGCGAACCCTGCTTCTGGTGTCGATGGCGGCGCTGCTGCCGGGTCAGGCTGCAGCGGCATTGCAGCTGCGTCCGCCATCACCCGAAACCTTCGACTATGGGCCGGCCAAGCTCGACATTTATTCCCGCGATGGCGCAAGCGGCCTGCCGGTCGTCTTTTTCGTCCATGGCGGCGCCTGGCGGGTCGGCAACCGCAACAACGTCAACTCCAAGCCGCAATTCCTGCTCGACAATGGCTTCTGCTTCGTCTCGATCGACTACCGGATGCTGCCTGAAGCCGACGTCGCCACCCAGGCCGCCGATGTCGAACTGGCGTATCGCTACGTCCGCGCCAACATCGCCAGCCATGGCGGCGATCCGGACCGGATCGTCGCGATGGGCCATTCGGCCGGCTGCCATCTCGTCGCGCTGACCGGCCTGCGCGGCGGCCTGCCCGGCGTCGCGGCGCTGGTCCTCGACGATACCAGGGCCTATGATCTGGAGGCGTTGGCCAGGAGCGGCGGCATGGCAGGGGTCTATGCCCGCGCCTTTCCCGATCCGGCGCAGTGGCGGGCGCTGTCGCCGGTCACCTATGTCGACGGCCGCAAGCATCCGCCGACGTTCATCGCCTATTCGCGGGCGAAAACCCGCGCGGCGGACGCGCAGGCCTTTGCCGGGCGTCTGGGCGCCACCGGAACCAGGGTCACGCTGTTCGATGGCAGCGCCTATTCGCACATGTCGATCAATCGCGACTTCGGCACCGAAGGCGATGCGTTGACCGCCGCGGTGATGGCTTTCCTGAGGGCGAGCCTCGGCTGAGTTACCAGCGGGTCTTTTCGCCGGGCGCCGCCGGCTCGATCGCCAGGGCATGGACGCCGGATTTCAATTCCTCGGCCAGCAATGCGTTGACGGCGCGGTGGCGTTCGACGCGGCTCATGCCGGCAAAGGCGGGCGCGACGATGCGGACGCGGAAATGCGTCTCGCCGGTGCCGTCGAAGGTGGCGTGATGGCCGGAATCCAGATGATGATGGCCGGCATGGAGATGGCTTTCGTTGATGACGGCCAGCCGTTCCGGCGAAAACGCCTTTTTCAGCTTGTCTTCCATCGTTGCCTGTATGGACATCGCCGCTTCCCTTCACCACATCTATGTCATCGCACAAAATTCGCCGTTCGCCGGTTTTATGCCGCGATTCAGCGGTTAGGGCGATCATCGCGAAAATGTCAATTCTTGTTTCGCATCAGCGAACAGCCCATAAATGGGTGAGATGAAGCCGTACCCAAAATATTTCGAAAAGATTCGCATCCGCCCGGAGAAGGACGCGGAGCTGAAGTCGCGCTCACCGATCTGCCAGTGGGATGGCTGCAAGGAGGCCGGCACCCACCGCGCCCCGGTCGGACGCATGAAGGAAGGCGAGTACTTCCAGTTCTGCTTCGATCATGTGCGCGAGTACAATAAGGGCTTCAATTATTTCTCGGGCGTTCCCGACACCGAGATTGCCCGCTTCCAGAAGGAGGCCATGACCGGCCACCGGCCGACCTGGAAAATGGGCGTCAACGGTGCTTCGACACGCTCCTCGCCCGACTTCGCCCAGGCGCGCTCCGGTCGCGCCGGCTACTACAACCGCATGCGCGATCCGTTCGATCTGTTCAAAGGCCCGAAGGACCCGCGCGAAGCACGCGAGCGCAAGGCCAAGCCGCTTGAGGCCAAGGCACTGGAAACGCTTGGCCTTGATACAAAGGCGACTGGCAAGGATATCAAGGCGCGCTATAAGGAACTTGTGAAACGCCACCATCCGGATGCGAATGGCGGCGACAGAGGTTCGGAAGACCGGTTCCGCGATGTGCTCCAGGCCTATCGCGTGCTCAAGCAGGCAGGTTTGTGCTGAGCGACCTTACGGTTCGTGTCGCTTTCCAACTTTCATAAGGTTGGAAAAGGCTCTAAGACCGCCCCCGAACAAAATCGATTGCCAGCGAAACGCGGCGTTTCGCTTGTGGAGACGTTGATAGAGATGAACAAGGTCGATCGCGATATCGCCAACCTGCCCGACACCACGGTGTCGGTGAAGGAGACATTCGGCTTCGACTCCAAGATGGTGGTGCCGGCCTATTCGGTGACGAGCGAGCATGTGCCCGACATCGACCCGGACTATCTGTTCGACAAGAACACGACCATGGCGATCCTCGCCGGCTTTGCCTACAACCGCCGGGTCATGGTGTCGGGCTATCACGGCACCGGCAAATCGACGCATATCGAGCAGGTCGCCGCCCGCCTCAACTGGCCCTGCGTGCGCGTTAATCTCGACAGCCATGTCAGCCGTATCGACCTCGTCGGCAAGGACGCCATCGTCGTCAAGGACGGGCTGCAGATCACCGAATTCCGCGACGGCATCCTGCCCTGGGCCTATCAGCACAATGTTGCGCTGTGCTTCGACGAATACGATGCCGGGCGTCCGGACGTGATGTTCGTCATCCAGCGCGTGCTGGAATCGTCGGGCCGGCTGACGCTGCTCGACCAGAGCCGGGTCATCCGCCCGCATCCGGCCTTCCGGCTGTTTTCGACCGCCAACACGGTTGGGCTGGGCGACACCACCGGACTCTATCACGGCACCCAGCAGATCAACCAGGCGCAGATGGACCGCTGGTCGATCGTCACCACGCTGAACTATTTGCCGCACGACAATGAGGTGAACATCGTGCTGGCCAAGGCCAAGCACTATCGCGACGGCAAGGGCAAGGAGATCGTCAACAAGATGGTGCGTGTCGCCGACATGACGCGCTCGGCCTTCATCAACGGCGATTTGTCGACGGTGATGAGCCCGCGCACGGTCATCACCTGGGCCGAGAATGCCGAGATCTTCGGCAATATCGGCATGGCGTTCCGGCTGACCTTCCTCAACAAATGCGACGAGCTGGAACGCTCGCTGGTCGCCGAGTTCTACCAGCGCGCCTTCGGCGAAGATCTGCCGGAATCGGCTGCCAATGTGGTGCTGGGCTAAGCAGAGTCTCGATGGCGGGTCCGGGCGACAACACGCGAAACAAATCCAAGACCGGCGCTGAGAACGACAGCTTCAAGCGCGCGGTTACCGTCTGCATGCGCGCCATCGCCGGCGACAAGGACCTCGAAGTCGGCTTCGCCAAGGACCGGCCGGCGCTGGCCGGCAGCCGCGCCCGGCTGCCCGAACTGCCGAAGAAGGCATCGAAAGCCGATATCGCCATCACCCGGGGGCTCGGCGATTCCATGGCGCTGAAGCGCGCCTGCCATGATGCGCGCATCCACACCAGGCTGGCGCCGGAAGGCAAGCAGGCCCGCGCCATCTATGACGCGGTCGAGCAGGCCCGGGTGGAGGCGATCGGTTCTCGCGCCATGCAGGGCGTCGCTGACAATATAGGCTCGATGCTCGAGGACAAATACGCCAGGGCCAACCTCGTCGACGTCAAGGACAAGGCCGACGCGCCGATCGAGGAAGCGCTGGCGCTGATGGTGCGCGAAAAGCTGACCGGCCGCACTGTGCCGAAGAGCGGCGAACGGCTGGTCGATCTCTGGCGCCCCTGGGTCGAGGAAAAGGCCAGCGCCGACCTCGACGGGCTGTCGGCAAAGCTCGACGACCAGCAGGCCTTTGCCCGCGTCGTGCGCGAAATGCTCGCCTCCATGGAAATGGCCGAGGAACTCGGCGACGACCAGGAGACGGAAGACTCGGAGGACAACGACGAAAACCAGCCGCAAGGCGAGGAGCAGAGCGAGGAGGGCGGCGAAGACGATTCCGGCTCCGAGCAGTCGCAGTCCGAAGATACCGAGGCATCGTCCGACGACGAGCAATCGGCCGAGACCGAGGCCTCCGACGCCACTGCCGACGACCTTTCCGACGATGACGACGCCGACGCGGAGACGCCCGGCGAGGCGCGCCGCAACGACAATCCCTTCACCAATCTGCCGAAAGAGATCGACTACAAGGTCTTCACCACGGCCTTCGATGAGACCGTAGGTGCGGAAGAACTCTGCGAGGAGGAGGAGCTCGACCGGCTGCGCGCCTTTCTCGACAAGCAGCTCGCCAACCTTTCCGGCGTCGTCGGGCGGCTGGCCAACCGGCTGCAGCGCCGCCTGATGGCGCAGCAGAACCGCTCCTGGGATTTCGACCTCGAAGAGGGCTATCTCGATCCGGCGCGGCTGGTGCGCGTTGTCATCGACCCGATGCAGCCTCTGTCCTTCAAGCAGGAGCGCGACACCAAATTCCGCGACACGGTGGTGTCGCTGGTGCTCGATAATTCGGGTTCGATGCGCGGCCGGCCGATCACGGTCGCGGCCACCTGCGCCGACATCCTGGCGCGCACGCTGGAACGCTGCGGCGTCTCAGTCGAAATCCTCGGCTTCACCACCCGCGCCTGGAAGGGCGGGCAGGCGCGCGAGAAATGGCTGAAGGAAGGCAAGCCGCCGAACCCCGGCCGGCTCAACGATCTGCGCCACATCATCTATAAATCCGCCGACCATCCGTGGCGGCGGGCGCGCCGCAATCTCGGCCTGATGATGCGCGAGGGCCTGCTCAAGGAAAACATCGACGGCGAGGCGCTGCTTTGGGCGCACAACCGGCTGATCGCGCGGCCGGAGCAGCGCAAGATCCTGATGATGATCTCGGACGGCGCGCCGGTCGACGATTCAACGCTGTCGGTCAATCCGGGCAATTATCTCGAGCGGCATCTGCGCGCCATCATCGAGCTCATCGAGACGCGCTCGCCGGTCGAGCTTTTGGCCATCGGCATCGGCCACGACGTCACCCGCTACTATCGCCGCGCCGTCACCATCGTCGATGCCGAAGAACTGGCCGGCGCCATGACCGAGCAGCTGGCCTCGCTGTTCGCCGAGGAAACCGTGCGCGACACGCGGCGCGGCGGCATGCGGCGCGCCGGATGATTTTTTCCCGCGGCGGCCTTTGGCAGACGCTTTTGGCCGCCATTGCGTTGTCAGGCATCAGTTTGGCGCCGGCTGTCGCTGCCGGGCCGGCCCCGGTCGAGCCGGCCGAAATCTCGGCACGGCCGATCAGCGAATTCCATATCGGCCGGCCGGACAAACAGTTCGGGCCGCTCGAATTCGTCGGCGGGCTCGAAATGACCTCGCCGACGCGCGATTTCGGCGCGCTGTCGGCGCTTCGGTTCCTCAAGCCGGGCAGCGATTTCATCGGCGTCGCCGATACCGGCTTCTGGTTCTTCGGCACCCTTGTCCACGATGCCGACAAGCGGCCTTCCGGCATTCAGAATTTTCGCATGCAGCAGATGGTCGATGCGGCCGGCCAGGCCATCGACCTGAAATGGGCGGTCGATGCCGAAGGCCTCGCGGTCCAGGACGGCATCGCCACGGTCGGCTTCGAGCGCGATCACCGTATCGCAGAGTTCAAGATCGATCCGGACGACATGAAGGCGCCGTTCAAGCAATTGGACTTCCTGATCCCGGCCTGGGAACTTCGCCGCAATCGCGGCTTTGAGACCGTCGCCCGCGCCCATCCTTACGGACAGCACGCGGGCGGGCTGGTCGTGGTGTCGGAAAAGAGCCTCGACAAGGCCGGTAACATCTTCGCGGCGATCATCGAAGGGCCGCATAAGGGCGTCTTCACCGTCAAGCGCAATGGCGACTTCGACATCACCGACGGCGCCTTCCTGCCGGATGGCGACCTGTTGCTTCTGGAGCGCAGTTTTTCGATGGCCGGCGGCGTCAAGATGCGGCTGCGGCGCATCTATGGCGAAAGCGTCGAGAAGGGCGCCGTCGCCGACGGGCCGGTGCTGCTTGAAGCGGACATGGATTACCAGATCGACAACATGGAAGCGCTCGACGTCTGGACCCGCGACGACGGCGCGCTGATCGTGTCGCTGATGTCCGACGACAACCACTCGATCCTGCAGCGCAACCTCTATCTGGAATTCATCCTGCACGAGGATTGACGCGCGATCGGCCATTGATCGGCTGTTGGCGATGCTGGCATTTCCGCGCCGTTTCGCAGCGCATGCAATTTCCCATGGCGATTTCCCCTCGCAATGACCCGCGTCGCGCGTTTCCAACCGGCTCTCACCATCTGCAAAAATACTTTAGTTGTGGCTTGACAATTTGTGTCATCGGCGAAATACTCAAGTCCATGCTTAACTATTCCGAGATCGACAGCATCCTGCGGGCTCTTGCCGAGCCGACGCGGCGGGCAATCCTGGAAAGGCTGGGCCGCGGGCCGGCCACCGTCAGCCAGTTGGCGGAGCCGTTCGGCATGACCTTCGCCGCGGTGCTCCAGCATCTCCAGGCGCTGGAAGCGTGCGGGCTGATCCGCAGCGAAAAAATCGGACGCGTGCGCACCTGCCGGATCGAGCCCGGCGGGCTCGCCCCGCTCGCCGACTGGATCGCCGCGCGCCGCACGCCGGCCGAACGCCACCTCGACCGTCTCGGCCAGATTCTGGCGGAGACTGACCAACCGAACGCAACACTCCACGACCAGGAAAAGGACGAAGAGAAATGAACCAGATTGCGCCCGTGAACGACCACTCCGTCATCCATTCGACCTTCACGATCGAGCGGACCTATCCGCAATCGCCCGAGCGCGTCTTCTTCGCCTTTTCCGACAAGGCGACAGTGCGGCGCTGGCGCGTCGAAGGTGACGGCTTCACCATCGCCGAGTTCACCTTCGATTTCCATGTCGGCGGCGGCGAGGTTTCGCGGTTCAGCTATCAGGGCGGCCCGGAAATCAGGCTCGATGCGCAGTTCCAGGACATCGTCCCTGACCGACGCATCGTATTTTCCTACCGGATGGCGGTCGGGCCGCAGCCGCTGTCGGCGTCGCTCACCACCGTCGAGCTCGCACCCTCCGGCGACGGCACTCGCCTGACCTATACCGAACAGGGTGCGTTTTTCGATGGCATTGATTCAGCGCAAGGACGCGAAGAGGGCACGCGCGGGCTGCTGCAGGCGCTCGCGGCCGAGCTTCAGAAAGCGAAGTAGTAGGTGTCGGCATGCCGGGCGGAGCCCAAACAGCAATCCGCCCGAATTGCTTCCGCTATGCTTTACTCGCGAGCCAGACGATGTGACGAGCGCCGCGCTTGCCGTGAGCCCGCACCTTAACCTCGTCGACCGTGAAGCCCGCCTGCTTGAGCCTTCGGGTGAAACCTGCGTCAGGGCCCTGCGACCAGACCGCCAGCACACCGCCGGGCTTGAGCGCGGCGCGTGCGGCGTTGAGGCCGGTGCCGCTGTAGAGCGCATCGTTGGCCTTGTAGACGATGCCCTCGGGACCGTTGTCGACGTCGAGCAGGATCGCGTCCCAGGCCGATGCTTGCGAACGGATGAGCTGACCGACATCGGTCTCGTGAACACTGACGCGCCGGTCGTCAAGGCAACCGTCGAAAACCTCGGCCATCGGGCCGCGCGCCCACGTCACGACTGCCGGCACCAGTTCGGCAACAGTGACCTGCGCATCGTCGCCGAGCTCGGCCAGCGCCGCGCGCAAGGTAAAGCCCATGCCCAGGCCGCCGATCAGGATGCTTGGGTTCCGGCGGCCGGCAATCCTTTGACGGGACAGTTTGGCCAGCGCCTCTTCGGAACCGCTGAGCCGACTGTTCATCAGCTCGTTGGCGCCAAGCATGATCGAGAATTCGCCGCCGCGCCGTTTCAGGCGAAGCTCCTGTCCGCCGTCAGGCGTTTTTGCCGAGTCCAGCTGAAGCCAGGGGATCATGCTCGATAGTCTTTGAGCATGATCTTGTCCGAAAACCGGTTCCCACTTTTCGCTAACGCGGACCTTCGGTTCGGGATCATGCTCTATGCCGCCAGTGCCGGCTGGCTCCAGCGGGCGGCAAGCAGCCGGTAAGGGATCAGCGCTACCACCGCTATGATCAGCTTGACGCTGAGATCGCCGAGCGCCCAGGATATCCAGCGCATCGTCTCGACTGGCAGCATGCCCATGAGCGGTGCGGTCTCCAGCGCAAAGCCATCGTTCGGCCCGGCGAAGGCGAAAGCCGCCGCGAAGGCGACGGTGAAAAACACCACCGTATCGAAAACGGAGCCGACCAGCGTGCCGACGATCGGCGCGCGCCACCAGCTCTGCCGGCGCAGTCGGTTGAACACGGTGACGTCGAGCAATTGCGCGGTGAGGAAGGCCGCACCCGACGCCGCGGCAATACGCACCAGCCGGTCGGCGGCGGTCTCGAATTCGATCAGGCCGTGGCGAAACAGCAAGGGCGGGATGACGATCGAGCAGACCACCGCTGTCATGAACCCGACAAAGACGATCCTGCGCGCCACCGCCGGGCCGTAGCGGCGATTGGCGAGATCGGTGACCAGGAAGGAGAACGGATAGGTGAAGGCGCCCCAGGTCAGGATGTCGGCCAGCGACAACCCGCCGATTGCGCCCTGCATCGGAAACTGCACGAGGATGTTCGCGGCCACGACGACGAGCGCCATGGCGGCCACGAAGGGCAGGTATCGCGAGAGGAAAATCATTTTTTTATCCTGGGTAATGGAACCAGCGGAACGCGATCCGGAGTTCGGATCACGCCCTGGAAGGCGGCTGCCGCCGAAAAATTCAGGCGGCCGGCTGTTCGGCGAGCTTCTTGGCGATCTGCTTCTTCAACAGGCGGGCGCGCTGCGACAATTGCTTGGCATCGGCCTTGGCCAGGAAGGCATCGAGGCCGCCGCGATGCTCGACCGAACGCAGCGCGTTGGCCGAAATGCGCAGGCGCACATTCTGGTTCAGCGCTTCAGAGATCAGCGTCACATTGACGAGATTGGGCAGGAAGCGACGCTTGGTCTTGTTGTTGGCGTGGCTCACATTGTTGCCGGACATGACTGCCTTGGCAGTGAGTTCGCAGGTGCGGGACATGATACTAACCTTCGGTTCTCGGTCCTGGCCAAACATTCGACCCGCGCCGGGTGGCGCGCGGTTTCGGTCAGGCGGCCTTATGGAAAAAGTTGGCGTTCCATAGTTGCATTTCGCCGATGCGTCAAGCTTGGGGTTGGTTCGGGAGAGGGAATTGCACCTTCAAGAGATGAGCACCAGTGGCGAAGCTGCCGATCTCCCCGCTTGCGGGGGAGATGGCCGGCAGGCCAGAGGGGGTGCTGTCCCTCCGACTTAGCTCCGTTGCAGCCAAAACTCTCGGCACTGGGAGGATAAGCTGGATCTTGGCGATCCTTCCCACCCCCTCTGCCCTGCCGGGCATCTCCTCCGCAAGGGGGAGATCGACAAATTCATCGAGCGCCACATTTTGTTCTTGCTTTGTGCCGGCAGCTATGCTACTAATTTGGGTATGGTGCTGATTCGCGCCGACGACCCGCCCGCCGAGGCGGGTTTTTCATTTCTGGCTTCCGTCACCTCCCACCGACCAGCCCCAGCGTTCCCTGCCGACGCCGCCTTCACATTAAGGCCGGAATTCAGCCTATAAGCGGTCACACAGGGACATGCCAGATCGCCCGTCTCCGGTCGACAATCAAGGACCCGCCATGCCTCGTTCTTTCCTCCATGCCCTGGTCGTGCTGTTCGCCGTCGCGCTGTCGACGACGGTTTCGGCCGCCGAGCCGCAATCCTTCACGGGCGAGTATTCGGTGTCGTTCCTCGGCCTTTCCGTGGCCAAGGCGAAATTCTCCAGCCATTACGAGGGCGACACCTATTCGATCGAGGGCAGCGTCTCCAGCGCCGGGCTCGCCACATTGTTCGACGATACGCGAGGCACGATCTCATCGAAGGGCAAGATTTCGGGCAAGCAGTTGCAGCCGCAGGCGTTTCGCGCCGACTACACGTCCGGCAAGAAGGCGTCGATGATCGACATCCAGTTTGCCAACGGCGTGGTCACCTCGACCAAGGTCGTGCCTGAGCCAAAGAAGCGCAATCCCGAGAATTGGATACCGCTGGTCGGCAGCGATCTCGTATCCGTTCTCGATCCGATGGCCGCGACCGTCATCCATGCCGACAGCCTCGACCAGGTCTGCGGGCGCACGGTGAAGCTCTATGACGGCGAAATGCGTGCCGATCTGAAACTGACCTACGAGTCGAAAGGGTCGATCTCGGTGGCCGGCTACGAGGGCGATACGGTCACCTGCAGGCTGGGTTTCGAGCCGGTGGCCGGCTACCGCAAGAACCGCAAGGCGCTGAACTACCTGAAGAAACGCAGCCGCATCATGGTGACGTTTGCACCGGTCGGCCAAAGCGGCGTATATGCGCCGATCCGCGCCACGGTCAGCACGCAAATCGGCCCGTTGACGGTCAGCGCGGAGCGGTTCGAAGCAGACGAATAGGCGTGATGGTGCGCCGCCAATGGGCCACGGGGCGACGGGTATGGCGCGCGCAACACTGATCGGCTTCTCCGCGGTCGCCATGTGGGCGCTGCTGGCGCTGTTTACGGATGCTTCGGGTTCGGTGCCGCCGTTCCTGCTTTCGGCAATCACCTTTACGATCGGCACCTGCGTCGGCCTGGTTGCCCGGCTGTTCATGCCGGCAGCCGATGGCGCCGCGAAGATACCGCGCCAAGTCAAAATACCACGCAAAGTCTGGGTGATCGGCATTGCCGGCCTGTTCGGCTACCACTTCTTCTACTTCACCGCGCTGCGGAATGCGCCGGCCGTCGAGGCCAGCCTTATCGCCTATCTGTGGCCGCTGCTGATCGTGCTGGGATCGGCGCTGATGCCTGGCGAGCGGCTGGCCTGGAACCATATCGTCGGCGCGCTGCTCGGCCTTGCCGGCACGGTCCTGATCGTCACCAAGGGCGGCGGACTTGCCTTCGATGCACGTTATGCCTTCGGCTATGCGATGGCCGCCGTCTGTGCCGTGTTGTGGTCGTCCTATTCGCTGTTATCGCGGCGCTTCCCGTCGGTGCCGACCAGCATCGTCACCTGGTTCTGCGCCGCCACGGCGGCACTTTCGCTCGTCTGCCATCTGTTGCTGGAAGAAACGGTGCTGCCCAACGGCGCCGGCCAGTGGCTGGCCGTGCTCGGCCTCGGTCTGATGCCGGTAGGGGCGGCGTTCTATGCCTGGGACATCGGTGTCAAGCGCGGCAACATCCAGGTGCTGGGGGCGGCAAGCTACGCCGCGCCGCTGCTGTCGACACTGGTGCTGATCGCCGCCGGCTTCGCCGAGCCGTCATGGCGCATCCTCGCCGCCTGCGTGCTGATCACCGGCGGCGCGGCACTGGCGGCGAAATCGCTGTTGCTGCGCAAGAGGGCCACGAGCGAGGCAAACGCTTGATGCCGTTTCCCGGCGGCATCGATGCCAATGCCAATGCGACGCTGCTGTTTTCATTGGCGGCGGCGGTGATCTATGCGTTCAGCCTCGGCATGCCGCCGCGTCTTTCGCGGTCGGCGGCAAGGACATTGGCGGTGGCGATGCTGGCGGTGCTGGTCGTGCAGCAGAGCGGCCCATGGCTGCTCGTCGCCGCACTGGGCGTCAGCGCCGTCGGCGACGCCTTCCTGTCGCGCGACGGCGAGAAGGCATTTCTTGGCGGCGCGGCCAGTTTTCTTGCCGCGCATGTGCTTTACGTCGTGCTGTTCCTGCGTGCCGGCGGCGGCCTCGGGCTGCTTTTGGCCGAGCCGTGGCGGGCAGCGATCGTGCTGGCGATGGTCGTGTTGGCGCTGGCGATGGTTTTCGCGCTCCGGCGCCGCGTCGGCCCGGCACTGCGCCTGCCGATAGGCCTTCGTGTGGCGGCAATCCTCGC
This sequence comes from Mesorhizobium sp. M0189, assembly GCF_040322135.1. Classification (NCBI taxonomy): domain Bacteria; kingdom Pseudomonadati; phylum Pseudomonadota; class Alphaproteobacteria; order Hyphomicrobiales; family Phyllobacteriaceae; genus Mesorhizobium; species Mesorhizobium sp. M0189. The sequence goes on from NZ_JAMYSW010000012.1 coordinate 40,614, forward strand.
CATGGGCATTGGCGCGCTTACCCTGAGTAGTGCCTGGGTCATCGGTGGCGTCGCCCTGCTCATATTGTCCGACGGGCTGCTTGCCGCGGAAAAGTTCCTGCTGCCCGCCATCTCGCCGCACCGTGCCTGGATGCGCCATGCGGTCTGGGCGCTGTATTACGCCGGTCAGCTGGCGATCACCCTGGGTTTCGTTTTAGGCTAGGCATGTCGATATTCAGATGATGCCGGCCTGCAAACGGCGAAAGATCCGACGCTTGGTGCCCATGGGCAAGCCTTTGTGACGCAATCCTCGAGGTCGTCAGATCAGAGGGTAAAAATTCTCGCTTGACCTAGAGCTGCTCCAGCTTGGTAGCCTAGCGCACAATCGGCAGGGTAGGCGACACATGCGCATTTCGGAGGCGGCAGCTACAAGCGGACTGGGTATCGACACTATCCGCTATTATGAAAAATTGGGTTTGCTTCCGAAGGTCAGGCGAGGACGTGACGGGAGGCGGGACTTCTCGGCAGAGAATGTCGAATGGCTAATACTCCTGTCCTCGCTGCGCGAGACAGGTATGCCCATGGAGCAGATGCGATACTTTGCGCGGCTTTATCAGCGGGGCAGCGAGACTCTGCCCGAACGGAAAGCGGTTCTTCTTGATCACGCAGCGCATCTGGACAAGCGGCGAGCTGCGTTGGATGGCTGCGCCGAACTCCTTGCCTACAAGCTCAAACGATATGACGAGATGGCAGAAGAAATATCATGAGAATTATTGTCGTCGGCGCGGAAGGTGACATCGGCAAAGCGGTTTGCGACGAGTTGGGTTCCCGCCACGCGATCATCAAGGCCAGCCGCTCTAGTGGCGACTTTCAGGTTGATATGGCTGACCGCGCATCGCTCGATGCCATGTACGCCAAATGTGGCAAAGTGGATGCCGTCATCTCTACCGCAGGCAATGTCCATTTCGGGCCGCTTGGCAAGTACACCGAAGAGACGTTTATGCTTGGCCTGCGCCATAAGGTCATGGGCCAGGTCAATCTGGTGTTGGCAGGGTTGGCCACTGTCAGCGATGGCGGCTCGTTCACACTGACTAGCGGAGTGCTCGACCGCGATCCCATTCGGATGGGAACAGGGGCGGCAACAGCGAACGGCGCGCTCGGCGGTTTTGTCCTTGGTGCGGCGATCGAGATGCCGCGCGGTCTTCGCATCAATGTTGTGAGTCCCGGACTTCTGGACGTGTCCGTGCCGAGATATGGCGAGTGGTTCCCCGGTCACGAGCCCGTTTCGTCGAAACGGGTGGGGCTCGCCTATGCGAAGAGCGTGGAAGGGGCCATCACCGGCCAAGTGATCATCGTCGGGTAGTTTCGCAGAAATCCTAAGTGTTGGGACATATTGGTCGCCCCCTGAATATCAAGGGTAGTTTCCGTTGCAAAATTTCGGAGGTTCGAGAGTGACTCTTGCGACAACCTGAACGACGGCTTTCCATCCTGAGCGGCTGTTGTCGTTGGGTACCAAGCGTCAGGTCTTCACCACTACGGCGTGCCCGGCAGCCAGCCTGGTTCGGCCAATTCGAAGGCGGCGAAATCGAAGCCCGGCGCCACGGTGCAGCCGACCAGCGTCCATTCGCCGAGGCTGCGTGCCGACTGCCACCAGCCTGCCGGCACGACGATCTGCGGCCGCTCGCCTGCGGCAAGCGCCGTGCCAAGGATCTCCTCGATGACGGGACCGCCTTCTCGATGTATCGACAGCGCCAGCGGCGCACCGTCATAGAAGTGCCAAACCTCGGCCGCGTCCTTGACCCGGTGCCAGGCCGACAATTGGTCCTTCTCCAGAAGGAAATAGATCGCCGTCGAATGGCCGCGCGTGCCTGCCGCGCCGTCGCGAAAGGTTTCGGCATACCAGCCGCCTTCCGGATGCGGCTTCAGGCCGAGCAGGGCGATGATTTCGGCGGAACTGGTCATGCCCTAGCTCCTGGTGCCGCTCAGAAATTGTCCTTGCGCTTGCGGATCTCGGCGAACACTTCGGCGTCGGAGGCCTTTTCCAGGCCGAGATGCCTGCGGATCGCCGGATCGTGCCAGCGCAGGAACGGATTGGTCGACAGTTCCTCGCCGATCGTCGTCGGCAGCGTCGGCTTGCCGTCGGCGCGCAGCGCCTCGATCTTGGCGGCACGCTCTTTCAGCGCCGAATTGGTCGGGTCGACGGTCAGCGCGAAACGGGCGTTGGCCAGCGTATACTCATGTCCGCAATAGACGACCGTCTCGGCCGGCAGCGCTGCGAGCTTTTTCAGGGATTCGTACATCACCGGCGGCTTGCATTCGAGCAGCCGCCCACAGCCGAGCGCAAACAGCGTATCCGCGGCGAATGCCACTTTTGACGCCGGCAGGTGATAGGTGACATGGCCTGCGGTGTGGCCGGGTGTGGCGATGACCTCGATCCGCTCATCGCCGAGGTGGACGACCGAGCCTTGCTCGACGGTTTCGTCGATGCCGGGAATCTTTGCCTTTTCGGCTTCCGGCCCGACGATGCGCAGCTTGAAACGCTCCTTCAGCGCCAGATTGGCCTCGACGTGGTCGAGATGGTGGTGGGTGGTCAGGATCATCGTCGGTGTCCAGCCGGTGCGCTTGATGGCGGCCAGGATCGGCGCCTCTTCTGGTGCGTCGATGAGCGCCGTCTGGCCGCTTTTGGGGTCATGCACCAGCACGCCGAAATTGTCGCTGCGGCACATGAATTGTTCGATCTCGACCGGCATCATATCTCTCCGTTTACAGGCGCAGACATAGGGCGCCTGCCAGCCGATGTCATCTGCCTTTGTTGAACTTGGACTGCTTCGAAGCTACCGTTCCGCCCATGCATTCAGATATTGTCGACCTCCGTTCCTTCTATTCGACCACGCTCGGGCGCCTGGCCGAACGCTCGATCACCATGGCGCTGTCCTCGCTATGGGCTGTTGTGCCCAACGAGCGGCTGGTCGGCCTCGGCTACACCTTGCCATGGCTGGAGCGCTTCGGCAGCGATGCCGAGCGCGTCTTTGCCTTCATGCCGGCGACGCAGGGCGCGGTGGTCTGGCCGGCGACGGGGCCGACGGCGACCGCCCTGGTCTTCGACGAGGAGCTGCCGCTGGTCGATTCCTGTATCGACCGCATGCTGCTCGTCCATTCGCTCGAACATGTCGAGAACCCGCGCGAGACGCTGAACGAGATCTGGCGGGTGCTGTCGCCGGCCGGCCGTGTCGTCATCGTCGTGCCCAACCGGCGCGGCGTCTGGGCGCGCTTCGAGCATACGCCTTTCGGCAATGGCCGGCCGTTCTCGCGCGGCCAGCTGACCGAATTGCTGCGCGAAGCGAATTTCACGCCGGCGGCGTGGTCCGATGCGCTGTTCTTTCCGCCGTCGCCGCGACGTTTCATGATGCAGTTCCACAATGTGCTGGAGCGTGCCGGCCGGCGCTTCTGGCCGATCTTTTCGGGCGTCATCGTTGTCGAGGCGCAGAAGCGGCTCTATCAGGGCGTCCCGGTGGCGCAGCGCGCCTCCCGCCGCGTCTTCGTGCCGGTTCTCTCGCCGCATGGCGCGCCGACGCTTGGCCGGCTGTCGGGGGCCGAACGTCCGGCGTCGCCAGGATGACGCGTTCGTGATCCGACGCAGGCTTTTTCTCACCTATCTGTCGCGGACGGGTTCGCTGCCCGATTGAAGGCATATGCGGTCGATCCTATGACCGGGGTTTAGCACCGCTTCCGAATGCAAGGATCCACTCATGGCTGATCATCCGGATGTCGAGCCCAGCGCCCAGAAGCTTGCCACGTCGATCGAAGCCAGCAGCCTGCGTGAGCAGCTGGCAACAATCAAATTGGCGCTGACCACCTCGCCAGTGCGAAAACAATTGCTTTGGGCAGCGATCGGCATCGTCGCCGTCATCGTGGCGAGCTCGATCGGGCAGGTTCTGCTCAATCGCTGGAACCAGCCTTTCTACGACGCGCTGGCGCGGCGCGACATGCCGGCTTTCCTGCATCAGCTTCTGGTCTTCGCCGGCATCGCCGGCGGGCTTGTGGTGCTCAATGTCAGCCAGACCTGGCTCGACCAGATGCTTCGCCTGAAGCTGCGCGAGGCGCTGACGCTCGACCTGATCGGCGAATGGATGCGGCCGGCGCGTGCCTTCCGGCTGACCCATGCCGGCGCCATCGGCGTCAATCCCGACCAGCGCCTGCAGCAGGATGCCGGGCATCTCTCCGACCTTTCGACCGGTCTCGGCATCGGCCTGCTGCAGTCCTGCATCCTGCTTGCCTCGTTCGTTGGCGTCTTGTGGTCGCTGTCTTCCGGCTTCGTCTTCCACATAGGCGGCCATTCGCTGGCCATACCCGGTTACATGGTCTGGGCGGCGATCCTCTATGCGGGCACAGCTTCGTGGTTGAGCTGGCTGGTCGGGCGGCCGCTGATCCGCTTCAACAACGATCGCTATACGCGTGAGGCGGAACTGCGCTCCTCGGTGGTTCGCGTCAACGAGAATGTCGATGCCATCGCGCTTGCGCATGGCGAGGCCGATGCCAGGCGCCGGCTCGAATTCGACCTTGGCATGGTGCTGGGCGCCATGCGGCGCATCTACAGCGCCCAGATCAATCTTTCCTGGGTAACCGACACCTATGGCTGGATCACTGTCGTCGCGCCGATCCTCGTCGCTTCCCCGGTCTATTTTGCCGGCGATATCAGCTTTGGCGGCTTGATGATGGCGGTCGGCGCCTTCAACCAGGTCCATTCCTCGCTGCGCTGGTTCATCAACAATATCGGCGGCATCGCCGATTGGCGCGCCACGCTGATGCGGGTCGCCGACTTCCGCATCGCGCTCGGCGACACCGACGCGCTGCACGATACGGAAAGGCGCATTTCGTTCGGCGAAAATCCCGACGGCAGCCTGACATTCGAGAAGCTCGAGATTGCCTCGCCGGACGGATGCACCAAGCTTGCCGAGCCGCATGTCGAAATCCGCGCCGGCGACCGCGTCATGATCACCGGAGATCCGGGCGCCGGCAAGACGCTTTTCTTCCGCGCCATTGCCGGTCTGTGGCCATGGGGCAGCGGCCGGATCGGCATGCCGGCCGGAGAAGCGCCGATCTTCGTTCCGCGTACTCCCTATTTCCCGCTCGGCAGGCTGCGCGAGGTGCTCAACCATTCAGACGGCGCGGCGGAGGCGAGCGATGCCGAGATTTCGGAGGTGCTGGCCGATGTCGGGCTGCAACGCCTGTCGTCCTCGCTCGATCACTCGGCGCGCTGGGAGCGTGAGCTCAGCGACGACGAGCAGCGTCTGCTGGCCTTTGCCAGGCTCGCCTTGCGACGGCCGAAATGGGTGATCATCGACGAGGCGCTGGACGCGTTCGACGGCGCGACGCTGAGGCAAGTGCTGTCGATGCTGGACAAGCGCCTTCCCGACGCCGCGATCCTCAATATCGGCCGCGGCCAGCACAATACCCGCTTCTTCCCGCGAGCGTTGACCATCGTCAAGGATGCCGGCCAACCGCCCCTCAAGCCGGCCCGTGTCAGGGCAGGCGCCATCGAACCGCCCCCGATTATCGCCTCGGCTCGCCGAAAGAAATAGAAGCCAAGCTTTATTTCGCCGCGATCGCGGCGAAAAACTATCGCGATCGTTTCAGATGGGAACGTTCCGATCGGCCATGCTTGACGCTCTCGCCCTGCTCGCCTGCCTTGCCTGTGCCCCGGCAGCACCTGTGGCCGCGCCCGCCAATGCCATTGCCGTCGACGTCGAGCTGGTGCTGGCCGTCGACATCTCGCAGTCGATGGATGAAAGGGAGTTTGCCCTGCAGCGCGCCGGCTATGTCGCGGCGCTGCGACATCCCGACTTCATCAATGCCGTGCGTACCGGCCCTTCCGGCCGCATCGCCATCGCCTATTTCGAATGGGCCGGCACCATCCGCGACGATGCGGTCATTGCCTGGCACGTCATCGACAGCAAGGAGAGCGCCAACGCTTTCGCCGACAAGATCGCGGCCCGCCCGTTCAGGAGCTTTCGCGGCACCTCTATTTCCGGTGCCGTGGCCTTCGGCGCCGAGCTTTTCGATGGCACGGCCTTCGTGGCCAAACGCCGCGTCATCGACGTCTCTGGCGATGGCCCAAACAACACCGGCTTGCCGGTCACAACGGCACGCGATGCGGCGCTGGCGAAGGGCATCGTCATCAACGGGTTGCCGATCCTGATCAGCCCGTCACCGACCTTCAGCCATCTCGACCGGTATTATGCCGAATGCGTCACCGGCGGACCGGGCTCGTTCGTGCTACCGATCTACGCGGTTTCCGAATTCGCCACCGCCACTCGCCGCAAACTGATCCTCGAGGTCAGCGGCGTCGAGTATCCCAAGGAGGATCCGAGGACGATCCGCACCGACGCACCGATCGACTGCCTGCAAGGCGAGCGCGACCGGCGGTTTTTCTCCGACCCGTATTTCCCGGAACTCGACCGGTAAGGCTTGCTAGGGGGTAAGCTAGGCCGGTGGCAGGCCGAAGGCCGGGAACAGGCTGGGGCCGAGCGGCCCTATGAAGATCGTCAAGGAAGCGATCCCGCCCTCGGCTGGCTCGAACACATGCAGGGAATGGGCCCGCCACGCCGGGTCATCGTGGCTGCGGGAATAGACCCCGACCGCCGGTTGGCCATTGGCCGCGGTGGCCAGCGTGCGGAAGCCGCCGAACCTCGGCCAGACGGTCTCGAAGAAACCGCGGATCGCTTCGCGGCCTTGATACCATTCGCGCCAAGGCGGCATGGTATAGATGGCGTCCTCACGCAGGAGCTCGATCAAACCTTCGAGATTGGCGGCCTGCCAGGCCTGCATGTAACGTTCGAGCAGCAGGCCTTCTTCGGCGTTGGGCCGTGATCGGCTGGCCGGCCGTCCGCCAGGATAGCGCGCCGCCAGCGTTGCGCGGGCGCGCTGCAACGCGCTGTTGATCGAAGCCGTCGATCCGCCCAGCAAACGCGCCGTCTCGACGGCCGACCATCCCAGGACGTCGGCAAGCAGCAGCGCGGCGCGCTGCCTGGGCGGCAGATCCTGGATAGCGGCGACGAAGGCGAGCTGGACGGCCTCGCGGCTCTCGTAACGGGCTTCCGGACCTGGCTCGCTGCCGGCAATGTCTGGAAGCTCGGCGTCGGGGTAGGGCTCCAGCCACGCGACGTCAGCTACGGGCCCGCCTATGGCCGCCCCGTGCGACGGCGGCCGTCCGGGTTCCCGGAGAATGCGACGCGCCCTCGACGTCGCCTTGATGGCGTTAAGGCAAGCATTGGTCGCGATCATATAGAGCCAACCGCGAACCGAACCCCGCCCGTCGAACTCCGACCTTGCGCGCCAGGCGCGAAGCAACGTGTCCTGGACGAGGTCGTCGGCCTCGTGCAGCGAACCCATCATGCGATAGCAATGCAGCTTGAGCTCGCGGCGATGCGCGGCCGTGACCTTCTCGAAGGCCAGCCGATCGAGGATCGGCTGGCGTGCCGGTTCCAGAGGTGGTTGAGCGTCTGTCATGCTACTTTCGGGTTCCGGGTCAGGTTTGCATTACGCGCGCCTCAGGCGGCCGGGGCAAGCCCGCTCCCGCTCACCATGAAGGAACTGCCTTGCGGCTGGCCGGTGGCGAGTGCGACCACCGCCCGTCCGACATCGGCCGGCGTCTGCATGTCGGTCATGGCGGCGATGAAGTCCGCCGGCTGGATGCCCATATAGGCCGCGATGCTGTCGACGCCGGCCTTGCCCACGCCGGTCTCCGGCATGATCCGCATCGGCGCGAGCGCCATGAAGCGCAGGCCGAGGCCAAGCCGGTCCGACTCCTTCTGGCTATGACCGGCCAGGAACATCTGCATGCGTTTTGCGCCGGCATAGCCGCCGGCATTGGGTGGCCCACCGCTCAAGGCCGCGCCGCTGGAGATCAGAACGATCCGGGTTCCCGGCTTGAGCGGACGGCGCAGAGCAGCCCGGCAAAACAGGAACGACGCCTTGACGTCGGTGTCCCAATTTGCCGAGAAGGCCTTCCAGTTCTGTTCATGCACCGGCGCGGAAGGGGCCAGCGCACCTGCGCAGATCACCAGCACGTCCGGCTCAAGCGCGGCGAAGACCTTATCGGGGGCGGAGTCCACCGTCGCATCGATCGCGAGCGTCTTCACGCCGGAGACCTCCCAGGCAAATTGCGCCAGGGCCTGTTTTCCGCGGGCGACCGCCAGCACCGTCGCTTTCTCCTTGAGGGCGACCTCCGCAATGGAGCGGCCGACACCCCGGCTGCCTCCGACGACGACGACATTCTGATTTTGCAACGATCCCATGGATCACCTCTCTGTTCCCGGCCGCCGGACCATCCAGGCGCGCTCATCGATAAGGACAGCGCAGGTGGGCGGAAATCATCGGTGCCAGGCAGAAATATCTTTCAGGTGACGGCAGCGGCGCGCCAGTTTTGTATTCGGTGTCATTACCTCGGGGGTAATCGACCAGCGCGCAACGTCCCGGCAAACTGCTCCCATCAAGCCGGTTGTCCGGCTTTCGACCACAAGGAGTTACACCATGACCGCCTACGCCGTCGCCCATATGCGCCAGGTCACGCCGGGGCCGCCGATCGTCGAGTACCTGCAGAAGATCGATGCCACGCTTGAGCCGTTCGGCGGGCGCTTCATTGTGCATGGCAGCGAGGTGGACGTGGTTGAAAACACCTGGCCGGGGCACCTCGTCATGATCGAATTTCCAGACATGCAGCAGGCGCGCGGATGGTACCGCTCGGCCGCCTATCAGGAGATCTTGCCGCTGCGCACCGAGAATTCTCAGTCCGATGTGGTCCTTGTCGACGGCGTTGCGCATCCGCACAAGGCCACCGACGTACTTGAATAGGGCAATGATCGGCTACGATCGGCTTCTATGGCGCCGCCATCTGTCCGGCGACACTGAATTTGGATCGCGTCTGCATCGGCAGCTTCACCGCCCCTGCAGCACCTTGATCGCGTTGGACATGTCGCCGTGCGACAATGCAGCCAGATAATCCGAGTAGTTGATCCTCCCGTTCGCGAAGCCGTTCATCAATCGCGTGCAGAACGTGTGTTCCAATCCGGCGTCCGGGACGTTCATGAGCGCGGCGAGGTTTGCCCTTTCAACCTTGCCGAACCGCATCTTGAACTTGGTCATGCACCGCTGGATCGCCTGCCGCTTCAGCGCCGGGCTGCCGCTCAACGCGACTTGTCCATTCTGGAAATCGGTCTTCGATGTCGTACACCCAGAAATCAAAGTGGCCGATATCAAAGCTGTTGCTAATACTAGCGTCTTCATTGCTTCCCCCAAACCAACCCATTTGAGACCTGTTAAAGCAACAAAGAATGCTGGGCAATTTCATTGAATGGAAAACTGAAAATATGGTTTTTTGCGGAGGTCGGAGGTTCGTTGCTTCTGCCTGTTAACCTATCGTTTCAGCAGAAATACCGCCTGCTGGCCGAAAAAGTTCCAGAACCACCACGGCATCGAGAAGCCGATCCGCTGGCCGTTGGCGTCGAGCGCGGTTGCCTTTTCCACCGTCGCGCCCAGTTCGTCGCATAGATTGACGAAATCGCGAATGGTGCAGAAATGGATGTTGGGGGTGTCGTACCAGTAATAGGGCAGGTCCTTGGTCACCGGCATGCGGCCGTTGAAGAGCAGCGAAAAGCGTACCCGCCAGTGGCCGAAATTGGGGAATGAGACGATGGCGCGGTTGCCGATCCGGAGCAGTTCGTCGAGCACCAGCTTCGGATTGCGGGTCGCCTGCAAGGTCTGCGACAAGACGACAAAGTCGAAGCCCTTGTCGGGATAGAATTGGAGGTCCTTGTCGGCATCGCCTTGAATGACCGACAGGCCGCGCGCCACGCATTCGTTGACGCCGCGCTGCGACAGTTCCAGCCCGCGGCCGTCGACCTTCTTGGTCGCCTGCAGCAATTCGAGCAGCAGGCCGTCGCCGGAACCGACGTCCAGCACCCGCGACTGCGGCGGGATGAGATCGGCGACGACTTCGAGGTCGACGCGCTGGGCGCGGTTGACGCTCATTGGCTCGGCTCCTGCCTGGCGCATGGTCCTGACCCGAAAAGTCTGCAACTTTTCGGGGCCATGCGCTGATGCCTGGCGCATGATCCTGATCCGAAAAGTCTGCAACTTTTCAGGGTCATGCGCTGATGCCTGGCACATGGTCCTGATCCGAAAAGCGTGCAACTTTTCGAGGTCATGCGCCGAGCCCTCTAGCCCGGGCCGCCGAGGCGATGAAGCCTTTGATGGCGGCGAACAGTTCCGGCTCGTCGAGCAGGAAGGCGTCGTGGCCGCGGTCGGTCTCGATTTCGACGAACGATACCGAGGCGCCGGCCGCGTTCAGCGCGTGAACGACCGAGCGGCTCTCCTCGGTCGGGAACAGCCAGTCGCTGGTGAAGGAGACCAGGCAAAAACGGGTCTTGGTGCCGGCGAAGGCATCGGCCAGCCGGCCGCCATGGTCGGCGGCGAGATCGAAATAGTCCATCGCCCGGGTCATGTAGAGATAGGAGTTGGCATCGAAGCGATCGACGAAGGTCATGCCCTGATGGCGCAGATAGCTCTCGATCTGGAAGTCGGCATCGAAGCCGAAGGTCAACGCTTCGCGGTCCTGCAGGTTGCGGCCGAACTTGCGGTGCAGCGCTGCTTCCGACAGATAAGTGATGTGGGCGGCCATGCGCGCCACCGCCAGCCCCTTTTCCGGTCGCTTGCCGTGCTCGAAATATTTGCCGCCATGCCAGTCGGGGTCGGCCATCACCGCTTGCCTGCCGACCTCGTGGAAAGCGATGTTCTGCGAGGAATGGCGGGCGCCGGTGGCGATCGGCAGGGCCGAGAAGACGCGCTCGGGATAGCTGGAGGCCCATTGCAGCACCTGCATGCCGCCCATCGAGCCGCCCAGCACGCTGAACAGCTGTTCGATGCCGAAATGCTCGACCAGCATCAGCTGCGCCCGCACCATGTCGCGGATGGTGATGATCGGCAGGTCGAGTCCGTAAGGCTTGGCGGTTGCGGGATTTGTCGAGGCGGGGCCGGTGGAACCGAGGCAGCCGCCGATGACGTTGGACGAGATGACGAAGAAACGGTCGGTATCGATGATCTTGCCGGGGCCGATCAGCACTTCCCACCAGCCCGGCTTGCCGGTCACCGGATTGGTGTTGGCGACATGCTGGTCGCCGGTCAGCGCATGGCAGACGAGGATGGCGTTGGAGCGCGCGTCGTTGAGCGTGCCATAGGTTTGGTAGGCGATCTGGAACGGCGACAGCAGCGTGCCGGCGTCGAGCTTGAGCGGCTTGTCGGCGCCGAAACGCAACACTGGGCTCGACGGCTGGTCGGCCTCGTTGTTGGTTTTTCGAGCGCGCAAAGCGACCATCACATCTCCTTGCCCGGGCTTTAGTTGTCCACCGGTCTGGGCAACAAAAACCGGCCATGCCTTCGCAAAGCCGGTTACAAGATGCAAACGGCCCTTTAGCAAGTTGTTTAACGTGGCTGCAAGCCGACCGGCCAAATCACCACGGAACTGTCGATGCTCTTCTAGGACTGACGCATGGCTTCGTCAACGGCAAGTTCTTGATCCCGAATTGCCGCCCCTCGACATTCCTGGCCACGGCTTGTATTTCCGCTGCGGCCTCCGGATGGAGGCATCCTCGACGGATTTCATGGAATGAGCCAGACACCGGATCAGACACGTCCAACGCCCCGCGCCGGCATCATGGACATCGAAGCCTATGTGCCCGGCAAGAGCGCGGCGCCGGAAGGTGTCGCCAAAGTCTACAAACTGTCGGCGAACGAGAACCCGCTCGGTCCTTCGCCAAAGGCGATAGAGGCCGCGCGCGCGGTCGCCGACAAGCTCGCGGTCTATCCCGACGGCAGCGCCAGGCGCCTGCGGGAGGCGATCGCCGAGGTGCATGGGCTCAATCCGGCGAACATCGTCTGCTCCAACGGTTCCGACGAGATCCTGGGCCTGCTTGCGCAGACCTACCTCGCGCCCGGCGATGAAGCCATCATCACCGAACACGGCTTCATGGTCTACAAGATCTACATACAGTCGGCCGGTGCCGTCCCGGTAACGGTCAAGGAGACCGATGAACGCGCCGACATCGATGCGATCCTCGCCGCGGTGACGCCGCGTACCAGGATCATCTTCCTTGCCAATCCGAACAACCCGACCGGCACTTACGTGCCGTTCCAGGAGGTGCGCCGCCTGCATGCCGGCCTGCCGCGAAACGTGCTTCTGGTGCTGGATGCCGCCTACGCCGAATATGTCCGGCGCAACGACTATGAAGCCGGCGTCGAGTTGGTGGGCAGCGCGGAAAACGTGGTCATGACCCGCACCTTCTCGAAATTGGGCCTCGGTGGCGCGCGGATCGGCTGGATCTATGCGCCAATGCACGTCATCGACGCGATCAACCGCGTGCGCGGGCCTTTCAACGTCAATGCGACGGCGATCGAGGCCGGCATCGCGGCGATCCGCGACCGCGCTCATATCGAGCGCAGCGTCGCGCATAACGAGACCTGGCTGGCCTGGCTGAGCGAGCAATTGACCGGGCTCGGGCTGCGGGTGACCCCGAGCGTCGGCAATTTCATCCTGATCCACTTTCCCGAAGACAAAAAGCATTCGGCGGCGGCCGCCGACGACTACCTCAGTGCGCGCGGCTACATATTGCGGCGCGTTTCCGGCTACGGTTTTCCCAACGCGCTGCGCATGAGCATCGGCACCGAAGAGGCCAATCGCGGCGTTGTCGCAGCACTCGCGACATTCCTGAAAAGCTAGGGCACCATGACCTCACCGATGTTCGAAAAGATCGCGCTGGTCGGCATCGGCCTGATCGGTTCGTCGCTGGCCCGCGTCATCCGCCGCGAGGGACTTGCCGGCCAAGTCGCCATTTCGACGCGCAGCGAAGCGACGCTGGAGCGGGCGAGCCAACTCGGCCTTGGCGACACCTACACGACAGATGCGAAAGAAGCGGTTCGCGATGCCGATCTGGTCATCGTTTCGGTGCCGGTCGGCTCTTCAGGCACGGTCGCCCAGGAGATCGCACCGGCGCTGAAGAAGGGCGCCATCCTCACCGATGTCGGCTCGACCAAGGCATCGGTGATCGCGCAGATGCAGCCGCATGTGCCTGATGGCGTGCACTTCATCCCCGGCCATCCTTTGGCCGGCACCGAAAAATCGGGACCGGATGCCGGTTTTGCCGAACTGTTCGAGAACCGCTGGTGCATTTTCACGCCGCTGGCCGGCACCGATCCCGTGGCGCTGGAAAAGCTCTCGGAATTCTGGCGCCGCTGCGGCTCCAACATCGACACGATGGACCCGCAGCATCACGACATGACGCTGGCCATCGTTTCGCACCTGCCGCACATCATCGCCTATAACATCGTCGGTACCGCCGACGATTTGGAGTCGGTGACCAAGTCCGAGGTCATCAAATACTCGGCTTCCGGCTTTCGCGACTTCACCCGTCTCGCGGCGTCCGACCCGACCATGTGGCGCGACGTCTGCCTGCACAACAAGGACGCCATCCTCGAAATGCTGGCGCGGTTCTCGGAAGATCTATCCTCGCTGCAGCGGGCGATCCGCTGGGGCGACGGCGAAAAGCTGTTCGACCTGTTCACCCGCACCCGCGCTGTCCGCCGCTCGATTATCGAGGCCGGCCAGGACATCGACGTACCGGATTTCGGCCGCCAGGCAGTCGAACACCCGCCGAAGGGATAAGCCGCGGCAAGCCGATCGCAGGCCGTACCGCCCCAGAACGGTTCATCGTTTCACGGAAACGCCGAACCGGTCTATCTTTTTGTTTGACGCAATCCGGACGGAAAACCGTTCACAATTTCCTGGAATTGCTCTAGTCGAGCGGCTTGATCTTGCCGAGCGGGATGAAGCCGAGCGAGGCCTTGCCCTTGACGATCTTCAGCGGCATCGACGGTGCGTTGCCGAGCAGCGCCAGTCCGGCGAAGCCGGTCTGGATTTCTTTCTTCTGCTCGGGGATGGCGGTGGCGAGGATTGCCGCCACGGCCTTCGGATCATTGAGCTTGATCATCAGGTCGGCATTTATGAGACCATCATTGTCGACCGACAGCGGTCCGGAAACGGTGATGCGCGCAGTTCCGGACGACAGATCGAGCTCGCGGATTTCGACCGCCTGGCCGCGCAGGCTCTTCGGATTTGCCTTGATCAGCGTCACACCGTTCTTCAATGTCACGTCGCCGCTGCCGTCGAGTGGCGGCAAGACGCGCCCGCCGATGGCCTCTGCGTCGATTTCGAGATCGGTGAAATTGCCGGCATAGTCGATGTCCTGGCCGTTTGGGCGCAATTGTCCGGTGGCGGTTCCGGCGCTGAACAGCGAGACAGGATCGGTGTCGTCCGCCGGATCGGTCTGGCCGGACAGGCCTTCTGCCTGCAGCGAGAGGCGCCCCGGCAGCGGCCAGGACAGCTTCATGTCGGCCCGCAGATCATCCCAGTCGATCCACAGCGGCGTCATGCCGGGAACAGAGGTCCTGAGCGGCCCCCTGAACTCGGCGGCAGGCGACAGAAGCCGCGTGATCTGCGTGGCGGCGTTGATTTTGCCTGTCGATGCAGCGACGTTGCGGCTGTCGTCCTCGTAAGCCAGACTGTCGCAGGAAAGGGTGAAGGTGAAGGGATAGCCGCTGACCGCAAGATTGGCGCAGTCGGCCTTGATGCCGTTGTCGTCGAGATCGGCGACCGCCTTTTCGGTTGCGCTCTCGACCAGATCCGCCAGGTAGAACCAGCCGGCGCTGTAGATGCCGAACAGCACGAGGATGAAAGCGGCAAGCCACAACAGGCGGCGACGTTGGCTGGGCGGCGGGCGCTCGTCACTTGACGTCATGCTGCGGCTTTCGTTAACGCGGGTGACACGGGCGGGCTGTCGCTTTCGGCAACAACAGGTAGACGGACTGAAACACCACCGGTGGGGTGGTTCGTCACAATCAGGCTTGGCGATATGGGCGATTTTTGGGTTTTTGGCTACGGCTCACTGATCTGGCGGCCGGGATTCGCACATGTCGAGACGCGGCGTGCCCGCCTGCATGGCTATCGCCGTTCGCTCTGCGTCTATTCTTTCGTGCATCGCGGCTCGCGCGAACGGCCGGGCCTGGTGCTCGGCCTCGACCGCGGCGGCTCCTGCATCGGGCTGGCGTTCCGGGTTCCAGGCGAGCTGCGCAACGAGGTCATCACCTATCTGCGCGAACGCGAGCTGGTCACCAACGTCTATCTCGAGCGTGTGCTCAGCGTTCGCCTCGACAAGCGTGAAACGGATGGGGGCGAGACGGTCGAAGCCATCGCCTATGTCGTGGACCGCAGCCATGAGCAATATGCCGGTGCGCTCGACGCCGCCGAGGCAGCAGCCGTCGTTCGCGGCGCCGTCGGCCAGTCGGGGAGGAATGAGGATTACGTGCTCAGCACGCTGGAGCACCTCGAAGCACTGGGTATAAGCGATCGCTGGCTGGAAGAGGTGACAAGACGGGTCGCGACGTAGCTTCTTTGGTCGTTGACCATGATGCTTGCGGCGTCGTGGTCCGGGCTACATCCTGAAAATCTGTTTGCCAAGATCGGCGCGATCCAGGCTGTTTGCCACGGCGAGCTTGAACTCGGTCAACGGGCGGAGACCGCCGACAGGAACGTGGAAGCCGGGCTGGCCGAAGATGTCGATGATCTCGCGTAGCACAGGTCGTTCGGCTTCGACCGGCGGCGAAAAGAAGTAGCGATAGATATTCGCCCTGATCTCGACGCCGCTCAGCAACACATCGAAATTGTGAAGTTCGAAGCGCTCGGCACTCATGCCGCCATTGATCACCATCTGCCCGCCGAGCGCCAGGGTGCGGATCAATTCGCCGCTGACAGGTCCGCCGACATTGTCGATAATCCCGTTCAATCCGGCGCCACCGGTGATATCCATCACAGCTTCCCGGATACCTGCCTTCAAGTCCGAAAGGTCAAGAATGGCGGCGACGCCAAGCGTCTTCAGATCGAAGCTTTGGTGCGAGCGCCGCACCAGAGCGATGACGTTGATGCCGCGTCGTTGGGCGAACTGCATCACCATTGTCGAAATCGACGAATAGCCGGCCGTGACAGCCAGCCACTGGCCAGGCCGCACACGGGAATCCACCATCAGATCCCACGCGGTAATGGGGTTCACCATCTGCCCGGCGCGTTCGACCGGATAGCCGGCAGGCAACGGGATCAGCCATTCGGCGGGAATGGCCGCGTACTCGGCCCAACTGCCATAATAGCTGAACGCGACGAGCGTGCCCGGTTCCAGCAAAACGTTCGCGCCAACGGCTTCGACGATGCCGGCGCCATGGTTTCCCGCGATCTGCTGGGGAAAATGCGGCTTCTTCGGTTCGGGATAGAGGTTCTGGATAAACAGGAAGTCGCCCGGATTGATCGAGGCCGAGACCATCCTGACCAGCACCTCGCCATCGCCGATCCGCGGCATCGGCAGGTCGTCAACGTAGAGCACGTCGCGCGGCGAGCCGATGGCGTCAAATACAATTGCTTTCATGCCGGTCTCCATAACAAACGATCCGGGGCAAACAGTCTGGGCTTGGCCAGACCGTGCCGAAATTTGCGTCGGCGCCGCGGAACTTATGGCCGGCCGGCAAAGGCCAGAATTGGCAGATTTGACAATCTATGTGCTAAACTTGCCAATTTCCTCAGAGGGGCTGGTTTGGAAGCCGGACACGGCGCGGCGGGTCGCGGTTTTGTGAAGCGCCAGCGGGTTGGAAAAGAGGCTATGCGTTTGACGTTGCCATGGCGCGACATAGGTTAGCCCGGTCGGCGGCTCCCACCCGCCTCAGCATGAATCACCATGGAGATCAGCCTTGCAGAAACGTCGTCTCGGTCGCACCGACCTATCCATCGCGCCATTGGTTCTGGGCGGCAATGTGTTCGGCTGGACCGCCGATGAGAAAACCTCGTTCGACTTGCTCGACCGCTTTGTCGACGCCGGTCTCAACGCCATCGACACGGCCGATTCCTATTCGCGCTGGATTGCCGGCCACCAGGGCGGCGAATCCGAAACCATCATCGGCAAATGGATGAAGAGCCGCGGCAACCGCGACAGGGTTGTCGTCATCACCAAGGTCGGTTCGGACATGGGGCAGGGCAAAAGGGATCTGTCCGCCGCCTATATCGAAAAGGCCATTGATGCCTCGCTGAAGCGGCTGCAGGTCGATACCGTCGATCTCTATCTGTCGCACTGGCCCGACCCTGCGACCCCGTATGAGGAAACGCTCGGTGCTTACCAGAAACTGCTCGACAAGGGCAAAATCCGCTATGCCGGCGCTTCCAACCTCGACGCCGCCCAATTGCGCGCCGCATTCGACGCAGCAAGCCTGCGCGGCCTGCCGCGCTACGAGGTGCTGCAGCCGGAATACAACCTCTACGACCGCTCGTTCTTCGATGGTCCGCTGCGTGATCTGTGCGTGGCCGAGGACATCGGCGTCATCACCTATTTCAGCCTCGCCAAAGGGTTTTTGAGCGGCAAGTACCGCAGCGAAGCCGATCTCGGCAAAAGCCCGCGCGGCGGCGGTGTGAAAGGGTATCTCAACGCGCGTGGCATGCGCATTCTCTCAGCGCTCGACGCCGTGTCGGCCAGACATTCGGCCAAGCCGGCGGAAGCGGCGCTGGCCTGGGTCATGGCGCGCCCCGGCGTCACCGCTCCGATCGCCAGCGCGACGACGCTCGGCCAGCTCGACAGCCTGGTGCGTGCGGCGTCGTTGCAGCTCAGTCCGGACGATATCGCCGAGCTCGACAAGGCCAGCGCATAGCCGCGCACGATCGTTCAAGACCCGCACCGCTGCCTTGCCTACCGTCCTACATCGTCACAGGATGCAGGGACGCCGCATGGCCGGACAGGTTCTTCTCGATCAGCAGCTATGGCAGCAATTGCTGGCGCTTGTGCTGGCATCGGCCATCGTCATGGGCAGCCCGGGGCCGGCGACGATAAGCGTCACCGCGGTCGGCGCCGCGTTCGGCCTGCGGGATTCGCTCCGCTATGCCTCGGGGATCGTTGTTGGCACGATCCTCGTGCTCGTGGTGGTGGCGACGGGCATCATGGCCGTTCTCGCCGCGTTGCCGACGCTCGCGGCGCTGCTGGCGGTCGCCTCGGCAGCCTACATCCTTTACCTGGCGTTCAAGATAGCGACGGCGCCGCCACTGACGGCACGCGTCCGTGGAGCGGCGCTTCCCACTTTCCTTGGCGGGTTTCTTCTGGCTGTTGCCAACCCGAAAGCCTATGTGGCGATTGCCGCCGTGTTCGCCGGCGCGTCTTCCGGCGCCGGCGGTCTCGGTATTTCAGCCAAGCTGGGGGTTCTCACCTTGATGATCGTTGCCATTCATCTCTTGTGGCTTCTCGCCGGCGCAGCCTTTGCACGTTTGCTGCGCAAACCGCTGGCTTCGCGGATCATCAATCTGGTGTTTGCCGTGACGCTGGTTGCAACAGCCGCCCTGGCTGCCCTGCCGTGAGCCCTTGTGGCATCTGAGGCCGTTGCCTCAGCCTTTCAATTCAGGTTTCGCGTCCAGCTCACCAAGCCTTTTCACCGCAGTCGGCGGCATCGGCGGCGGGTTCGGCGTTTGCGACGCCTCGACGAGGAGCTGGTCGCAGGCGGCCTCCGTCTCGCCGATCAGCCGTTGCATGAATTCGTCCTTGCCGAGGCCGGGCGGGATCGGCGACAGGAAGCGCGCCTTGATCGTGCCGGGATAGCGCAGGAATTTGCGGCGCGGCCAATAGAGGCCGGCGACGTGAGCGACCGGCACCACCGGAATGCCAAGTTGCGCGTAGAGTTCGACGATGCCGTATTTGTAGACCGGCTCGTCGCCCGGCGCCCGGCGCGTGCCCTCGGGATAGATGATGAGCTGGCGGGGATTGCGCGCCAATTCCTGTTTGGTCGCGGCGATCACCATCTTCAATGCCTTCGAGCGGCTGCCGCGGTCGACCGGAATCATCCGCATCTTCAAGATGTACCAGCCGAAGAACGGGATCCAGGTCAGCTCCCGCTTCAATATGTAAACGGGATCGTCGAGGAACGGCAGGAAAGCGATCGTGTCCCAGAAGGACTGGTGCTTCGGCGCCAGGATGAAGGAGCCTTCAGGCAGGTTCTCCTGGCCGGTGATCTCGCTTCTGGTGCCGGCGATCTTGTCGTAGAGCCACATGCTGGTGCGCGACCAGAATTTCGGCACGAACCAGGCGCGGTGGCGCGGCGACAGGAAATAATACGGGGTCCAGAGGATCATCTGGACGATCAGATTGAGGTAAAAGGCGAGATTGAACGCCAGCGAGCGGAAATAGAGCATACAGCAAGTGCCCGGTGAGGAGGTGTGCGTTGGTTACACCAAGCGCCGGCAAAAAGGAAACGGTGCGAGGCGGGCGATCGGCCCGGTTTTGCGGTAGGCCGTCCTTCGTCACGCCTGCCACGCCGCCTGCAGCAGGCGCTGCTTCAGGCGTGGGGCGGCGAAGTCGAGGAACGCGCGCAGCTTCACCGGCAGCAGCCCTTGGCCGGCGTGGACGAGGCTCACCGGCCATGGCTCGGGCTCGAACTCCTGCAGCACGGGGCGCAGCGTACCCGACCGAACCGCGGCGGCGATCTGGTAGGAAAGCAGCCTCGTCACGCCGACGCCAGCAATCGCCGCATCGATTGCCGCCTCAGCGGTGTTGACCCGTAACCTGGAGCGGACCGGTACGGTGAATTCGGCCTTGCCGGTGGCGAAACTCCAGGCGGAGGCGTTGAGCCCTTCGAAGGTGATCGCACTGTGTGCTGCAAGCTCTTGCGGCGTTTTCGGCGTGCCGTGCTCGGCGAGATAGGCCGGGCTCGCGCAAACGACGCGGCGGATCGAACCCAGGCGGACGGCGACCAGGCTCGAATCGGCAAGGGCGCCGATGCGGATGGCGAGATCGATGTGCTCTTCGACCAACTGGGTTATCCGGTCGGCGAGTGTCAGCCGCACACTCACGTCGGGGTAGGCGGCGAGAAAGGCGGTGACGACCGGCAGCACATGCAGGCGGCCGAAGACGATCGGCGCGGTGACGATCAGTTCGCCGGTCGGGGCGCTGTACTCGCCGGCGGCTATTCGCCCGGCCTCGCCGACCTCGTCGAGAATGCGACGACAGGCGGCGAGATAGGCGTGGCCGGCATCGGTCAGCGACAGCTGCCGCGCCGAGCGGTTGAACAGCCGTGTCTTCAGGTGCCTTTCCAGGTCCGAAACCTTGCGGCTGACCGTCGTCAGCGGAATGCCGAAGCGACGCCCGGCAGCCGAAAGGCTGCCTGTCTCCACCGCGGCAACGAAAAGCGACATGGAGTGGAGGCGATCCATAACTTTCCCGAAAAAATTGACCCTTCCGAAGAATGGAAGGACGCATCGCAGATATGGCATCTGCTTCTCGAAGATGGAAGTATCTACTTTTGGTGAGTAATGCAGCGCAGCTCGGAAGTTGAGGAGGGTCTTCATGAACGCTCACACCAGCGATGTTGCCTTCACACCGACGGTGAAGGCGATCCAAGCCCGCAAGGGCTCGCGCCAGGCCTATGCCCGTGTTGAGGAGCGTGGTGGCTGGCAGGCGGCAATCACGCCCGATCTCGCCGCCTTCATCGAGGCGCAGACCAGCGTCTTCCTGTCGACCGCCAATGCTGACGGGCAGCCTTACATCCAGCATCGCGGCGGGCCTGCCGGTTTCCTCAAGGTGCTCGACGAACGGACGATCGGCTTTGCCGATTTTTCCGGCAACAGGCAGTTCATCACCCAAGGCAATCTCAGCGACAACCCACAGGCTTTCCTGTTCCTCATCGATTATGCCCACCGGCAGCGCATCAAGATCTGGGGCACAGCGCAGGTCGTCGAGGGCGATGCCGAACTGATGGCAAAGCTGATGCCGCAAGACTACAAAGCGCGACCCGAACAGGTCATCCTGTTTACCGTTTCTGCCTGGGATTCCAATTGCTCACAGCACATCCCGCAGCGTTTCGAAGCGGCCGATGTGGCGGCGGCTCTGGCCGAACGCGACAGGCGTATAGAACGGCTTGAGCAGGAGATCGCGCGCTTGCGCTCGGGTGCAACAGCCAGGGAATAAAAACTGCCGGTGCCGTTCAGTTTCCGCCCGCGGCGTCGGCCAGCGTGACGCTGTTGGGCGGTTGCTTCACCGGCATGATGCCACGCGCCAGCGCCAGCAGGTATTTGCTGTATTCGGTGAACAGCACGCGCAGCGCTTCCGGCTTGGTCAGCCAGCCGCCATTCCCGAGGTTGGTGTTGACCACCGGATAGGGTTCAAGCCTGGCGCCGCGTAGCAGCCGGCCCATTTCCAGCAGGCTGCGCGGCATGTGATAATTGTTGGTGACGAGGATGACCGTGCCGTAGGCATGGTCCTCGACCCATTTGGCGCTTTCCTCGGCATTGCCGATCGTGTCGAGCGCGGCGCGGTCGATGTCTACGCAGCAGGAAAACAGCCTCTTGTCGCCGCCGGTCGCGGCTTGAAGCTGGCGGCGGCTGGCGGAAGGATGGACGCCGCTGATCAGAAGCCGCTCGCCCTTGCCGGACGCAAGCAGGCCCATCGCGGCGTCGAGGCGCGACTGACCGCCGGTCAGCACGATGATAGCGTCGGCCCTTGCCGGATTGGCGGGCGTCGTCAGACGGCTGACGGTGTTGGCGAACCAGCCGAAGCCGGCGACAAACAGCGCCACAAGGGCGAGCAGAACGAGGGCCGAAAGTCGCAAGGAGCGGGCTGCCAGCAGCCGCCCGTGTGTGGCGAATTGATCCGGCTTGGCAAATTCATCAGGCCCGGCGAATTCATGCGGACGCGCAACCAGCACTGGCATGCACCCAGCGGTATCGGTCGAGTCCCGAACGTCCATCATGAAATGGTTAATCCCGAAATACGGCCTTTGGTAGGAAAAAAATGCAATTTTCGTGACGATGCGTTTTCATCCGTGATCGATCTTTCCTTTAGCCGGCGTCCGGCTGGCGAATGTCGATGTCGCTGAGATAGGTAACCACGGTGAAATGGGAGGTTGCCGCGGTCAGCGCGCCGATCACCAGCACCATGACAGCGACCCCGAGATAGCCTGCGGAGCCGATGGCGAAATTGCCGAACAGGGCGGTCGCCTGGTCGGCCTGCGGCGTCGCCATATTGCGTGACGACCACCAGGAGAAGACGATGAAGACGAGTATTGCCGCGGCGCCGCCTGCCGCGGCGCCCTTCATGCCGGTGACCAGAAAATGCCGGCGGAATTCGCGCGCGATGAAGCGCGCCTCGGCGCCGACGAAATGCAGCACCTCGATGATGTGGCCGTTGCCGGCCATGGCGCCGCGTGTCGCGAACACCACGGTCAGCACCGTCGCCGACAGCATCAGCGCCAGCACTGCGATACCGATCGTTACCGTGGTGCGGGCCATGGCAACCAGCCGGTCGACCCAGGTGCGATGATCGTCGAGCGAGGCGCTCGGCAGCTTCGGCGTGATCGCCGCGCGCAGTGCGGCGAAATCGGGCGGACTGTTCTCGTCGATGGTGATGATGATCAGACGCGGCACCGGCAGCTCATCGATGTTCAGGCCCGAGCCCAACCAAGGCTCGAGCAGCCGGGCCGTCGCTTCGCGGTCGACGATCCTGGCGCTTTTCACGCCGGGGAATTCGCCGGCGATCTGCGAGGCCAGCGCAAGTGCGGCCTCCATGTCGAGGCCGTCGACCGGCTTGATCTGGATGGTCGCCTCGCGCGAGATCTGGTTCTCCCAGACCGAGGCGGTGTCACGCACCAGCGTGACTGCGCCAAACGTCAGGCAGGACAGAAAGGTCATGATGGCGATGACCAGCACCAGCGCCCGGCCGGCGATGTTCTGCGCCGGCACGATCGGCGCCATCTTGCGCTGGACGCGGGGCTTGGCCGCCGCGGCGTCGTGACCCTCGAAGTGTTCGACGGAGAGCTCAGTCATAGATGTCCAGCCTTCCGCCGGCCAGGATCATGCGCCGTGCGTCGACCTGTTCCATCAGGCCGAGGTCGTGCGTGGCGATCACCACGGCAGTGCCCAGCCGGTTGAGCTCGATGAACAGCCGCAGCAAGCGTCGTGCCAGCGGTGGATCGACATTGCCGGTCGGCTCATCGGCGAGCAGGATCTCGGGCTGCTCGATCAACGCACGGGCGATCGCGGCGCGCTGCTTCTCGCCGCCAGACAGCACCGGCGGCAGCACATGCATGCGTTCGCCGAGGCCGACCCATTTCAGCAGCTCGGTGACGTCGGTGCGGTAGGTCGCCTCCTCGCGGCCGCGCACGCGCAGCGGCAATGCCACGTTCTCGTAGGTGGTCATATGGTCGAGCAGGCGAAAATCCTGGAACACCACCCCGATGCGGCGCCTCAGATGCGGCAATTCGGTGCGCGAGATGCGCGAGCGGTCCTTGCCGAAGATGGTGATCAGGCCGCGCGTCGGCTTCAGCGACATGAACAAAAGCCGCAGCAACGTCGTCTTGCCGGCGCCTGAAGGTCCGCTCAGGAACTGAAAGGAGCGCTCCGGAATGTGCAAGGAGATGTCGCGGAGGATCTCCGGACCCATGCCATAGCGGAGGCCGACATTTTCGAAGCGGATCACTTTCGACGACCTGAAATTCTCGGCGGCAAGATGCCAGCCCTTTCTGTGGAAAGACCATCGGCCGGCATGGTTAACCGACGGTTAATTTGGGGGCTTTTCAAACGAGTCACAGGGGTTCCGGTGGGGAAGCGTTAACCATTTCCGTTTACCCAAAGAAACGAACAGCGAACAGGTGCCGTAGTGTTGGGCCACGATGGCTGAGGATCGAACCGCGCGCCCGGTTTCCGGCGAAATCATGACCGATGCGGCCGCCGAGCCGGAACGCATCATGCGCGGCGTGACCGCCGACGTCATCGATGCCGATTATGAGGTGCTGCCCCGCCATTTTACGCGTCCAGACTTTGCGCCGCCGCCTGCGCGCACGATTTCCGCCCCTTCGATCGAAGGCATGGACATGTTGCGCAAGCCGGAAACCGCCGTCGAACGGCCGTTATGGGTGCACGGTGGGCCGATCTTCTGGATCGCCGGCGTCGGTGCCGCCTTGGCCGCCTTCTGGATTTCGGGCGGCCATGCGCTGGTTCGTTAGAACGGCGCCAGAAAATCAACAGGTCACCAGATAAACGATTTGCGACGCGCAGGGGACGGTTCGCGGGCGCCCTGCCAAAGATTTGGCCTTGCCAGACGGCTCGACATGCCTAGAAACGGGTTGAAGACCGTTTTCGGTCAGCTTCGCCTACAAGGCGATCATTTCTGGAAAGGCGGCCAATGCCAGTTGTGCGCGGCAAGGACATCGAAGTCCTGTTTTCGGCGTCCGCCATCGCGCGGCGGAATCTGGAACTTGCCAAGGAGATCGCCGGGCACGACTACCACGACCTTCTGGTAATCTCGGTGCTGAAGGGATCATTCATCTTCGCCGCCGATCTTATCCGTGCCATGCACGATGTCGGCCTGTCGCCGGAGGTCGAGTTCATCTTCATCTCGAGCTATGGCGCCGGGACAACCAGCGGTGAGGTGAGGGTGCTGCGCGACATCGACAACGAGGTCGCCGGCCGCGATGTGCTTCTCATCGACGACATTCTCGAATCCGGCAAGACGCTGAGCTTCACCCGCGACCTCATGCTGTCGCGCGGCGCGAGGAGCTGTGCCATCGCCGTGCTGCTCGACAAGCGCATGCGCCGCCAGACCACGCTCAACGCCGACTATGTCGGCTTCGACTGCCCCGATTATTTCGTCGTCGGTTATGGCATGGACGTCGCCCACGCGTTTCGCGAATTGCCGTTCGTCGGCATGGTCAAGGGCGACGCTTGAGGCCTTTTTGATAATTCTACTCCGGCGGACACCTGACGCAGTGTTCTGCGCTTCCTGCAGCGCAGCGCGTCCTTTGGACGCGCAAAGGACGCTGTAGCACTTTTGATTTTGCGCATGATGCTTTCCGAAATCGAAACCGAGTTCGGGATCAAGCGCGAAGCTCCCGGACTCGAACGTCCGCTCCCCTCCGGTTCTCGAAAACCACGCCATCTGACTCGCCGGAGCGAATTCTGAAAAGGCCTCATCGACACTCAGCGCCTTCAGGAAACATCAACTTTTCCTCGCCAAATATCCTGCCCATGGCAAAGCTCTTGATCGTTGAGGACGATGAATCCGTCCGCACCCTCGCCGCCCGTGCGCTCGAACGCGCCGGGCATAATGTCACTATTGCCGCCGACGGCGCGCACGGTCTTTCTCTGATCCGGGCGGCGCAAGGGGGCTACGACCTTGTGCTGTCCGACATCCGCATGCCGGAGATGGACGGCATCGAGATGGCCAAGGCGGCAGCGGCGCTGTTCCCGGCGATGAAGATCATGCTGATGACCGGCTTTGCCGATCAGCGCGAGCGCGCCGAGGAATTGGACGGCGTTATTCTCGATGTCGTGCAAAAGCCGTTCACGCTGGCTGAAATTCGCGCCCGCGTCGAACAGGCGCTCGCCTGTTTCGCCTAAAGCCCAAGGCCGACCCCTTCACGCAGGGTCGCAGGTCGCAGCGATGGCTGGCGCGCCGCTCCGGCGCCGGCTGGCATTGAGCGCAAACAGGCCGGCGCCGATGATGAGGGCTGCGCCGGCCGCCGTCGCCGGTCGCGGCACTTCGGCAAAGAACAGAAAACCCCATAGCGGCGACCAGATGATACCGGTGTATTCGAAGGTGGCGACGCTGTTGGCGGGCGCCAACCGGTAGGCCTGCGACAACAGGATCATGCCGGCCGAGGCAACGAAGCCGCATGCCCCCATCTTCAGCAGATCCGACGTCGTCGGCCAGACCCATGGCCGGACTAGGAATTCGAGGCTCGGATGCACGGCATGATCGATGTCTGCCAGCCAAAACAGCCCCGCCACCAGGGCAGCACCGGCCAGATAGGCGCCGTTCTGGTAAAACGCCATAACGGTCGAGGATTCGGTGTCGCCGATCTTGCGTGCCATCAGTTGCGAAAAACCGTAGAGCAGAGCCGAGCCTAGCGACAGCAGCGCCGCCCAGTCGAACACGCCGGCACCCGGGCGCGCCATCACCAGCACGCCGAGCATGCCGACCAGGACGGTGGCGAGCGCCTGCCAGGACACGCGTTCGCCGAGATACGGGCCGGCCAGCGCCATGATGAACAGTGGCGCCATGAAATAGAGCGCCACCGCGTCGGCCAGCGGCAGGGCGGCGATTGCCAGATAGTAGGCCGTGTAGGAGGTGAACTGGATGAAGGCGCGCATCGTCAACATGCCGAACCGCTTCGACTGGATCGCCTGCAATCCGACGTCGGCGTGGACGAGGAAAACCAGGATCGGCAGGGCGACGATCGAGCGGATCGCCATCACCTCGGTGACGGGATAGCGGCTCGACACCGCCTTGACCAGCGGGTCCTGCAGTGAAAAGACCAACACGCCGAGACAGAGGCTGAGGATGCCGAGCACAAGCCGATTCTGCATGGGCGCTCCGGTCTCCTGCGCGCCGGCCGGAAGCAGGCCTGCATCCGGGTAAAAAGAACCCGCCACCGTTTCGGGCAGCGGGTACGAGTGAGGACTTTTGATTGGTCCGCGGCCGATTTCGCGGCCGCATATCCAATGGGTGAGGCGACTATCGTCCGCCGTTTGACATGTTGCAAACGAATTGGAATGATGCCAGCAATCAGATTTTCTTATGGCGGGCACATGCGACCCAATCTCGACAGCGACCTCTTGCGCACCTTCGTCGCGGTCGCCGACACCGGCAATTTCACCAAGGCGGCGGAGCGGGCCGGCCGCACCCAGTCGGCGGTCTCGATGCAGATGAAGAAGCTCGAAAGCATGGTCGGCGACAGCCTGTTCGAGCGCGGCTCGCGTGGTGTGGCGCTGACGCGGCGCGGCGGCGAGCTCATCGCCAACGCCAGGCGCATCGTTTCGCTGCTCGACGAGACGGCGGCATCGATGGTCGCGGCGCCGCTTGGCGGGCCGGTGCGCATCGGTATCCCGGAGGAATATGGCCACGCGATCCTGTCGCGCGCGCTCGGTGCCTTTGCCAAGCGCCATCCTCAGGTCGACATCACCGTCCGCTACGCGCATTCCGGTGCGCAGATCGCGGCGCTCGCCGCCGGCGAGCTCGATCTGGCGGTGGTGTTCGAATGGCAGGATCTCTCGGGCGGTGAGGTGCTGATGCATGATCCGACCGTATGGGTGACGTCGGAGCTGCATCACATGCATGAGGACCGGCCGGTGCCGATCGCGCTCTACAACCGCGCCGGCTGGTGCAAGGATTTCGCGATAAAGTCGCTGGAACAGCGCGGTCTCGCCTATCGTGTCGCCTACACCAGCGATACCAATGGCGGCCTGCGGCTCGCCGTCACCTCCGGGCTGGCGATTGCGCCGATCTCGCGCAGCAACATTCCGGCCGGCTGCCGCGAACTTACGGCCGCCGACGGCTTCGGCGACATCGATTCCTCGAACGTAGTGCTGCGGCGCAATCCGAACGCTTCCGGCGAGGCGATCGACGGCATGGAAGAGGCGATCCGCGAGGCGTTCACCAACCGTTAAACACGTCGCTCGGTCCGGCGATAGCTGCCACCACGGAGGACCGCGCACGGCGATCTTCCAAAAATGTAGAGTGCAGCCTTACTTCAGCTCCAGCAACCGCTCCAGATAGCTGCGCTCGATATCGGGGCTGAGCGCGTTGCCGAGCCGCTTGCGGATTGCCTCGAGGATCTGGCGGGCGCGCTGCACGTCGATCTCGTCAGGCACTCTCACCGAACTTCCGTCATCGGGACCCTCGCTGGTGCGGGGCCGCCCGAGCGGGTCACGGTCGGCATTCTGCTGGCGTCCGCCCTGCCCGTTGCCGCCCTGGTCGCCTTGCATCGCTTGCAATTGCTTCATCATATCCTTGGCGCCCCTGCGCAAGGCTTCCAATGCGCGGCCCTGGTGGCCGACGGCTTGGTCGCCCTCGCCCTCGCCGAGCGCCTGTTCGGCATTGCCCATGGATTTGCCGGCTTCGCCAAACCCCTCATTGGGGTCGAGGCCCATGCCTTCGAGGCCCTTCCTCAATTGATCGAGCTCGCTCTGCAGCTTGCCCTGGCCTTCCTGCAATTGCTTCAGCGCATCGGCAAATTCCTGCGGCGTCATCGGCTTCGGCCGGCCGAGCGGATCGCGGTCGTCGCCCGGGCTGGGCTTGCCCCCTTCGCCCATCGGGCCTTGCTCACCGTTCTCGCCGAGTTGCTCGTCGCGGTTCTGCCCGCGCTGTTGCTGGCCGCGCTGCATCTGGTCCATACGGAATGTGTCGTTCATCATCTCCTGCTGGCGCCGCATGATCTCGCCCAGCTTGTCCATCTGCTGGCGCATCTCGCTATCCTGCTGGCCGCCTTGCTGCTGGCGGCCTGCCTGCAGATTGTTCATCATGTCCTGCAGCTCCGACAGCAATTGCTGCGCCTGGTCGCGATTGCCGGATTTCGCCAGGTTCTCGATTTGGTCCATCATGCGGTCGATGTCGCTCTGGCGCAGTTCCTGGCCGTTTTGCTGCATCTGTGGCGCATTCGGATTCTGCTGCGCCCGCGCCGCGAATTCCTGCAGGAACTGGTTCATCGCCTCGCGCAGTTCCTTCATCGCCTTCTCGATCTCTTGGTCGCTGGCGCCGTTCTTGATCGCATCCTGCAGCGCCTGCTGCGCCTGGCGCAGCCGCTTCTCGGCCGCCGACAGATTGCCTTCCTCGATGCCGAGCGCGATCTCCCAGAGGTAAGCGACCTCGTCGCGCAACTGGTCGTCGCTGTCGGCCATCTTCAGCCGGGTGCGGGCGCTCATGATGGCGAGGTAGTGCGCCATATTGTCGAACGTGTCTTCGGGCCTGAGCGTGATCGCATCCATCAGGTCGAGGACGCGGTCCTTGGCATAGGCGTCGAGCGCCAGCATGCGGCGCTGCTCGACCACGGCCCGCGCCAAGGGGTTGGAGAATGGCCGCTCCGGCATCACCAGCGTCTTGGTTTCGCTGGTCGCCGTGTGTCCGGCGCCGTCGGTGGCGACAAGCGACAGCTTGACGTTGCCACCGGCCCAGACATGGTCGGTCAGATCCTTCGTCGTTTTGGCGGCATTGGCCTTGCCGCCGCGGCGCGGCAACGTCAGCGGCATATCCGGCGGGCCATAGAGCGGATGCGCGTTGGGCACCTGCGGATCGGCCAATGCGAAAACCGCCTTGGCGGAGGCCGCGCCATAGTCGTCGTCGATCTGGTAGTTGAGCTCGAAGGCGCCGTTGACGGCGCGTTTCGGCTCACCGACAAAGCGGATCTGCGGCGGCTTGTCGGGGATTATGGCGAAGGCCCAGCGGCCGAGCTCGCCGTCGCCGGATTGCAGCGTCAGCATGCCGTCGGCCGTCAACTTGCCGCTGAACTGGCGCACGGTGGAAGGCGTTGCAGTATTTGCCTCTGGCTTGGCTTGCGGCCCGGTCGGATCGATGGCGCGGGTGTTGCCGCCGGCGTCGGCGTAGCTCAGCGTTTCCTCGCCCGAACCGCCCGTGACGCGCAGCGACACGTCGCTGCCCTCCGGAACGGTGAAGGTCGGCGCCGCTTGATTGGCATTGTTGGCAAGGACAGGGGCGTTGAGGAATACTGGTGGCCTGCCGGTATAGGCCGGTGGCGTCACCCAGGCATCAATGCGCGGCGGCACGACGTCGCGCGCGGCACGGGCAACAAACCCGTCACTCAGCTTGCCGCCCGACGGCCCGAAGGAGAAGGCAAAGGCGGTGACCAACAAAAGCGCCGCAACGGCGCGCAACGCCCACGGGTCATGCTCGGGGACGCGCGTGCGCGGCACGTCGCCGCCAAGCTCGCCCAGCCGGTCCGCCATGCGCCGCTGATGCTCGCGCCACAGGGCTCGCGAAAAAATGCTTTCCTTGCCGCTCGGGCGATCGGTCTGGACCTGCACCGGGCTGTGCAGCAACCGGTTGGCCGCCTCGATGCGGCGGTCGACCTCGGCACTGGATGGCGTGCGGAAGAAACGCAATGGATAGAGTGCGGCAAGCGCTGCGACGCCGAATGCCGTGATGAGACCGAATCGCGCTAAATCGGGCAAAAGCGGGAACAGACCGAGCCACGAGATACTGAGAAACAGGCTGGCGACGATGATCAGCGGCAGCAGCAACGGCCAGCCGCGCTCGACGATTATCGAGACCTGCGTCGCCAGCCGGCTCAAGGCAAGGCGCCCGGCCAGGCTGCGATCGCTGGTAAAGACGGGTCGTTGCGTCATCGGCCCTTCCTGGCCGGGCGGGATAGCCCGGACCTCACGAGTCTATCGCATGGGCCCGAAAAGTCGATTTTCGGGAAGCACGATGCGAAGACCCAAAATCTTAGCGCATACGTCGTGCATTCAGGCGGCTGCACGTCGCCCTAAGGATACCAACAAACACGGCGAAGGCGAGGCGGTTCCCCAAAACGTGAACAATAATGCCCCGGATATTGTCAAAATTTCGCTGGATTGGCGTTTGCGCCGCAGACCAGAACGGCAACGCGCTCGCCCACAGCCGGCCTGTAGCGGCCGGACAGGAGCGCCGCGAAGGCCGCCGCACCGCCCGGCTCGGAGATGATTCGCACCCGGTCCCACAGCGCCGCCTGGGCGGCGATAATGTCGTCGTCGCCGACGAGGATCGAGCGCTCGACGAACGCCTCGGCGATAGGAAACATCATTTCGCCGACACGCTTCGGCGCGAGCGAATCGGCGGCGATGCCCTCGGTCGGGGCATCGACAGGCCGGCCAGCCTCGAAAGCGCGGTGTAGCGTCGGCGCACCCTCCGGCTCAACGGCAATGATCCTGATGCGGCCGGAAAACCAGGCGGCGATGCCGCCGATCAAGCCGCCGCCGCCGACAGCGACCAGCAGCGTGTCGAGCTTCGGCAGGTCGGCCTCGATCTCGAGGCCCAGCGTGCCTTGCCCGACCAGCGTCTCCTCCTGGTTGAAGGCGTGGATCTGCAGCGCGCCGGATTTTTCGGCGAAGCTCTCGCTGGCGGCCAGCGCCTCGGCATAACGGGCGCCGCCGACGATCAGCTCGGCGCCGTAGCCGCGGATGCGGTCCAGCTTGGCCGGCGGGCTCACTTCGGGAACAAAGATGGTCGCCTTATGGCCGAGCCGCATGGCGGCATAGGCGACCGCGGCGCCGTGGTTGCCGCCCGATGCGGCGACGACGCCAACTGCGGGAACCGGCCGTTCGAGGAGATTGGTGAACGCGCCACGCGCCTTGAACGAGCCGGAATGCTGCAGGCATTCGAGCTTCAGGTCGACAGGCAGAGGCGGGCGGCCGAAATCGGCCATGTCGACGCGCAGCACCGGCGTGTGGCGCACGAAGGGCCGGATGCGGGGTTCCATCGCCGCAATGCGCTCGCGGGTGATCGTGTGGCCATGCAGCATGCTTCACTCCCAGAGTTGACATTCAGAGTTGACATTACTTAGTAACTTGGCAAAGTGCCTAAATGCAAGAGGTCGACGTCTTCAAAGCGATTGCCAGCGAGCGCAGACTGCAGATCCTCGATTGGCTCAAGGACCCGCGCGCGCATTTTCCGCCGCAGGCGGACGGTGATCTGGTCGAGGACGGGGTCTGCGCGCTGCTGATCGCGGAAAAGCTGGGGATCACGCAGGCGACGCTCAGCGAGCATATGCGCGTGCTCACCCAGGCAGGGCTTTTGCGCAGCAAGCGTATCAAGCAGTGGATATTCTATCGCCGGAACGAGGACAGGATCGCCGAGGCCAGGGCGCTCATCCAGCACCGGCTGTAGCGCTGCAAGGTATCTCTCAGGTCAACCAATCAGGCACCGAATCCAGCCCGATCAATTCGTCATAGGTCTGGCGCGGGCGCACGATGTGGAAGCGGTCGCCGTCGACCAGCACTTCCGGCACCAGCGGCCTGGTGTTGTAGGTGCCGGCCTGGACGGCGCCATAGGCGCCGGCGGTGGCGACAGCGATCAGGTCGCCGGCTTTCAGCCTGGGCAGGTCACGGTCGAGCCCGAGATAGTCGCCGGTCTCGCAGACCGGGCCGACGACGTCGACCCTCATGCGCGGTGCTGCGACCGGCTGCTGCACCACCGGCCTGATGTCGTGGAAGGCGTCGTAAAGGGTCGGCCGGATCAGATCGTTCATCGCGGCGTCGACGACGAGGAAGTTCTTGGCGTCGCCCTCTTTCACGAAGATGACCTCCGAGACCAGGATACCGGCATTGCCGACGATCAGCCGGCCCGGCTCGAACATCACTTTCAGCCCGAGCTTGGCGACATGCTTCCTGACGATCTGGGCATAGGCTTCGGGCAAAGGCGGCGGGTTGTTGTCGACGCGGTAGGGAATGCCGAGGCCACCACCGACATCGATATGCTCAATGGCATGCCCGTCGGCACGCAACGCGCCGACCAGTTCCACCAGCAGCGCGAAGGCGTCGTCGAAGGGCTGCAATTCGGTGATCTGGCTGCCGATATGGGTATCTATGCCGGTGATCTTGATGCCCGGCAACTCAGCCGCGCGGGCATAAACCTTCCGCGCCTGCTGCCAGGGAATGCCGAACTTGTTCTCGGCCTTCCCAGTCGAAATCTTCTTGTGCGTCCTGGCGTCGACATCCGGGTTGATGCGCAGCGAGATCGGCGCGATCTTGCCCAGCGCGGTGGCGCGGGCCGACAGCAGCTCCAGCTCCGGTTCGGATTCGACGTTGAAACAGAGAATGCCGGCCGAGAGCGCAAAATCCATTTCGCGCGCGGTCTTGCCGACGCCTGAAAACAGGATCTTGCTTGCCGGAATGCCGGCGGCCAAAGCGCGGCGCAGTTCGCCTTCCGAGACAACGTCGGCGCCGGCGCCGAGCCTTGTCAGCACCTTCAACACAGCTTGGTTGGAATTCGCCTTCATGGCATAGCAGACGAGGGCGTCGAGCCCGGCAAAAGCTTCGGCAAAGACGCGAAAATGCCTGGTCAGCGTCGCCGTCGAATAGCAATAAAACGGCGTGCCAACACTGGCGGCGATATCTGATATTGCCACGTCCTCGGCATGCAGTACGCCGTCGCGGTAGTCGAAATGGTTCACGAGATCGGTCCGAAAATCAGAGCAGCGGGTCGAGGATGAATTTCTTGTCCTCGACAGGTTTTTCCGGCTCCGGCGGCAAAGATTGCTTGGCCTTCTCGGCGTCCTTGCGCGCCTGCACGGCTGCCGCGTAGGGCGTATCGAGCGCAGCCTTCCTGCCGCAGGCCGCAACGGTCGCCATCGCCGCTAGCAGCGTCAGCGTCACCAAAATCCTGCTTCCGGTCATCGCGTCATCCGTCCGAAACTGTTGCCCGCAGCGCTTCTAGCCGAGTTTTGCGGCCATTGCACCCCGCGTCTTACGCCTTGGCGAGCCGCTTTTTCCAGTAGCGGATCTGCTTGCGCACCTCGGACGGCGCGGTGCCGCCGAAGCTTGTGCGGCTCTTTACAGAATTCTGCACGGCCAGAACCGAAAACACGTCGGCGCTGATACCGAGGTGAATGGACTGCAAATCCTGCAGCGAAAGCCTGTCGAGCCCGACCTTCTTGTCCTCGGCCAGCGCCACCGCCCGGCCAGTGATATGGTGCGCCTCGCGGAACGGCAGGCCGAGCGTGCGTACCAGCCAGTCGGCGAGGTCGGTCGCAGTCGAATAGCCGGCGCCGGCCGCCTTTTTCATCGCGGCAGTGTTCACCGTCATGTCGCGCACCATGCCGGTCATCGCCGCCAGCATCAGGTCGAGCGTCTCTGCCGCGTCGAAGACGGATTCCTTGTCTTCCTGCATGTCCTTGCCATAGGTCAGCGGCATGCCCTTCATTACCGTCAGCAGGCCGACCAGATGGCCGGTGACACGGCCGGTCTTGCCGCGCACCAGTTCGGCGGCGTCGGGGTTCTTCTTCTGCGGCATGATCGACGAACCCGTCGAGAAGCTATCCGACAGCCTGACGAAACCGAATTGCGGGGTCGACCAGATGATGATCTCTTCGGCCAGCCGCGACAGATGTGTCGCGCAGATCGCCGCCAGCCCCAAGAATTCCAGCGCGAAATCGCGGTCCGAAACGCTGTCGAGCGAATTGCGCATCGGTTCGCGAAAACCAAGCGCCGTTGCCGTCTGGTGCCGGTCGATCGGAAAGCTGGTGCCGGCAAGGGCGGCCGCACCGAGCGGGCTTTCGTCCATCCGTTCGATCGCATCGCGGACGCGCGACAGGTCGCGCGCAAACATCTCGACATAGGCCATGCAGTGGTGGCCGAAGGTCACCGGCTGCGCCGCTTGCATGTGGGTGAAGCCCGGCATCACCGTTGCCGCATGCTCCTCGGCCCGGGCGAGGAACGCTGTGATCAGGCCTTTCAGCGCCTCGGCGACACGAAAGCACTCGTCTTTGACCCAGAGCCTGAGGTCGACCGCCACCTGGTCGTTGCGCGAGCGGGCAGTGTGCAGGCGGCCGGCGGCAGGGCCGATCAAATCGGCGAGGCGGGCCTCGACATTCATGTGGATGTCTTCCAGCCTGGTCGAGAACTCGAATGTGCCGGCCCCGATCTCTGCCAGGATCGTGTTCAGCCCGTGACTGATTTTTTCTTGATCGGCCGCCGAAATAATGCCCGTTTGCGCCAGCATCTCGCTATGGGCGATCGAGCCGCGAATGTCCTGGGCATAGAGTTTGCGGTCGAACGAGATCGACGCGTTGATCGCTTCCATGATTGCGGCCGGACCCGAGGCAAAACGTCCGCCCCACATCTGGTTGCTGGCCTTCTTGTCGCTCATCGCTATAACCCGTGCTCCGGAGCAGTTTTTGCAAAATGGCAGACGGCAATAGATTTTTCCCGGCTTTGCGTCTCATCCTCGCCGCTTTGGTTGCGGGCGTGCTGGCCGGCGCGGTCGCGGTATATGTCAGGGAAAGCGGTTCTGGCAACAACGCGCCCGCGCAAGTGGCCGCCGGCGGCGGCAAGGATGACGTGGCCTGCGCCGCCAAGACCGACCATGCCAAGAAGATCGCCGCGGCCGCTGCCGGTCAAGTCGCCGCGCTTTTGCCGGCGGATCCGCCGCAATCGCTGAAAAGCCTCGCCTTCAACGGCCCCGACGGCAAGCCGACGACGATCGCCGATCATGCCGGCAAGACGGTGCTGCTCAATCTGTGGGCAACATGGTGCGCACCTTGCCGCGCCGAAATGCCGGCGCTCGATGCACTGCAGAAGGAGATGGGCAGCGACGCGTTTCAGGTTGTTGCAGTCAACGTCGATGCCGGCGACGATACCAAGCCGAAGAAGTTCCTCGAGGACACCGGCGTCAAGGCGCTCGGCTATTATCGCGATGCCACCATGGCACTGTTCAACGATGTCAAGACGCGCGGCCTGGCGCTCGGTCTGCCGGTCACCATGCCGGCCCGGCCGAATGGTCGGGGCCGGATGCCAAGCGTCTGGTCGAGGCAGCGCTTCAGCCGGGATAGGCTCAGACCGTGCGCAGGCGCGGCTTGAGCACGGCGATGCTTGCGCCGCGCCGGCTGGCGGTGCGGACTGCCGGAGCCGTGACGCCCGTCAACTCGCCGAATGTCTCGATCGGAGCCGGTTTGCCGAGGTAATAGCCTTGCCCGATCTCGCAAGCCTCGGCGTCAAGGAACTGCAATTCGCCCGGCGTCTCGATGCCCTCCGCCAGGACCGGCAGGCCGAGACCGCGTCCAAGCCCCAGCACGGCGCGGACGATCGCCGCGAACTGGCCGTTCTTGTCGACCGATTTGATGAACGACCCGTCGATCTTGATCTTGTCGAAGGGAAAGGCGCTAAGGTTGGACAGCGAAGAATAGCCGGTGCCAAAATCGTCCATCGCCACATGCACGCCAAGCGCCTTGACCTGCCTCAAGGTTGCCAATGCGCGGGGCATGTCCTTCACCAGGGCCGTTTCGGTGATCTCCAGTTCGAGCCTGCCGGGTGCGAGGCCGGATCTCGACAGTGCGTCGTGCACCTTGCGGCTGAAGTTCGGATTGTGAAGCTGCACGGCGGAGACGTTGACGGCGACCATCAGCGGATTCGTCCAGCGAACAGCATCGTTACAAGCCGTCGTCAGCACCCAGTCGCCGATCTGCGCGATGGCGCCACTGTCCTCGGCCACGGGGATGAAAACGGCCGGGGAAATGTCGCCCCGCTCCGGATGCTGCCAACGGACCAGGGCTTCGAAGCCGATCATCTTGCCGCTGCGGATTTCCTTCTGCGGCTGGTAGACGAGGTGGAACTCCTTGCGGGCGATCGCCTGGCGCAGTTCATGCTCCATCACGCGCTTGTCGCGGGCCGCGGTGCCCATGGCTATCTCGAAAAAACGATACGTGTCCCTGCCCTCGGTCTTGGCGCGATGGAGTGCCGTGTCGGCATGGCCGATCAGGCCGGCCTGATCTTCGGCATCCAGCGGAAAGAAGGCGATGCCGATGCTGGCCGAAACAAGGCCGGAGCCGACTGAAACCCTGTTTTCCTCCCGGATCGCCGCCAGCAAGTCCTCGGCTATGAGGCCTGCGGCCAGGGGGTCGGGGAGGTTCGGAGCTAAGACGGCAAACTCGTCGCCGCCGAGACGCGCGAGCATCTGTCCGTGGCGCGGAATGCCGGAAATGCAGTGCGCCAGCTTCTGCAGCATGGCGTCACCGGCGCTGTGGCCGTAGAGGTCGTTGACTTGCTTGAATCGGTCGAGGTCAAGCAGCAGGAGCGCCAGATATCCATCCTTGCTGCCACGCTCCATCGAAGCGATTTCTGCTTCGAGCCGGGAAGAAAAGCTCCGCCGATTGGCAAGCCCGGTAAGTGGATCGAAATGCGCGAGACGGAGGATCTCTTCTTCCGCCTTCTTGCGCTCACGGATGTCGCGAACGGCAAGCACCGTATGAGGCCTGCCGCAGTAGGCGATCTTCCTGGCGATCAGCTCGACAGGAATTCTCGTGCCGTCGCTGCCCCTCAATTTCGTTTCTTGTGCCTGTTCGCCGAAGCCGGATACATCGGCTGCGCTCTGTCCATCGAACAGCTCGCCGAGTTGCATCGTGTTCAGGGTGGCTGTCGCCGTGCCCGTCAGTTTCGCCATGCTGTCATTGGCGCTGACTATGCGTGTGCCATCGCAAACGATCAGCCCTTCGACCGCGGCATTGGCGAGATCGTGCATGCGATCGGCCTCGAGCCTCTGCCGGCGAAAGCGCAGGTCGATCCACAGCGCGGCGCCTGACAGCACAAGGATTACCAGGCTGGCGACCGCTGCGGCAAAGGCCTGGGAAATGGGCTCGATGGAATGTTCGGATATTTCAATCGAGGAATCCGGAATGATCGACACCGCGCCCATCGCGATGAAATGCAAGCTGCAAATCGCCAGCGTCAAAAGCGCGGCGCCACCAAGTGTTGCGAGCGCGGACGGGCGGCGCAAGACGACAAGGAGCGCCATTGCCGCGAGCGTCCCGCCGGCCAGAAGCGATATCGCGACAAGGAGCAGGTTCCATACGATCCGGCCCTCGACCTCGAACGCCGCCATGCCGATGTAGTGCATCGTCGCGATGGCACCACCGAGAATGGCACCGCCGACGAGGAAATGGTCGATGCCGCGGCGCAAGGTGGCAACCCACATCCCAAGCGCGGTCAGGATGACGGCGGCGGCAAGCGAAAAGGCGGATAATCCCGGATTGTATGCGTTTGGTATTCCCGGCGTAAACGCAGTCATGGCGATGAAATGCGTCGCCCATATGCCGAACCCGGTCGAAGTTGCGGCGATCATTAGCCAGACAAGCCGGTTTCGGTTGGTCGATCGGCCGACGTGCTTAAGGAGATTTACTGCAGAGAAGCAAGAAATGCCGCAGACGAGGGCGGCAAGTGCGACCAGTCTCAGGTCGTGCTGACTTACAATACAATTATAGACCGTCAGCATCCTGGGTTCACTCGGTCTGCCAAATAACAGGGGAGGTGTGACTGATTAGCTCTTGGAGAT
Organism: Mesorhizobium sp. M0189; assembly: GCF_040322135.1. Taxonomy (NCBI): domain Bacteria; kingdom Pseudomonadati; phylum Pseudomonadota; class Alphaproteobacteria; order Hyphomicrobiales; family Phyllobacteriaceae; genus Mesorhizobium; species Mesorhizobium sp. M0189. Next base: position 78,515 of record NZ_JAMYSW010000012.1, read on the forward strand.
TTTAACGAATGGTTAACCCGCGGGCCATGAGGCGGGCCTTTTCGGGGGAAAACCGATGCGCTCCGCCGAGAAGGCGGTGATGTAGTTCCTGGCGACGCTTTCGGTAGCGAGCGCACTTTAGCCGGAAGCGATGTTCATTGACCCGCAACAAAACCGTTGTCCGATTGTCATCAGCGCCACATATTGGCTTTGCGAGAGTGCCCCTTTCGCCAATGACAAACGGGAGATGAAACATGAAGTTCTTCGGCTTCGCGGCCGGTGTTGCCGCCACCTTGACCCTGCTTTCCACCACCTCCGCCTTCGCCGTCACGCAGATCAGCTGGTGGCACGCCATGACCGGCGCCAACGCCGAGGTCGTCGCCAAGATCTCCAAGGATTTCAACGCCAGCCAGAGCGACTATGAGCTCGTTCCGGTGTTCAAGGGCACCTATCCGGAGACGCTGAATGCCGGCATCGCCGCTTTCCGCGCCGGCCAGGCGCCCGATATCCTCCAGGTGTTCGACGTCGGCACCGGCGTGATGATGGCGGCCGAGGGTGCGATCAAGCCGGCGGCCGATGTGCTGACCAGTGCCGGGATGACCTTTGACAAGAGCCAGTATCTGCCCGGCATCGTCGGCTATTATTCGAAGCCGGACGGCACCATGCTGTCGTTCCCTTACAACTCCTCGTCGCCGATCCTCTACTACAACAAGGACATTTTCCAGAAGGCGGGCCTCGACGTGAACAGCCCGCCCCAGACCTGGAACGAGGTGTGGGAAGCTGCCAGGAAGATCAAGACGAGCGGCGCCGCCCCTTGCGGCTATACCTCGACCTGGCTGACCTGGATCCATCTGGAGAATTTCGCGGCGTGGAATGACGTGCCTTGGGCCACTCGGCAGAACGGCCTGGCCGGCGGCGATGTCGAACTCAAGATCAATGCGCCGATTTTCGTCAACCACTTCCAGGCACTCGCGGACCTGGCCAAGGACGGCACGTTCAAGTATGGCGGGCGCACCTCCGAAGCCAAGCAGATATTCCTCGCCGGCGAATGCGGCATCTTCACCGAATCGTCGGGCGGCCTCGGCGATATCGTCAAGTCCGGCATGAACTATGGCATCGGCCAGCTTCCCTACGATAGCGACGCCAAGGGCGCACCACAGAACACCACGCCGGGCGGTGCCAGCCTGTGGGTGTTCGGCAACAAGTCGGACGAGGAATATAAGGGTGTTGCCGCCTTCTTTGCCTATCTGTCCAAGACCGATGTGCAGGAATATCTGCACCAGAAGTCGGGATACCTGCCTGTGACGCTCGCCGCGTATGAGGCGACCAAGAAATCAGGCTTCTATGACAAAAACCCCGGCCGCGAGACACCCATCCTGCAGATGACGGGCAAGGCGCCGACCGACAACTCGAAGGGCGTGCGCCTGCCGAATCTGCCGCAGGTGCGTGATATTCAGAATGAGGAGTTGGAGAAGCTGCTGGCCGGCCAGCAAACCGCCCAGCAGGCGCTCGACAATGCGGTCACACGCGGCAACGCCGCGATCAAGGAAGCGCTGGAGAACTGACGAGATTATCTCGGTTAAAGCGCGTCGCGTTTGAATGGCCACATGCGACGCGCTTTAAGCTCTTGTTCTTATGCATGTCGTTATCTCAAAACCGCTGCGCACTTTTGGGCGACATGCATTAGTCGGTTGGAATATCGCCCACGCGAGCTCGCGTGGGCGATACCTGGATAGCGAGGGAAATCAGCTTGTCTCCACGCGTCGTATTTCCCAACAAGATCCTGCCGTACCTGCTGGTGGCGCCACAACTCGCCATCACCCTGGTTTTCTTCTACTGGCCGGCCGGTCAGGCGCTTTACCAGTCGATGCTCAGGCAAGACCCGTTCGGGCTGAAGAGCAGGTTTGTCTGGTTTGCCAATTTCCGGAAGGTGCTGGCCGATCCGGCCTACCTCAACTCGATCAAGGTCACCGTGGTGTTCTCGCTTGCGACCGCGATCGTTGCCATGGTTGTGGCCCTGCTGCTCGCGGTCATGGCCGAGAAGGCCGTGCGCGGCAAAGGCCTCTACCGCACACTGTTGATATGGCCTTATGCCGTCGCGCCGGCGATTGCCGGCATGCTGTGGCTTTTCTTGTTCAATCCTTCGATCGGCTCGTTGGCCTATTTGCTGAGAAGCCTCGGCATCGCATGGGACCCGCTGCTCAACGGCACCCACGCCATGATCCTGCTGGTGTCGGCGGCTGCCTGGAAGCAGATCAGTTACAATTTCCTGTTCTTCGTCGCCGGCCTGCAGGCGGTGCCGAAAACGCTGATCGAGGCGGCGGCCATGGATGGCGCCGGCGAGACCAAGCGCTTCTGGACCATCGTCTTCCCGCTGCTTGCGCCGACAACCTTTTTCCTGCTGGTCGTCAACACCGTCTATGCCCTGTTCGACACGTTCGGCATCGTTCATGCCGTCACCGGCGGCGGCCCGGGCAAGACGACCGAGACGCTGGTCTACAAGGTCTACAATGACGGCTTCGTCAATCTGATCCTGGGTGACTCGGCGGCGCAGTCGGTCATCCTGATGGCCATCGTCATCGCGCTCACAGCCATCCAGTTCCGCTATGTGGAACGCAAAGTCCATTACGGCTGAGGGCAGCGATGATCGGCCAATCTCCGCTCCGCACCGTCATCGCCCATGCCGTGCTTATCCTTGGCATATTGATCGTGGCTTTTCCGATCTACTACACCTTCGTTGCCTCGACGCACACGCTGCAAACGATCCTCAGGCCGCCGCTGCCGCTGTTGCCCGGCGACCAGCTATGGAACAATTACAGCGAGGCGCTGTTCGGCGGCATCGGTCGTATCGGCGGTGTCAGCGTGGGCAGACTGCTCCTCAACACCACGATCATGGCGCTCGGCGTCGCGGTGGGAAAGATCTTCATCTCGATCCTGTCGGCCTACGCGATCGTGTTCTTCCGCTTTCCGCTGCGCATGACCTTCTTCTGGCTGATCTTCATCACCTTGATGCTTCCGGTCGAGGTGCGCATTCTGCCGACCTACAAGGTGATGGTCGATCTCGGCATGATCGACACCTATGCCGGCCTGATCATCCCGCTGATCGCCTCGGCCACCGCAACGCTGCTGTTTCGCCAGTTCTTCATGACCATCCCGGGCGAACTGGTCGAGGCGGCGCGTGTCGACGGTGCCGGTCCATGGCGCTTCTTTTTCGATATTCTGGTACCGCTGTCGCGGACAAACATCGCCGCGCTGTTCGTGATCCTCTTCATCTACGGCTGGACGCAGTATCTTTGGCCGCTGCTCGTCACCAACAGCAACGACATGAACACCATCGTCATCGCGCTGCGAAAGATGGTTTCCTTCGCCGATGCCGACACCCAATGGCACCTGGTCATGGTCACCGCGATGCTGGCCATCGTGCCGCCGATCCTGGTCGTGGTGCTGATGCAACGCTGGTTCGTGCGCGGCCTGGTCGAATCCGAAAAGTGAGAAGCCGATGGCGACCGTCGATCTGAAGGATGTCAAGAAGATCTATCCCGGCGGCGTCGAGGCCGTGAAGGGCGTTTCCATCGCCATTCCCGACAAGGAGCTTTGCGTGCTGGTCGGCCCGTCCGGCTGCGGCAAGTCCACGCTGCTGAGGATGATCGCCGGGCTCGAGACGATTTCGGTCGGTACAGTCGCCATCGACGGCAAGGTGGTCAACGCCATTGGCCCGACCGAGCGCGACATCGCCATGGTGTTCCAGAACTACGCGCTCTATCCGCATATGAAGGTCTACGACAACATGGCCTATGGTCTGCGCAACCGCGGCACGCCGAAGGACGAGATAGACAGCAGGGTGCGCTCGACTGCCAAGGTCCTGGGGCTTTCGGGGCTGCTCGACCGGCGCCCGCGCGAGCTTTCCGGCGGTCAGCGCCAGCGTGTCGCCATGGGCCGCGCCATCGTGCGCAACCCGAAAGTCTTCCTGTTCGACGAACCGCTGTCCAACCTCGATGCGAAATTGCGCGGGCAGATGCGCGTCGAGATCAAGAATTTGCAGCGCTCGCTTGGCGTCACCTCGGTTTATGTCACCCACGACCAACTTGAGGCGATGACGCTGGCCGACATCCTTGTCGTCATGAACGCCGGCCTGGTCGAGCAGATCGGCGCGCCGCTCGACGTGTACGAGAAGCCGGCCTCGATCTTCGTTGCTTCCTTCATCGGCGCGCCGCCGATGAATCTGCTGGCCCTCACGGGGGCCTCTCCAGGCTCGGTACTGACGGACGGGACGGTGATTGGCTCGGCGCCTGGACAAAGCAAGGCGGTGACACTCGGCTTTCGTCCGGAGGATGCCGATATCACCTTCACGGCAGAGGCGCCGGCCGGCGCGCTCGCGTTGCCGGCGACAGTGGAAGCAGTCGAGCCGGTCGGTGCCGAAAGCTTTCTCCACTGCGCGGCAGCCGGCAGCCGTATCGTCGTGCGCGTCTCAGGCCGCGCCAGCGCCAAGCCAGGCGACCAATTGCGCGTCGTGGCCAGGTCTGAAAAGCTGCACTGGTTCGATCATGCCGGTAAACGGGTCGATTGAGGTCGGCCTTGCGCAAAACCGTTCAGGCAAACACATGCGCCTTGCCCGACACGGTCAGCCGGACGATCTCGCCGATCGCCGGCGCGTCCATTCCCGGCTTGCGCAGGATCAACGGCGTGTTGCCGATGGCGGCGGCATCGGGCGGATCGGGGCTGTTCAAGAGACGCACCGCGATCGTGCACATCGAGCCGGCGAATTCGGATTCCGTCACCTCGCCGAACAGCATGTCCGGCGTGCCGGACATGCCTTCACGCGATGTCCGTTTCAGCAGCACCTGCTCCGGCCGTAGCATGATGCGCGCGACGTCGCGCCGCTCCGTGCTGTCGACGGCAATGCGGCCGAGCGGCGAGGTGGCAACGCCATCGGCGATCCTGGCCGGCAGGACGATGGCGTCACCGAGGAACTCGGCGATCATCCGGTCCTTCGGCTTGAAATAGAGCTCGCGCGGCGTGCCGACCTGCGAGAATTTGCCGTCGCGCATCACCGCGACCTGGCTGGCGAATGACAGCGCCTCGGCCTGATCATGGGTGACCAGGATGGTGGTGATGCCGGCCGTTTCGAGGAGCTCGGCCACGGCCTTGCGCATTGAGGCGCGCAAGCCGGTGTCGAGCGCCGAGAACGGCTCGTCGAGCAGCATCAGCCGCGGCTTCATGGCCATGGCGCGGGCGAGCGCGACGCGCTGCTGCTGGCCGCCGGAGAGTTCGTGCGGGCGGCGCTTCAGGATCCCTTTGTCCAGCCCGACGACATAGGCGAGCTCGGCGATGCGCTCGCTCCGCTTTTCCTCGTGACGGCCCATGCCGAACCCGATATTGGCGGCGATGCTCAGATGCGGGAACAGAGCGCCGTCCTGCGCCACCAGCCCGATGCCGCGGCGATGCGCCGGCACGGCCGTGTCGCCATCGGCCAGCACCTCGCCATCGAGCACGATGCGGCCCTGGTCGGGCGCCTCGAAGCCGGCGATCAGCCGCAGCAAGGTGGTCTTGCCACAACCGGATGGCCCGACGATCGCCGTACGGCTGCCGCTGGCCACGCTGAGGTCGACGCCGGCAAGTGCTGCCACGGGGCCGTAGTGCTTGTGGATGCCGCTCAGCTCGAGAAAGCTCATCGCCCGGCCATCCGCTTCGACTGGACGTAGAGCAGCCAGGTCAAAGGCAGCGACATCGCCACCATGATCAAGGCATAAGGCGCCGCCGACGCATAGTCGATCTCGCCGCTATAGGACCAGAACGCCATGGCCAGCGTGCGGGTGCCGTTGGGCGCCAGCATCTGGGTTGCGGTCAACTCGTTCATGATGCCGAGCGCGACCAATGCCATGCCGGCCGCGGCACCCGGCGCCGACAGGCGGATGGTCGTCGACCACAGCGCCTTGAGCGGCGACCGGCCGAGGCTGGAGGCGGCGCGTTCGAGCTCGACCGGCGCCTGTGCGATCGACGCCCTGAGGCTAATCAGAGCGCGCGGCAGGAACATCAGCGCATAGGCGACCAGGATGGTGAACAGGGTCTGGTAGAGCGGCATGGCGATACGCACGGCGATGGTGACCAGCGCCAGGGCGATGACAACCCCGGGCAACGCGCCGACGATATAGTTGCAGCCCTCCAGGACGCGTTGCAGCCTTCCCGGCGCGCGGATCGAAATCCACGCCATCGGCATTGCCGCGACGGTGGCGAGCAGCGCGCCTGCAATCGCCAGGAACAGTGTCTGACCAAGCGCCAGGCCGATCTCGTCGAGCCGCCAGATATCGGCGCCGCCGGCCATGAGCCAGCGACCGATAGTGACGAACGGCACCCCGAGCGCCAGCAGCGTGGTAACAGCGGGCAGCAGCAGGCAAGGAATGGTGGCGCGCCCAAGGCTCGTGCGCTGCTGGTGGCGCGCAGCACCCGAGCCGACGCGGGCATAGCGCTCCTCGCCGCGCACCAGCACCTCCAGCCCGAGCAGCACGAAGCAGCAGGTCACCAGCACGCCGGCCAGCATGTTGGCGGCGGGACCGTTGAAGGTCGACTGAAACTGGTCGACGATCGCGGTGGTGAATGTATCGAAGCGGATGAACACGTAGAGCCCGTATTCGGCCAGGAGATGCAGGCCGACCAGCAGGGAGCCACCGCAAATGGCGAGCCGGAGCTGCGGCAGCACGACACGCCTGAACACGCGCCACGGGCCGAGACCAAGGGCTGCCGCTGCATCTTCGAGAGCGGGATCGAGCCGGCGCAATGCCGCCGCCACCGGCAGATAAAGGAAGGGGAAATAGGCGATGACGGACACAAGCACGCCGGCCCACAGGCCGTGCAGTCTGGGCACCATGGTGATCCAGGCGTAACTGTGGACGAAGGCGGGAATGGCGAGCGGCGCCACCGACAGCCAGGCCCATAAGCGGGCACCCGGCAGATCGCTGCGCTCCGTCAGCCAAGCCAGCGCCACCGACAGCACGATCGAGATCGGCACCGCCAGCACCACCAGCAGGCTGGTGTTGACCAGAAGCTCGCCGACGCGCGGCCTGAACACCAGCGCCGCCACCGTTTCCCAGCCGGTCTGCACCGCCACCCAGACGATGAAGGCAAGCGGCAGCAGCGCGAAAAGCGAGACAAAGACGGCAGCCAACGCAATCCATGAGACCGACCAACGACGTGCCCGCACGGCCGTGGTGTCGGCCGGCAAGCCTGAAGGTGCGAGATCGATCGCAGACTGCATCAGATCAGACGTTGCGCCGGGTCCGCCCGGAGGCGGAAACGATCGGCGGCCGACAATGTGGCGAGCAGCTTGTGGTCATGGGCAAATGCCATTTTGAAAACAGAGCGCTCCCGCGGAAAGCGAATTCCCACAGGAGCGCAGTCGGTTGCCCTTTTAGGACGAACGCCGGCTAAAGCAAGCCGGCCGCCGTCATCAGGTCGGTCACCTTTTTCGAGTTCAGCGCCGTCGGGTCGACTTTCGGCGCCTGCAGATCGGCCAGCGGCACCAGCTTCGGATTGGACTCGGCGCCCTTGCCGACTGCGTATTCGAACGAATCGCCGGTTTTCAGCACGTCCTGGCCGCCCTTGCCGGTGACCCATTTCAGGAAAGCCTGGGCTTCCTTCGGGTGCTTGCTCGAGGCCAGCACACCGCCGCCGGAAACCGAGACGAAAGCGCCGGGGTCCTCGTGCTTGAAATAGTGCAACTCGACATTCTTGCTGTTCTCGCCGGTCTTGGCCTGATCGCCGTAGTAGTAGTAGTGATAGATCACGCCGCCTTCGACCTCGCCGGCATTGACCGCCTTCATCACCGTGCTGTTGCCCTTGTAGGCGGTAAAATTCTCTTTCATCGCCTTCAGCCAGTCGGCGGTGGCAGTCTCACCCTTGAGCTGCAGCAAGGCGCTGACGATCGCCTGGAAATCGGCGCCGGAGGGCGAAGCGGCCCAACGGCCCTTCCAGCTCGGATCGGCGAGATCGAGCAGCGATTTGGGCAGCTGGTCGGCGGTCAGCTTGGTCTTGTTGTAGGCAAAGACGGTGCTGCGCGCGGCAACGCCGACCCATTTGCCGCTCGCCGGCTGGTACTCCTGCGGAACCTGGGCCAGCGTCTCGGCGTTGACCGGCGCGAACAGGCCGGCTGTCTCGACCAGCACCATGGCCGGTGAGTTTTCCGTCAGGAACACATCAGCTGGCGAAGAGGACCCCTCAGCAACGATCTGATTGGAGAAATCGCTGTCGCCGCCGTTCCGGACGGTGACCTTGATGCCGGTTTCCTTGGTGAATCCTTCCGCCCAGGCCTTGGTCAGGTTTTCGTGCTGGGCGTTGTAGACGACGATGCCCTCGTCCTCGGCTAACGCCGGGCCGGCGATCAGGCTGATTGCAAGTGCTGTCGCACCGGCAAGGGCGGAAAGAGCATATTTCATGGCATCGTCCTCGATTTCGATGGTCTTTGGCTTGGTATGCTGCACCTATCAATACATGACTAGCGCAGTCAACATTGCTGGCCCGCTCAATCGCTCAAAAGGAGCAAACTTTCGTGATGCCCAGCTAATTTGCCTTGGACATTATTTCGCCGGCCACGTAACAAACCAGCGCCGAGACGCGAATATCGGGGAGTGAACTCTTGTGAGCGGCAAGGACGAAGCCGAGCTTTCCCGGCTGCTGCGGGCCGCAATCGCCGGAGACGAAAGGGCCTATGCCGACTTTCTGCACCGGATCGCCGCCCTCGTTCGTGGCTTTGCCCGGCGCAAGATCGTGCAGGGCGGGGTCGATCCCGAGGACGTCGTGCAGGAAACCTTGCTGGCCATTCATGTGAAACGACATACCTGGCGCCATGATGCGCCGGTGCTGCCTTGGGTTTATGCAATAGCCCGCTTCAAGCTGATCGATGCGTTCCGGCGGCGCGGCCGGCGGATCGAGATCGAGATCGACGAAATCGCCGAGACCTTTGCCGAGCCGGAATCGGAGACGATCAGCGAGCGCGACGTCAACCGGGCACTCGACTGCCTGTCGCCGGCGCAGCGTTCGGTCGTCTCGGCCGTGTCGGTCGAAGGCCGTTCGATCGGCGAGACGGCGGCGAAATTCGGCATCAGCGAGACGGCTGTGCGGGTGTCACTACACCGCGGGCTTGCCGCCATTGCCAAACGGTTCGGGGCGGGGCGGGAATAGCATGAGGACCGAAGATCTTATCAAGGCGCTCGATGCCGATGTCCGCAGCAAGGCGCTGCCGCTGGGCGCCGCCTGGTTGCTTGCAACCGGCGCGGCCATCGTGATCGCGGCCGCGGTTTTCTGGCTGACGATCGGCCCACGTCCCGACATCGCATTTGCCATGCACACGATGCGGTTCCTGTCCAAATTCGTCTTCACGATTGCTCTAGCCGTCAGCGCCTTTGCCCTCGTCCGCGCGCTGTCGACGCCCGGTGCATCGACAGGGCGGGCGGCGAGCTGGATGATCGCCGCGCCGCTGCTGGTGATTATGGCCGTGATTCTCGAACTCCTCGTCGTGCCTGTGTCCGACTGGGGCACGCGCCTGGTCGGCACGAACATGGTCATCTGCCTGACCTTCATTCCGTTGATCGGCATCGGCCCGCTTGCCGTCTTTCTCGCGGTGCTGCGCCATGGCGCGCCAACAAGGCCGGTGCTTGCCGGTGCGACCGCGGGCCTGCTTGCCGGCGGGCTGGCGGCGACCTTCTATGCAGCGCATTGCTTCGACGATTCGCCGCTTTTCGTCGGCACCTGGTATACGATCGCGATCGCCGGCCTTGCCGCGCTCGGGGCGGTCGGCGGACGGCTTTTCGTGCGCTGGTAGCGGTGGCGATCAGCGCGTCGGAACGGGATGCTCGCCGCGATAGTCGTAGAAGCCGCGCCCGGTCTTGCGGCCGAGCCAACCGGCCTCGACATATTTGACCAGCAGCGGGCAGGGGCGGTATTTCGAATCCGACAGGCCGTCATGCAGCACCTGCATGATCGACAAGCAGGTATCCAGCCCGATGAAGTCGGCAAGCTGCAGCGGCCCCATCGGATGGTTGGCGCCGAGCTTCATGGCGGTATCGATGGCGTCGACCGAGCCGACACCTTCATAGAGCGTGTAGATCGCCTCGTTGATCATCGGCAGCAGGATGCGGTTGACGATGAAGGCCGGGAAATCCTCCGAGACGGTGATCGTCTTGTCGAGCTGCTTCACATAGGTTTTTGCTGCCTCGAAGGTCTGGTCCTCGGTGGCGATGCCGCGCACCAGCTCGACCAGCTTCATCACCGGAACCGGGTTCATGAAATGTATGCCGATGAAGCGTTCCGGGCGGTCGGTCTGCGAAGCCAGCCGGGTGATCGAGATCGACGAGGTGTTCGTCGCCAGGATGGCCTCGGGGTTGAGCTGCGGGCAGAGCTGAGCATAGATCTTGCGTTTGACTGTCTCGTCTTCGGTCGCCGCTTCGATCACCAGATCGGCGCCCGCAAGGTCGGCCATGGCCGGCGCCGCGGAAATGCGCGCCATCGCCTCGTTGCGCAGCTTTTCCTCAAGTTTGCCGGAGCCGACCTGACGGGCCATGTTGCCGCTGACCGTAGCAATGCCCTTTTCGATGCGGTCGGGCGAAATGTCGTAAACCAGCACCTTGTAGCCCGCCAGCGCCGATACATGGGCGATGCCGCCACCCATCTGGCCCGCGCCGATGATGCCGATCGTCTCGATCTTGCTCATTACCCGATCCCGTCAAGGCCTTTGCGGCCTGCTTTTTGTGCAGTGCAAACTAAAAGGGCGGGGCGACTTCGTCTACCCCACCCCGCAGAATTTAATACGCTTTGGCAGAGGGCGTCAAAGCGCCTTTTGCAGTTCCGGCAGAATGACGAAGAGGTCGCCGACGAGGCCGTAGTCGGCGACCTGGAAGATCGGCGCTTCCTCGTCCTTGTTGATGGCGACGATGACCTTTGAATCCTTCATGCCGGCAAGGTGCTGGATGGCGCCGGAGATGCCGACGGCAATATAAAGATCGGGCGCCACCACCTTGCCGGTCTGGCCGACCTGCCAGTCGTTCGGCGCATAGCCGGCATCGACCGCGGCGCGAGATGCGCCGACAGCCGCACCGAGCTTGTCTGCGACCGGCAGGATGACCTCCTGGAACTTCTCGGAGGAGCCCAGCGCACGGCCGCCCGAAATGATGATCCTGGCCGAGGTCAGCTCCGGGCGGTCGGTCTCGGACAGCTTGTTCTCGACAAAGCTCGACAGGCCGGGATTGGCTGCCGCCTGAACCGTCTCGACCGGCGCGGAACCGCCCTCGGGTGCTGCCTGAAAGGAAGCAGTGCGCACGGTGATGACCTTCTTGGCGTCGCTCGACTGCACGGTCTGGATGGCGTTGCCGGCATAGATCGGCCGCTTGAAGATGTCGGGCGACACGACTTCGATGATTTCCGATATCTGGGCGACATCGAGCAGGGCCGCGACGCGCGGCGAGACGTTCTTGCCCGACGAGGTCGCCGGCGCAATGATCGTGTCGTATGGCTCAGCAAGCGAAATGACGAGCGCCGCCAGCGGTTCGGCGAGACGCTCGGTCAGTTCGTCGGCGTCGGCGAGCAGCACCTTGGTGACGCCCTTGAGCTTGGCGGCGGCGTCCGCTGCCGGCTTGGCGCCCTTGCCGGCAACCAGCACATGCACGTCCGAACCGATCTGCAGCGCCGCGGAAAGCGCCTTCGCGGTCTGGTCGGAAAGCGTCGCGTTGTCGTGTTCGGCAATCAGAAGAATTGTCATTTTTGTTGTCCCTTCCTGGCCTTACAGCACGCCGGCTTCGTTTTTCAGCTTGTCTACCAGTTCGGCGACGCTCTTGACCTTAACGCCCGCCTTGCGGCCGCCCGGCTCCTCGGTCTTGATCACTTTCAGCCGCGGCTTGACGTCGGCGCCGTAGTCGGCAGGGCTCTTCTCGTCGAGCGGCTTCTTCTTGGCCTTCATGATGTTGGGCAGCGACGCGTAGCGTGGCTGGTTCAGCCGCAAATCGGCCGTGACGATTGCCGGCATCTTCAGTTCCAGCGTCTGCAGGCCGCCATCGACCTCGCGCGTCACCGTGGCCTTGTCACCGTCGAGCACGATCTTGGAGGCGAAGGTGCCCTGCGCCCACCCGAGAAGTGCAGCCAGCATCTGGCCGGTCTGGTTGGAATCATCGTCGATCGCCTGCTTGCCGAGAATGACCAGGCCGGGCTGTTCTGCCTCTACGACCCCCTTCAGCACCTTGGCGACGCCCAGCGGCTCAGTCTGCTCGTCGGTCTTGACCAGGATGGCGCGGTCGGCGCCCATGGCGAGCGCCGTGCGCAAGGTCTCCTGTGCCTGTTGCGGCCCGATCGACACGACGATGATCTCTTCGGCCTTGCCCGCTTCCTTCAGCCGGATCGCCTCTTCCACCGCGATCTCGTCGAACGGGTTCATCGCCATCTTGACGTTGGCGAGTTCCACCGCCGAACCGTCCGCCTTCACCCGGACCTTGACGTTTGCATCCACAACCCGCTTCACGGGCACAAGGATCTTCATTTGCCTGTCACCTCTTTCACGATAGTCTCTTCACGCTCGTCGGGCGCGCTATAGCAGCGTGCACCTCTTCAGAGTTGTCGAAAGCCGACATTCCGGACGGAATTCTGGTCTCGCCACGCCAGTAGGGTGGCGCTTCCGTAGTTGCGGCGACCCCGCCCGTCAATATCCCGGGCGCACTCGGATCCTCGGCAAAGCATTCAAATCGGTTCAGTCCGGCCCGGAAACGCTTCCCCGGCCCCAGCGCGGCGCCGGCTGGGCGGGCGGCAGATCGCTTGCCGGCGGCTCCACGGCAATGGGCGCCGGCCCGGCGACTACGGCTGGCTCCTCGTCGGCGCCGGCGAGTAGCGGCACGCCGCGGCTGCGCAAGACAAGCACCAGCACGGCTCCGGCGATGATGCCGCCGATGTGGCAGGCCCAGGAGACCTGGTCCTCGCCACCCTGGGCAAACATGAAGATCTGGAACAGAATCCACAGGATGAGCGGGATGAAGGCCGGGATGCGCAACGGGATGCGGGCGAAGACCAGCACCCATACCTTCACCCGCGGATAAAGGATCAGATAGGCGGCGACGACACCGGCGATGGCGCCCGACGCGCCGATCAGCGGCACTTGCGAATCCCAGGCCACCAAGCCCTGGAAGAAAGCGCCGGCAATGGCGCAAAGCAGGTAGAAGACGAGATAGCGGACATGGCCGAGCGCATCCTCGACATTGTCGCCGAACACCCACAGGAACAGCATGTTGCCGCCGAGGTGGAAGATATCCGCGTGCAGGAAGGAATAGGTCAGATAGCTCAGGCTCTCCGGAATGACGACAAATTGCGGAGCGAGCTCGACGCTGTCATGCACAACCGACGGGATGAAGCCGAGGCCCAATACCGCGGCGTTGGCGAAGTCCTCGCCGCCAAGTGTTGTTACAAAATAGATCAACACATTGAGCGCGATCAGGCTGATCGTCACATATTGCAGCTTGATGTGCCGCAGCCGGTTGGTGTCGTAAAGCGGGATGAACATCGGGCCTCTCCCGCTTCCGGCGGATTCAGCGGTTCTTGCCGGGAACCCATAGCACGTCGGCATTTCCATTGTCATTGACCGCGCGTGCGGCGACGAACAGAAAGTCCGAGACACGGTTGATGTATCTTATCGCCTCGCGGTTGACGTGCTCGTCTGGATCTTGTGACAGCGCCACCATGATGCGCTCGGCGCGGCGGGCCACCGTGCGGGCGAGGTGAAGGGCAGCCGCTGCCGGCGTACCGCCGTTGAGCACGAAGGATTTGAGCGGCTCAAGGTCCTTGTTGAGGAGGTCGATGTCCTGTTCGATGCGCTCGGTCTGCGAGGCGATGATGCGCAGCGGCTCGTAGTCGAGCGGCTTGCCATTATCGGGGACTGCCAGATCGGCGCCGAGATCGAAAAGATCGTTCTGGATGCGGCCGAGCATCGCATCGATCGCCGGATTTACCGCCGCTGTATGGATGCGAGCCATGCCGATGCAGGCATTTGCCTCGTCGACCGTGCCGTAGGCGTCGATGCGAAGGTCGGATTTCAGCCGCCGCTCACCAGAACCGAGGCCGGTGGTGCCATCGTCGCCGGTGCGGGTGTAGATCTTGTTGAGCTTGACCACGGGTTACCTCCCGGCTGCCGGCCGGTGCGTCACTTACGGGTGAAATACACCGCCAGCATTATCAGCACCAAGGCCACGAACTGCAACAGCACGCGCGTCTGCATCAGCTTGTTGGAGGTCATGCTGGAGCCGCCGCGCATCATGTTGATGAGGCCGCGGATCAGCACGATCACCACGGCGACCATGACGAGAACAGCGAGGATGTTGAAGACAGTTGCCATGGTGTGTTCCAGTTGGATTGCGTTCAGGCGCGTTTGGCGAGCAGACGATAGAGTACCGAAGACGGCAGGATGCGTTTAAGGATCGCGCCGATCCTGGCCGGCACAGTTACCACATAATGCGGGCGCGGGCGCCGCGACAGAAGCGCATGGCGCAAGGCGGCATAAACCACCTCTGGCCCGGGCTTCAGCCGCGATGTGCTGCCGCCGGCCCGCAGCCGTTTGAGTTGCACAGCATAGGCGAGGCGATGGACTGAGTTCTCGTGATCGATGTTCGCAAGGAACCAGGGGAGGCTGTTGCTGGCGATCTTCGATTTCACCGCCCCCGGCTCGATCAGCGAAACATGGATGCCGCTGCCGAGGAGTTCTTGATAAAGGGACAGCATCAGCCCCTCGACGGCGTGCTTCGATGCCGAGTAAGCGCCACGGAAAGGCAGCGGCGCGAGGCCGAGGATCGATGAGCAATGAACGAGACGACCATGGCCCTGGCGGCGCATCACCGGTACGACACGGCGAGTGAGATCGTGCCAGCCAAAGACATTGGCCTCGAACTGCTGCCGCAAAGCTTCGACCGCCAGGTCCTCGACGGCACCGGGCTGCCCGTAGGCGCCGTTGTTGAAAAGGGCATCGAGCCGGCCGCCGGTCCGCTCCAGCACCGACGCCACCAGCGCCTCGATCGATCCGGGCTCGGTGTAGTCCAGATAAAAGGCCTCGATGCCGTCGGCCTCGAGCGTAGCGATATCTTCCGGCTTTCGGGCCGTTGCGAACACCCGCCAGCCTTCCTTCTTAAGAGCATGGGCGCAATAGGCGCCTATTCCGGAAGAGGCACCGGTGACAATGATGGTGCGCAACTCTTCTTCGGGAGGAATGGTGGTTTGACCGAGGGTTGTCATTTGCCGCAAACCCTTCCCATATTCGCGGCGTCGGGACAATCGAAGGGAACGCGGTTCTTGTTGCGGAAGATCGTAGCCCTCAAACGCGTGCTCTACGACGCGCTCGGCCATTTCAACACCGACGACGGCTGGGCAATGGCCAGCCATCTGGCGATCACCGCGCTGATGGCGCTTTTTCCTTTCCTGATCTTCGCCACGACGCTGGCGAGTTTTTTCGGCGCGCAGGCTTTCGCCGACACCGCCGTGCACCTTGTGTTCGACACATGGCCCGAGCAGATCGCCAAACCGATCGCGCGCGAAGTGCTCAACGTGCTTACCGTCAGGCGCAGCGACCTGTTGACCTACGGTATCGTGCTTGCCGGATACTTCGCCTCGAACGGCATCGAGGCGCTGCGCACCTCGCTCAACCGCGCCTATCGTGTCTCAGAAACGCGCGGCATCATCTACCGGCGGGTGCAGAGCATCATCTTCGTGCTGATCGCGACGGCCGGGTTTTTGGCGATCAGCGTGCTGCTGGTCTTTGCGCCATTGCTGGCGCGGCTGGCCGAATCTCATCTTGAATGGATAAAACCCTATATGGGCACGATCACCCTCTGGCGTTACGTCATCGCCTCGGTCGTCATCATCGGCGGCCTGTTCGCCGTGCATTTCTGGTTGCCGGCCGGCAAGCGCCGGTTCGTTTCGATCGTGCCTGGCATTATCTTCACGCTGGTCGGCTGGCTCATCGGGTCGACCATCTTCGCCGCCTATCTCGACCATTTCTCGTCCTATGTGACGACCTATGCCGGCCTCGCCTCGATCATGATCGCCGTTGTCTTCCTCTACATCGTCTCGGCGATCTTCATCCTCGGCGGCGAGCTCAACGCCGCGATCAGCCGCTATTTGGAGGCGCGCGCCCGCGTCGGTGGCTGAGCCGTCGCCAGCCCGACGCCGAGCGTCGCGATGGCCATGCCGGCGATCTGGAGTGGGCTCAGCTGCTCGCCGAACAATGTCCAGGCGATGACCGCGGTGACGGCCGGCACGAGGTAAAACAGCGAGGCGACCTTCGACATCTCGCCGTCGCGGATCATTACCATCAACAGGAAGATGGCACCGATCGACAGCACCAGCACGAGCCAGGCCGTGGCGAAGATCAGTTCGCCGTTGACGATCACCGTTCGGGTCTCGAAGGCGAGCGAGGCCAGAGCCATCACCGATGCGCCGCCGACATATTGCCAGAACGTGGCAGCCACCAGATCGCCGCCGGAGGCGAAACGCTTCTGCCAGATCGTGCCGGCGCTCATGCCGAGTACGGAGACCAGCGAGGCGCCCAATGTTTCGGCGGTCACGCCGCCGCCGAGCGCGCCGAGCTTCGGCCAGAGCACGATTACCACGCCGATCAACCCGAGGCCGAGACCGGCCCAGTGACGCGGCAGGATGGCCTCGCCCAGAAGCCGGCCGGCGAGCACTGCCGTGATCAGCGGCTGCAGGCCGACGATCAGGGCTGAAAGCCCTGCGGGCATGCCCCGGTGGATGGCCCAGAACACGCCGCCGAGATAGACCCCATGCATCAGGATGCCGGCGCCGGCCGCGTGCAGCGCCTCGTCGCGGGTGGCGCGGCTCGAACCAAGCGCGGCCATCAACGCGACAAGCAAGATTGCGGCCAGGACAAAGCGCGCAGCCAGGAAAGTAAAAGGCTCCGCCCACGGCATGGCATAGCGCGCGCCGATGAAGCCGGTCGCCCACAGGACGACGAAAGAGGCGGGGATGAACCGCTTGAGGCTGTGCATTTTCTGGAGGCCGCGGTGAATTCGGGTGAGGGATCGACTGCGGCGATTGCTTAATGCCGTTCGGGCCGGCAAGCAAAACCAAACGGTTGATCCATAGAGTCATTTGAATTGAAGGAGCGCCGTTGATGGCCGTCGGCTCACCGGTCTAAAGACCGACCAGCCGCCTGACATCGTCGGGCGAGGCGCCCGCCTTACGCTGGGCGGCAAGGCCGGTATCGCCAAGACTCTTCGACAGTTTTCGTCCATCCGGGCCGAGGATCAGGCGATGGTGAAAATAGGCCGGCTGCGGCAGGCCAAGCAGTTGCTGAAGCAGCCGCTGCACGCTGGTCGCGGAATAAAGGTCCTGGCCGCGCACGACATGGCTGACGCCCTGCAGCGCGTCGTCCATGGTGACCGCGAGGTGATAGCTGGTCGGGATTTCGCGGCGCGCCACGACCACGTCGCCCCAATCCTGCGGATGGGCTTCGACACGACGCGCCTCGGAGAGCGTCTCGTCCGTGTATTCGGCCCATGTCAGGTCCCTGCCGACCCGCGCCATTGCCGCATCGACGTCTAGCCGCCAGGCAAATGGTGCACCTTCGACGATGCGCCGCTTACGCTCGCTCGCCGGCAGCGCCTTGTCGGCGGCGGGATAGAGCGGCACGCCGTCCGGGTCGCGAGGCCAGTCGCGGCCGCGCTTTTCGCTGTCGGTGATGAAGGCGCGGATCTCACTTCTGCTCATGAAGGCTGGATAGACAAGCTCTTCCTCGATCAGCCGCTCGAGCATAGCCCGATATTCGGCAAAGTGCTCGGACTGGCGGCGCACCGGTTCCTCCCAGCCAAGCCCCAGCCATTTCAGGTCGCGAAAAATGCCCGCCTCGAATTCCGGCGTGCAGCGTGTCGTGTCGATGTCCTCGATGCGCAGCAGCAGGCGTCCGCCCGCCGCCTTGGCCATTTTCTGGTTGAGCAGCGCCGAATAGGCGTGGCCGAGATGCAATTCGCCATTCGGGCTCGGCGCGAAGCGGAATGTCAGCAGTGTCATTGTCCGGCGGCAATCGGGTTGTGCGGCAGTTTCGCCAATTGCTACTTTGCGCCGGCAGCGTCGCGCGTCCAGAGGGGCGCGCAACGGAGCGTGCGGCACTTTTGATTTTGGAACAAGCAGACATGCAACGCATCGCCAGTCTCGACGACATTGCGCAAGGGCTGGACGCGCTGTGCCTGCTCGATCCGCGCCTGGACAAGGTGCGCGGCATGGCCGGCGAGGTGCCGCTCAGGCTGTCGGAGCCGGGCTTCAGAAGCCTTGCCTCGATCGTCGTTTCGCAACAAGTGTCCCGCGCGAGCGCCGATGCGATCTTCGGCCGGCTGACGAAACTGCTCGATCCGCTGACGCCACAGGCGATACTAGCCGCCGATGAGGCGGTCTTCCGCGAGGTCGGGCTGTCGCGGCCCAAGCAGCGCGGCCTGATTGCCGTCGCCCAGGCGGTGGCCGACGGGCTCGACCTCGATCACCTCTGCCAGCTCGATGCGACGGAGGCGATCGCAGCCATGACCAAGGTGCCAGGCATCGGCCCGTGGACGGCTGAAGTCTACCTTTTGTTTGCCGCCGGACACCCAGATATCTTTCCGGCGCGCGACGTTGCTTTGCAGAGCGCGGTCGGCCATGCGCTCGGCATCGACCCGCGTCCGCCGGAGAAAATGCTGATCCAGCTTGCCGAATCATGGCGCCCGTGGCGCGGTGTCGCATCGCGGCTTTTCTGGGCTTATTATCGCGAATTGAAGGGCAGGGATGCCGCGCCTCCGGCCTGAATCCGCAAAAAAGCATTGAAATCATGCGTTTTTGAGACCCGGCATGATCGACAATCCGCTTCACATCCCTGTCATGTCGGGCTTACAGTATCCGCGTCGACCGGTTCTAGGGTGAAGGAGGTCAACGACGTGACGGTTGCCGTATCTCCGGATGGGCTTCCAGCGCTGGTGCTGAATGCGGATTACCGTCCGCTCAGCTATTACCCCCTGTCGCTCTGGTCCTGGCAGGATGCCATCAAGGCGGTGTTCCTCGAGAGGGTGAACATCGTCGCCGAATACGAACACGCCGTCTCTTCGCCGACCTTTTCGATGAAGCTGCCGAGTGTCGTCAGCCTGAAGGCCTACGTGAAGCCGTCGAGGCATCCGGCGTTTACCCGGTTCAACGTCTTCCTGCGCGACCGTTTCCAGTGCCAATATTGCGGCACGCCGGACGATCTGACGTTCGACCATGTCATTCCGCGCCATCGCGGCGGCGCCACGACCTGGGAGAATGTCGTCGCTGCCTGCTCGCCCTGCAATCTGAGGAAGGGCGGCATGATGCCGGCCCACGCCAAGATGTGGCCGCTGCAGAAGCCCTACCAGCCGACGGTGCATGATTTGCATAATAACGGCCGGCTGTTCCCGCCCAACCATCTGCACGAAAGCTGGATGGATTATCTGTACTGGGATGTCGAACTGGAGCCTTGAGATCATCCGATAATTCGGGAGGCTGGCCGTCTGAAGCGATTTTCTGCGCTTCCGGCCTTCGCCGGCCGAAGCATTTATGAGCGGTCGTGGTGTGGTAGTTAAGGCTACGGCTGGCGTAGGCCGGTGCTCACGTACTTTAGTACGCTCCGCTCCGGTTCTCGATAATCACTTGATACGACTCAGCCTGCCGAATTCTTGAATAATCTCGCGTCGGCGCAAGGGTGAACCGCTCAATCGCGGGCAAAGGCGCTGCGGAAGGCTACGACTGCCAGGACAAAGCTGGCGATGGCGTTCCAGCCGGCCAAGGACAGGCCGAGGATGCGGAGCGCCGCCTTGTCGCAGGAGGGCGGGACGAATTTGTCGAGCGCGTCGAGCACGCCCTTGCCGCCGGTGTCCACCGGTCCGGCGGCTGCGGTGCAATCGGTCGGGCCCGGCCACCACGCCCATTCGACGCCGGAGTGATAAACGCTGAGATAGAGGCCGTAGAGCATCAGCAGGCCGCCAATGGCCAGCAGGCCACGGCTTATCCAGGCGGGCGCCTTAAGGGCCGACGCAAGCACCGCCAGCAGCATCAAGGGCACGCCGGCATAGTAAGGGGTGCGCTGCTCGAGGCAGAGCTTGCAAGGGATGTAGCCGCCAACATACTGGAAGGCCAGCGCCGAGCCGACTGTGGCGGCCATGGCGACGGCGAGGAACAGGGCGGTGCGCAGCCGCTGGCGTCCGGTATCGGCATTCACGGTCGCTGTCATCGGACTCAGTCCATTCGGTTCGATGCCGTTCAGACGGCGTATTTGACGACGATATAGAGCAAAATCAGGGCAGCGGCGCCGGCGCCCGCAATGTGGCCAAGGCGCTTTTCGATGAAGTGGCGGATCGGCTCGCCATAGCGGCGCAAGAGCCAGGCGAGAAACAGGAAGCGAGCTCCGCGCGCAACGATTGCCAGCACGATGAACAGCAGCAAAGGAACGCCGATGACGCCGGACAGGATTGTCACCACCTTGATCGGCGGCAGATGGGCGAGGCCGGAGGTGACCAGCATCAGGATGATGAAGCCAACACCCGACGAGACGCGCATCGCCTCGAACTCGTCATATTTGCCGTAAAATTCGAGGATCGGCCGCGCCACCGCGTCATAGGCGTAGTGCCCGATGAACCAGCCGGCGATGCCGCCCAGCACCGAGGCGACGGTGGCGACCAGCGCGTAACGATAGGCGCGATCCGGCCGCGAAAGCGCCATCGGCAGATAGAGCACGTCGGCCGGCACCAGGAACACCGAGCTCTCGACGAAGGCGATGAAGGCCAGCCACCATTCGGCCGATTTGCTGGCCGCCAGCGACAAGGTCCAGTCGTAAAGTCCGCGAAGCATCGGCACTCCTAATGCACGCCCAAACCGGTAGTGGTCTTGGGTCACGACATGTACAAACAAGACTTGGAAGCGCGCCGTATCAATCTCGTCGGACAAGGTGCGCTTCAATGACATGCGCCGCCTGTCTAGAAAGATTTTCCGCGCTGCACAATGGCAGCTGCTTCACGAAATCGAAAGGCTGAGGCTTGAGCGAGCCCAGATGTCGGGATTTGGCCAGTTGACGACCAGGCCATGGCATCGAGCACCTGCCCGCCTGAAGTGCGTCAAGGCAATATCTAATAAATCGTGGGTTTTCCCGTCGAACACGATCCGTGTTTAAATACGGCGATTTTTGTCACATCCTGTCTTTCCATCCGCCCTTTGCGCCGCCATGACGTTCTCCGATTTCATTTACCGCCCCTTTGAGACGCTCATCCGTCCGCTGGATATTCCACCCGGGCCGCTGCCAGCGAGCGGGCCGTTTGCGCTGCTCCTGCATTTCGCGAGGATGTTCCGCGGCACTCTTGCGGCCATTACCGTCTTGATGATGGCGATCGAGGGGATCAACCTTGCGACGATCTGGGGGGCCTCGTTCGTCGTCGACGGGGTGAGCGCGAAGGGCGCGGCGGTTTTCCTGCACGAGGACTGGCCGACGCTGGTCGTGCTCGGCGTGCTGGTTTTCCCCGTGCTGCCGTTGCTCATCTTCCTGGGCAATGCGCTGAACTCGCAGACCGTGGCCGTATGCATGCCGGCGGCGATGCAATGGCAGGGCCACAAGGCGGTGGAACGCCAGGACCTTGCCTTCTTCCACGATCTCTTCGCAGGTCAGGTTGCGTCGCGCATTTCGCAAGTCGCATCCGCGGTGCAGCAGCAGATCGTCGTGGCCTTTTACAGAATACCGCTATTTCTGGTGCAGCTCGTCGGTTCGCTCGTTCTGCTTGGCGCGGTATCCTGGCCGCTGGCGCTTCCGGTGTTCGTCTGGATCGCCGCCAACATCGCCATTGCGGTGGTGGCGGTGCCCCAATATTCCGAACGCTCGCGCCGCTCGACGCGGGGGCGCAGCCTTGTTGTCGGCGCCATGACCGACCTCTACAGCAACATCCAGATGGTCAAGCTGTTTGCGGCGGAAGACAGCGAGGCGGGCGCAATGCGCACCGTCATGGAAAACGCCATCGAGACCCAGCAGCGCGAAAGGCGCATCTATCTGACGACCGACGTGGGCGTCGTCCTGCTCAATGTTGCGCTCTTTCTCACCAACGTTGCCATAGGGCTCTGGGGATTTGTCGCCGGCTTTGTCACGATTGGCCAGTTCGCCGCATCGATCGCCATCGTTCAGCGGCTCAATGCCAACTCCCGTGCCTTCCTGCAGATGGGCCAGCAGATTTTCCAGGCGGTGGGCACCATCCGCGACGCAATGCCGGTCGTGACGACGCCGCCGACTACAAAAGACGCGCCGAACGCCAACCCGCTCGACGTCACGGCCGGCGAAGTCGAGTTCAAGAACATCCAGTTCGAATACCGCGAGGGCCAAAGGGTGATCGAAGACCTGTCGCTCGCCGTGCGCGCAGGCGAGAAGGTCGGGCTCGTCGGCCTCTCCGGGGCCGGCAAGTCGACCCTTGTCAGCCTGCTCCTAAGGTTCTTCGAGCTGAAGGGCGGCGCGATCCTGATCGATGGACAGGATCTCCGCAGCGTGACCCAGGCCAGCCTTCGGGAGAGCATCGGCGTCGTCACCCAGGACGTCTCGCTGCTGCATCGCTCCGTCGGCGACAACATCCGCTACGGCCGGCCCGATGCCCCGCCGGAGGCGTTGGAGCACGCCGCGATGCTGGCCGAGGCCGACGGCTTCATCGCCGATCTCAGAGATGCTGAAGGCCGCACCGGCTACGACGCTTTCGTCGGCGATCGCGGCGTGAAGCTTTCCGGCGGCCAGCGCCAACGCGTCGCGATCGCCCGGGTGTTGCTCAAGGATGCGCCAATCCTGGTTCTCGATGAGGCGACGTCCGCACTGGACAGCGAAGCCGAGGCGGCGGTCCAGTCCAAGCTCGCGGTTCTGATGGAGGGCAAGACCGTGATCGCCATCGCCCATCGCCTGTCGACCATTGCCAGGATGGACCGGATCGTCGTCCTCGACAAAGGCCGCATCGTCGAGGAGGGAAAAACCATCGGCGCTGTTGGAACGCGACGGGCTCTATGCCCGACTGTGGAAGCGTCAGACCGGCGGCTACATTGCCGACGCCATCGAGGAGATGTGAGCCGCCCTCGGTGATGATGTTTTGCTCATGGCCGGCTCGACACATTCTGCTTTCACTCCAGAAACCGGAATTGGCTGAACTCGTTTCCACCGTAGCGTTCGGAAGCCGATCATGAGCGAAGCCACAGTCCCGAACTCCCGTGCTGCCATTCTCGAGCGGCGATCTGCCGGCGTGCTGACATGGTCCGGCCCCGCCTTGATGTTGTTCGCGCGCTCGGCGTTCGCTGTTGCCGCGCAGGGCCTGGTTGCGGCCATTTATGCAGCGCACGGTTCGGCAACGCCCTGGCGCGACGCAGGGGCTTGGCTGCCGGCATACGGCAGTTTGATCGACGCGGGCTGCCTTGGTCTCCTGTGGTGGCTTGCACGGGCGCGAGGGCATCACGCTGCTCGATTTTATCAGCTTCGATCGCAAACGCTTGGGGCGCGATCTGTTGTTGGGCGTCGCGCTCATCCTCCCGAGCCTCGTTTTCATCTACGGTGGGATCATCGCCAGCAGCCTGTTGGTCTACGGCAACCCTGATGCACTGCAAATATACGGACCTTTGCCGCTCTTGCCTGCGCTTTACGGGGTGCTGATCTTTCCGTTGGTCTGGGGCATTACGGAGCAGACCACCTATAACGGCTATCTTCTGCCGCGTTTCCAAGTCTTGTCGGGAAGCACGGGATTTGCCGTTGCCGTCGTAGCGTTTTCCTGGTCGTTTCAGCACGCCGTGATGCCGCTGACGTTCGACCCACACTTCATGCTCTACCGGCTCTTGGCGCCTATCGCCCATTCGACATTCATCACCCTCGTGTACCTGCGCGTGCGCCGCATCCTGCCGCTGGCGACGGCGCATTGGCTCATGGATGGGGTGTCAACATTCATCGGCATTCTGTGGCCGCTGTTGAGGTAGAAGGGTTCAAACGGGCTGAGATGCCCACTATGGACCGAAGCCTCCGATCGACGAAATCGAAAGCCTGGGCTTGGGCTAGATAGGGTCTCGGGAATTGGCCAGTTGACGAACAGGCCTCCAACCGTATAGTCCGCGCCCATCCAGGCCGCCCGGCCTGAGCCCCTATGGCGGAATTGGTAGACGCGCTCGACTCAAAATCAGGTAGCGTCTACCTCCCGCGCATAGCGCAATACCGATGTGTTTCAATAGGTTAGGAGTACGCCGCTTCTCAATTCTCGCTCTTTCGGCTTTTACCTAGGTGCAGCATGAGAGCGTTGAGAGATCAACAAGTTAGTGCTTTGCGGGTGTGGTGAAACTGGTAGACGCGCTGGATTCAAAATCCAGTTCCGAAAGGAGTGTCGGTTCGAGCCCGACCACCCGCACCATCTTCTCAAATCTCGTTGTCAAGGTTGTGGCGGAGGCTGGCTGCCTTGGCTCCATTCCTAATGCGGATCTAAAACGCGCAGGCGGAGTTTAAACTCACCGGTACATACATCGGCTATATGGGCTTCTCCTCAAGCTCGTCATGCCCAAAAGAATTACTTCCCAGGTGCGGCTCGATATCTGAAGCTTGGCCATCCTATCCCACATGCTTGCCCTCAAGTTCGCACCCTGAGCGCCCGCTCCAGCCTGTCGGCAATCTGTGTGACGATGTAGGCAATCACCATGTAGATCACGACGGCAATCACGAAGGCTTCGAGGTAGTAGTAGTTCAGCGCGGCAGTCAACTGGGACTGGGCGAAGATATCAACAACCTCGATGGCGAATCCGAGAGAAAGCGCCTTCATGATGACCATCATCGAAGTCGTCAGGTCGGGAATTGCAGTGAGGACCACTTGGGGAAATAGGATCCGTCGGAACAGTTGGCCGTCCGTATAGCCGAGCGAATGGGCGGCATCCGACTGACCGGTGTCGAAGGCATTCAGGGCTCCCTTGATAATCTCCGATTGGAACGCGGCGACGCAGCCGGTAATCGCAACGACAAGGATGACCCAATTGGGGGTTTCGTGGGCGTTGAAGTTGATCCCGAGCAATGAGAACAGGAACTGGAATGCGGGCGGCAGACCGAAATAGGCGAGGAAAATCACGATGACCATCGGAACGCCCTTGAAGACGATCTTGTAAGTCATGATGAGCTCTCGCAGCACCGGCACCCGTCTGTATTCGATAAGCGCGAATATGCTGCCGACTATCGTCGACAGGACGAAAATCATGAGCGCCATTCCAATCGTCACGGGTACGGCACTCAGAATTTCCTGCGTGTCCTGGAGCAAAATATCGGTATCAAACATGGTCGGATTACCCTTACGTCAGACGCTCGCGAGGAGCTCGTTCTTGATCGGAGTTGTTGTCGTCGCCTCAGGCGCTTGCATCGGTGATCGAAGCTCGAAGAAGCGCACGATGAGCCATGCGACCAGGCACATCAGCGAATAGATGACCGCCAGGACGAGGTAGGTTTCGAACTGGAACTGGTTGTAGTCGCGCTCCATGATCAGATGCGCGGTCGCCATGACGTCGGCCGCCCCGATGTACATGACCAGCGCAACGTTATGGATCAGGTAGATGATGGAGTTCCCATAGCCCGGCAAAGCGAAGTGCACCGCCTGAGGACCCACGACGCGAGTAATTTTCTGTCGGAACGTATATCCAAGGCTGTCGGCCGCATCGTGCTGGCCGCGATCGACGGCCAGGTATGCAGGCCGCATGACTTCCGACAGATAGCCGCCGTGGTAGAGGCTCAACCCCACCATGGCAGCCATCGTCGCCGAAATAAAATCTTTGGCGCCGAATAGGATCACCAACAGCGGAAGCCCATAAAACGCGACGAACAACTGCAGTACGACAGGAACACTGCGGGCATAGGACACGTAGAGGTCCACCAGGTGACTGATGACTGGCACTCTGCGGACCCGGAGGGTTGTCGCGATGAGAGCCAGGCAGAACCCGGAAATGAGGGCTGTAAACGTGATGGCGAGCGTCAGCGGCAGTGCCGAGAGCAACTCGGGAATCATAGCAGATACATCCACTTTGAAACGCTCCTTCTTGCAATTCAGCCTTGCCGCTGACTAGCGAATATGGTCGTCGACGGCCGTGCTATTTCATGTACTGGACGATGCCCTCGCCGAACCACTTCTGCGAGAGCTTTTCGATCGTGCCGTCGTCTTTCAATTCCTTGAGAACCTTGTTCACATCGTCGGCCAGAACCTTGTTCTCGTCAGATCTGTGTATCAGCATGTAGGTGTTGTTGCTGAACACTGGTTCGGACGCCACGATATCGAGTTTCTTTTGCTCGATGACGGTCTGCTCACCGAGATTCGACGGCAGGACGAGAGCGTCGAACTTGCCATTCTGAACTTCGTCAAGCCGGTTCGGGTAGGGGATACCGGCACTCGACGCCGTAACATCGAGCTTGTATTGCGGGTTTTCTTTCTGCCAATTCATGATGAACTTGTAGGTTCCACCGCCGGCAGTGGTCGGAACGATCCTCTTGCCGACCAGGTCTTTCATTTCCTTGATGCCGCTGTCTTTCTTGCTGTAAATCTTCATCAGGCTGGCGCCCATGGGATTTTCCGGAATGAGGAACTGCTTGGCGCGCTCGGGGGACTTGTAGTAGCCACCCACCGCGATGTCGTACTTGCCCGTGGCGAGGCCAGTTTCCTGCGCGATATCCGAGACACCTTCCATCTCGAACTTGTATTGCGGCAGCTTTGCGTTGATCGCCCTCAGGAGATCGGGCTCATAGCCTTGCGGCTCGACGCCGATCGCGCCCCATGCCAGCGGCTTGGATTCGGCAGATGTCGCGATCTTGATCGTCCGGACCGTTTCGCCGTGACTGATCCCCAAGGTTGCAAGGGCGATTGCGATGCCGCCGGCAACAGCCAAGGCAGCGCGGCGGGACAAACTGGATGTGATTGCAGACATTTCTTAGGTTCCCTTCTTGTTGAGCTATTGAAAAGCGAGTTCCGACTGCAGGAATTGAGCAAGTCGCGGGCTGGAAGGTGCATCGAAGATTTCAGCCGGGCTGCCATCGGCGGCAACCACGCCACGATCCATGAAGACGATCCGGTTGGAGATGTTCTTTGCGAATTGCATCTCGTGGGTCACAAGCAGCGAAGTGATCCCTGACGAGGTGACATCCTTGATCACCTTTAGAACTTCACCGACGAGCTCGGGATCCAGCGATGACGTAGGCTCATCGAAGAGTATCACGTCGGGGCGAACCGCCAAGGCGCGCGCGATGCCGGTGCGCTGGAGTTGGCCGCCCGACAGTTGGGAGGGATAGCTATCTCGCTTCGGGGCGAGGCCGACCCGCTCGAGCTCCCGCAAGGCGATCTCCCGCGCCTCATCTGGGGACTTGCGCTGCACGACGACCAGGGGATCCATCACGTTCTGCAGGACCGTCATGTTCTTGAAGACGTTGAATTGCTGAAAGACCATCGCCGTTCGCAACCGGATCGCCTGGACAGCGGCCTTGTCGGCACGCTGGTAATCCATCCGAATCTGATCGAACGCGATGGTTCCTGAGGACGGCTTGGCAAGGTAGTTGATGCATTTCAGCAACGTGGTCTTGCCGGTGCCGCTGGGGCCGATGATCGACACCACGTCACCCCGCTTTACCGAGAGATTGACGCCGTTCAGGACCTGCGTGCTTCCGTAAGACAGCTTTACATCTTTGAGTTCAAGCATTGCTGGTTGGCCCTTCGGAAAGTGTGAGACGGACTGCTTTGACGGTATGCGACGTCATCACCCGCTCTCCGCATGGCCCAGAACGTGCATCAGCCGGTTTGCCCAGCCGAAGATCGATATGGCGTGGATCAGGTCGATGATCTCGCGGTCGTCCATGCCGACTGATCGCAGCGCGGCGATATCGTCTGCGGTCGCTTCCGACGGCGCCGCCGACAGGCGGCGGGCAAAGTTGTAGATTGCCGCATCGCGCGACCCAAGCTTTTCAGGTTTGTCGAGATACAGCGCCGTGACCACTTCATCGCTCTTGGTCAGTTCTGCATGCCTGCGGGCGTGAACGACGGCACAGAATTTGCAGCCATTGACGATCGAGGCACCCAATGCGCCAAGCTCGCGGTCGGGACGGGCAAGCCCGCCCTCGACGTACATGATCGCGTTGAACAACACCGTGCGGGCAAGATAACTCTCGGGATCATGCACAAGGGTGCGCACATATTCCGAAACTTTCTTGGCCGATGGCGTAACCTTCATCGCTTCGAGCTGTTCTGGCGTTGCCTCCGATAGCTCGACCGGTGCGATATAGGGATGCCAATTCAGCGGCTTCAGGCGCACCGAGGAAATCATGCCGACCTCATCAATCGCAAACCGGTCGCGACCCGGGTCTGGAAGTTGATGAAGGCAATCAATTCGGAGAGCGCGACGATCTGGGGATTGTTCAATCCGGCTTGGGCGAGCAGGGCAATGTGGCTCGCCTCCGCCTTTTTCGGCGTCAGGGTGATCAGGTCAACATGTCGGGCGATGGTCGCCAGGGGTTCATTCAAATCCGTTTCCCCCCGGGCCAAGGCCAGAAGCTGCTCCGTGGGACCAAGCTGAGCCAGTTGCACATCATATTCGGCCATCAGG
The DNA here is from genome assembly GCF_040322135.1 of Mesorhizobium sp. M0189. Classification (NCBI taxonomy): domain Bacteria; kingdom Pseudomonadati; phylum Pseudomonadota; class Alphaproteobacteria; order Hyphomicrobiales; family Phyllobacteriaceae; genus Mesorhizobium; species Mesorhizobium sp. M0189. The sequence continues at coordinate 107,096 of NZ_JAMYSW010000012.1, forward strand.
ACGGGATCGGCGTTGAGGGCCGCCATGCGCCGGGCCAGAGCGACCCGCAAATTCGGCGCCAGCCCCTGATCGTTTGCCGGGTGCAGCACCGAGAGGCGACATTCCTCGGCCCCTCGCACGAATTCGGGCCGAAACCGCCGTGCAGCGAAAAGGGCATCGTCCGGTGAAAGACCCGCTGCCTTGTCCATTGCGTCGATCACAGTGCGGCCTCCTTGTGCAACAAGGGTGTTGAATCGACCCACTCGTCGCCCAGAAGTTCGGGCGTATCGTAGGCGATCAGATTGGCGAAGTGGGTTTCGACATCTTCGGCAAACAGCGATGCGGCGATGCCGCGGACCAGACGGTCGGCACCGGCGCTGACGGCTGGGATATCGCCGGAGACCTTGCCGTGGGTCAGCATGGCGGCGTCGTTGAAGCAGTGGATATGCGACAGCATCGGGCAGGAACCGGGAACGCGTTCGCGAAATTCGAAGGCGGGACCAAGATCCGGCGCGTCCGACATGCCTGCACGCGGCAGTCCCATATCCGGCTTATATCGGCCATCCGACCAGGTGCGGATATGTGGCGCGATTGCTGCAAATTCCGGGCGGCCGTTGAAGTCGTTTGAAAAGCCGGTTGCCGCGATCAGGAAGTCGTAGCGCATCCGCCCCTGCGTGGTTTCGATCAGCAGGCCTCCCGCATCTTCCGAGACCGCGACGATGCCGCAGTCGAGAAAGAACCGGGCATTGGGGTGGCGAGAAACGCGAAGCGTCGATGAACGCGGCGGCGGCGTCTGGGTTGAGGCGGTGTAGTCGAAGAACTTCCATTTCCAGGTATCGGGCAATTGATGCATCCCGAGCACAACACCCGGACTGCCGATGCCGGTCAGCTTGTTGATGCGCGGCATCTCCTTGCGCCGGATCAACATGTCGACTGAGCCGGCGCCCGCCTCGAGTGCGGTTGCGGCATTGTCCATGGACGAGGCACCGGCGCCGATGACAGCCACGCGCTTACCTTTCAGCGCGTCGAAATCGATGTCGTCGGCAGAATGGGCCCAATACGCGCGATCGATGCCCTCGAGGAAATGGGGCACGGCAAAACCGCCGAGACCAGACCGGCCTGTGGCCAGAACGAGATGGCGGGTGAGAACCCGACCGGTTTCCGCGCCCTCGACATCAATCGCAATCAGATCACCGACCGGTGCGACGGCCGTCATGCGCACGCTGTTGCGCACTGGCAGAGCAAGAACCTTGCGGTACCAGATCAGGTAATCCATCCACTGGCTCTTGGGAATTTTGTCCAGCAACCGCCAGGCCTCAACGCCCCATTGCGCTGTGAACCAGGCGCGGAACGTCAGCTGCGGCAGGCCGAGCGACGGCCCGTGCAGCGTCTTCGGCGACCGGAGCGTTTGCATGCGGGCAAACGTCACCCATGGCCCTTCGAGCCCGGCCGGAGCCGCATCATAGGCGACGATGTTGGTAATCCCGGTCAGTACCAGCTTTGCCGTGGCCGCAAGCCCGCACATGCCGGCGCCAATCACCACGACGTCACGGACAGGCATGCCATCGTGCGACCGCGCGGGAACCCATGGTTTGGCGGGCAGTTCGAGAAAGTCGAGATCCTGCGCAAGCTGTGCTTCGAGCGCGGCAAGACCTGTCGACATTGGTGCGCTGGGGGTATGCTTCATATTCCCGTTCCGTGATTTGTGCCGGATGCAGGATCGGCTACCAATTGGCCAGCCAGGGTCGGATCGAGTTTCTTGAAGCCGACGATCGAGCGTTCAGCCACCGCCTCGACCGCATCCATCAACGCCTGCGCGACCGGACGAAGGGGGCGTCTTTCGGCAGCCACAACGCCCCAATAAAAAAGAACGGTCGCGTCGATCGGGCGGATGGCGACCCCAGGCAAGGCCACGCCATAGGCGGTGAGGGGATCGATGACAGCGGCAACGCCGGTCCGGCGCACAAGCTGCAACGCGCCATACGCAGTATTCGTCCGGATCACTGGCCCGGTGTCGATGCCCCTGGCCGCCAATGCCTTGGAGACATGCAACTGAAAACGCAGCGGGTTGAGCAACGTGGCGACGCGGCGACCGGCAAAGGCGGAAAGCGGTATGACATCAAGTTCAGCAAGCGGATCGTCCTCCCGCACGGCCGCAACATCCGGTGCCGAATAGAGCCGCAGGACATCCAGACCGGGCGTATCGAGCGGCAGGCTTGAAAAACCGATCTCGGCACGTCCGCTGCGCACTTCCTGCGCGACGATCGAGGGAAGAAACTGTCCGAGATGCGTCTCGTGAGGAAGCTCGGCACCTTGGAGCTCGGCCAGGGCCGTCGGGATCAAGCCGGTGCCAATCGCCGAGGTTGTGACAATCTGCAGGATCCGCCCCCGGCCGGCGGCGATCATCTTCGCCCGCGCTGCAAGTTCGGTGAAAGACATCAGCAAGCGCCGCGCTTCTTCTTCGAATGCCACACCTTCCTCGGACAACTGCACCCGTCGGCCGATCCGATGCAGCAATTCGAAGCCAAGTTCGGCCTCGAGCTCCTGAATGGTGCGTGTCACCGAAGGTTGGGAACGCCCGAGCATGTCAGCCGCCTTGGTGATGCTGCCGCTGGCAGCAACCGCAAGGAAGGTCTGAAGGTCCCGAGTTTCCATATTATTCCTACATGTGAAATCCGTATGATTGACATCGTCTCATTCATTTTCGATATATGTCAAGCGGAAACTAATGTTCATTGCGGCTTTGGGTTATTTGCCGGCTTCAGGGCTGGAATCCCGATCGAAGGGGCGACGAGGACGGCAGACGCGGCTCCAACCTGCGAATCTCCTGATGAAAAACGTTCAGGTCACGACGGCAAGGATTCGCGAACTACAAAACCCACGACAGGAGGAATATTATGCGCGTGAGTATTCTGGGCGCTGGAGCGATTGCTTATGGCCTCGCCGCCTATTTGGCGGAATCGGGGCATTCGCCAACGCTCTGGTCACCATCGGGACAGCGAACCAGGGCGCTGGCTACCGGCGAATTATTGAAAGCGACGGGGGATATCGCGGCGGCGGTACCGGTGCGCATCGCCAAGGATTGTAAGGATGCCGTCGCCAGCGCGGACGTGGTGGTGATCGCGCTTCCAGCTTACGGCCACAAGATGGTGATGGATGCCGCCGTCCCTCATCTGAAAGATGGTATTCCGGTCATCGCCAGTTCGCACAGTTCGTTCGGGGCGCTGTATCTCTCCAAGCGGTTGGCCGAACGCAAGGTCAGGTTGCCGATCGTCGTTTGGGGCACAACACTGCTGACCGGTCGCCAGCTTGGACCAACCGAAGTCCATGTCACTTCCATTCGCCAGAAGCTTGATGTTGCGACGCTGCCTTTCGATGCGCTCGACCAAGGGTACAAGCTTTGCACGGCCTTGTTCGGCGATCGTTTCGTCAAGCGCGATGGTCTGCTGGCAATTGCGCTCAGCAACCTCAATCCGCAGAACCATCTGGGAATTGCCCTTCTCAATCTCACACGCATGGAGAAGGCCGAGCAATGGAGCCAGGGGGGAAACGTCACTCCTGCCGTTGGTCGCTTTATCGAAGCTCTGGATGCCGAACGATTGGCCATAGCTGCCCATTTCGGTATCGCGGTTCGTACCGTCCAGGAACATTTTTCATTGTCGTTCCACGTCCCCATGAGCACTGTTTCGGAAATGAACCAGGCGATGGACAGCCAAGGCCGTGGCGGGTTTGGCCCGACAACTATCGAGAGCCGCTATATTCTCGAAGATGTTCCGTTCGGCCTGCTACCGACTGCCGTTCTGGGGAAGATCAGCGGAAATCCGGCGACACTCCATGAATCCGGCATTTCCATCTTGTCGGCGGCTTATGGCCGGAATCTCAAGGGAGATAATGATATTCTTCCTGCGCTCGGCATCGAGGAAATGACAAAGTCGGATCTTGAAACCCTTTGCCGCAAGGGGTTTTAACAGCTTCCAGTGCGCTGTAGCCCAGCTGCAGTGAATATTCTGCCAGCCCGGCATCGGCAGAGTCCTTGGCCGCAAGCAGCGTCTCGGCCCGATCAGGAAGGATGATTGAAGCGACGAGCGCGTTGCGCGATCAGGGCCCTATCAATCGGTGTTGGGTGGCATAGGCCTCATTGCCAACCATTGCTCATGCGACATCGTTGGCAGGTCAAACTGGTGGCGGGTGGTCGAATAACCGTGTCCACCCATTCTGCCGACGGCGTCTAGCGCGAGTTGATCGATATAGAAACGCTCTTGGTCAACAAGATCCTCACGAATGTGCATCCGCATAACTTGACCAAGGACAATCTCGCGCGACTTACCCAGGCCAAGCGTCAAATGTCGGCGGCATTCGAAGGCTATAGGCGCTTCGAAAATGTAGGGGCATTGGACCGTCTCACCGGGCGCAGGCGTCAGCCCGGCCTCGGCCAGTTCGTCAATGTGGGAAGGAAATGGGACGGCACAGACGTTCATGGCGTCAACCAGCGCATGGTCCACGATGTTGACTGTGAATTCCTCAGTCAGTCGGATGTTGAGCGTCGTATCCTTGAAGGACATGTCATTATGGTTCTCCACACCCAGGGCTAGGATTGGGGGATCGGCCGAGAGGCAATTGAAGAAGCTGTAGGGCGCAGCATTGACAGTCCCGTCGGGGTGTCGTGTGGTCACCAGAGCGATTGGCCGAGGCACCACTGCCCCGATCAGCAGCTTGTAGCGTTCGCGTGCCGAGATGCGGGCGAAGTCGATGCTCACGTGGCTCCGCTGCCCCACCGGCTCGGGCTGGGGGTTGAGCATTATATCCTCCTGAATTTTGCCAAGCTGCTTGAGAGTTGGTTACCCTGCCTGAGCGTATGTGCTCAGGATGGAGCGAACGTCGGGCTCAGTTTGATCGCTGATTTGCGCCCGAGCCTCGAGTGCCTCGAGATGGTGTTCCATCGCATGCATGGCGCGCTCGGGGTTGTGTTGGCGCAGCGCCTGAATGATTTCGACGTGTTCGTCGACGCCGCACTGATCGGAGTGCGGACGGCTGTACAAGGCTAGGATCAGCGAACAGCGCGATACAATCTCGCTGACATAACGGGTCAGCGGCTTCGATCCCGTGAGTTCGGCCAGCAGAATGTGGAATTCGCCCGCCAGCCGTATCGATAATGGTCCGCTCGTGTTTACTGCGTCCCTTTCAAGTTTGACGTGGGCCTCAAGTGCCGCAAATTGAGCGGGTGTGATCTTTCGCGAAAGCCGGTCCACTACCTCGCGCTCCAGGCAGCGTCGTAGGGAAAATATATCTAACGCTTCCTCGAGCGTCGGTTCGGCGACGCAGGCTCCGCGATTATTTCTCACCTCCACCAGGCCTTCGGCACTCAGTCGGACAAGCGCGTTTCGTACGCTGGTCCGGCTAACGCCGAACTGCTCGCCGATCGCGTCTTCGGGCAATTTCATACCGGGGCGAAGCGCCTGCTCAATGATGGCGCGACGCAGCGACAAGTAGACATTTTCGGCTCGACTCGATTTGGTCATCGCATCCCCCTAAGCTCCCGCAACTTATCGATCAAGACATATTTTTGTCAATATGGGATACGATTTATCTTGAAATAGGTATACAATTATGCGGTAGTTGCGTACACGGAGCTGCAGGCGGCCGTCGCCGTGCCGCAGACGATAGGCTGCCTCTGGGAGGAGCGCCCGCATGACAACCAATTTGTTGATTAGAAATGTGCGCCCGATGGCTGGCGCCAATGTCGATATTCTTATTGAAAATGGCCGCATTACCCGCGTCGAGCCGGAGCTTTTACCTTTGGGCGGGCTGGTGGAGGACGGCGGAGGTCGCATCGTCGTTCCGGGCTTGGTGGAAGCGCACACCCACCTCGATAAATCGATGATCGGAATGGCGTGGTATCGAAATGAAGTCGGCCCTCGCTTGATAGACAAGATCGACACCGAGCGTGAAGCCAAGATCCGCTTGGGTATCGATCCGGTCCGCCAGTCTCGTCGACAGGCGCTTGCCTCAGTGGCGCAAGGCACCACCCATATTCGTAGTCACGTCGATATCGACACCGTGCACGGCCTTGCCGGTGTAGAGGGCGTCATGCGCACTCGTGACGAGCTACGAGACCTCGTCGATATTGAGATCGTCGCCTTTCCTCAAAGCGGTATGATGATCCGGCCTGGCACTGTCGAACTTATGCGACGGGCGTTGGAAATGGGCGCCGAGGTGGTCGGCGGGCTGGACCCTGCTGGGGTTGATCGCGATCCCAAAGGGCACCTCGATGCAATTTTCGACCTCGCTCAACGCTTTGGCCGGCCCATAGATATCCATTTGCACGAAGCGGGAGAGCTTGGCGCCTTTTCGCTCGAGCTCATCATCGAACGCACCCGTGCACTCGGCATGCAGGGAAGGGTGGCAGTCAGCCATGCCTTCTGTCTCGGCATGCACGATGCCCACTATGTCGGCCGACTAATCGACGAGTTGGCGGAGCTTTCGATCCATATTCTTACCACCGGGCCGGCATCGCAGCCGTCGCCTCCGGTCGCCAAATTGCGCTCTGCTGGAGTGGTCGTCGGCGCCGGAAATGACGGCATCCGTGACATCTGGGGACCTTACGGCAGTGGTGACATGCTGGAACGCGCCATGTTTGTCGGCTTGCGCAACAATTTTCGCCGCGACGATGAACTCGAATGGGCCCTCGACGTCTGCACGCGCGGCGGTGCTGGAGTTCTTGCGCTGGAAAGGTACGGACTCATGCCCGGCTGCTGGGGGGACATGGTTTTGGTGGAAGGCGAGACACTCGCCGATGCGGTCGTGTCCCACCGGCCGCGCGCGTTGGTCGTCAAGCGCGGCAAGATCGCCGCGCGAGCCGGGGTTGCGGTGCAGACCTGACCTGCGCCAGTGAGCACAAAATCTTATATCAAAGGGATACGATGTCTAAATTAGATTGTATACGATAATGTAATATGTCTATACAAAAAAGGCCCCGTCCCTTTCGAGGCAACCTAGGCCCCAGGGAACAATAAGCAACGAGAGGAGCAACCAATGTCATTCAACAGGCGTACATTTCTGCAGATCGGGTCAGGCGCGTTAGGGTTCGCCATAACCGATGCTACCTTCACCAAGTTTGCCTTTGCCGAAGGGGCGGCGGGCACATTGCGAGTGGCTATCGCCAAGCCTGCGGGCAATCTCGATCCGCAGAGCCACTACGCGATCTGGGCCATTCAGGACCTGATGTTCGATCCGCTGGTGCGGTACGGCAAGGGCGGCCAGATCGAGCCTTGCCTTGCGACCGACTGGAAGATCGAAGACGGCGGCAAGACACTGCACCTTACATTGCGCAAGGGGGTCACTTTCCAGGACGGGACAGCGTTCGATGCAGCCAGCTGCAAGTGGAATCTTGAGCGCTGGCTGGGACTCGATCAGTTCAGCTGGATGAACTGCTCCAAGTATTTTCAATCACTGGAGGTGGTCGATGACCACCAAGTGGCCCTTCATTTCAAGGAGCCGCCGCTGGCGCTCATGCAGGAGCTTTCATACACGCGGCCGCCGAGGTTCCTTAGCCCCAAATCGGTCGATGCGAATGGCAAATTTGTCGAACCCGTCGGCACCGGGCCTTGGCGTCAAATTAGCGCTGACGATACACAAAGTGTTTTCGAGCGCTACGACGGCTACTGGGGCGACAAGCCGACTTATCAACGTCTCGAAGCCAAGGTCATCCCTGATCCGCGCGCGCGGGTTGCAGCCCTGCGCGCTGGCGAGATCGATCTCGTCGGCGGGTTTTGGATCGCGCCGCTGACCCCCGTTGAGGCAAAGCAACTCGAGGCCGCAGGGCTCAACGTGGTCATCGATCCCGGCAACGTCACACTGGTGATGGCTTTCAATCCCGATCGCACCGAAGCGCTTAAGGATCCGCAAGTGCGCAAGGCCATCAGCATAGGGATCGATCGCGCGGCGATTTCCCAGGCGCTCTACCAAGGCTTTGCCCGACCGGCGGGCAACCTGTTCTCCGATGCATTGCCATTTGCTGGCACCCAGCATGATGCCCCAGTTCGCGACGTTGCGGCGGCATCAGCGCTCCTAGAGAAGGCGGGTTGGACGGGTGGGCCCGTGCGTTCCAAGGACGGCACGCCACTGACGCTTGAGATTGTCGTCAGTCCCGACGCCGTTCCCGGCTCTCGCGTCGTGGCCGAAGTCATACAATCCGAGATGAAGGAAATCGGCATCGATTTGATCGTCCGCTCTGTCGACCACGCTTCCAAGCACACCGACATGCTCGAACGGAAATACGATCTCGGCTTCTTCTTGACCTATGGGGCTCCTTACGATCCGTTCGGCACGGTGGTGGCCTTGTGCCTCTCGACCTTCAACAACGATGTCGAAGGCAAGCTGTTCACCGATCCGGCCAACCTGGACCCGCTGATCAACGCGGCGACGGCAGCAACTGGTGATCAGATAGAGCCATCGATCCAAAAGGTTTACGACTGGCTGCGTGACAACGACGCGATAGCGCCGTTGGTTTACGTTCCCAGCATCTGGGCGCACTCCAAGCGGGTCCAGGGCTTCACCAGCCCGGTCACCGAATACGACATGCCATACGAAAATATCGTGCTGGCCGAGTAGAGGGAGGGCGCTTTGATCCACTTCATCAGCAAGAGGCTGAAGCACTCCCTCGTACTGCTGTTCATGGCGTCTCTGGTTTGCTTTACCCTGGTTGTTTCGGCTCCGGGAAATGTCGCTGTTCTCATCGCTGAACTCAGAGGAGCAGTCGCAACACCGGGTTATGTCGAAAAGGTTGCCGAAGAGATCGGACTGCATAAGCCGCTGCTGATGCGCTACGCGGGTTGGCTTGGCGATGCAGTCCGAGGAGATTTTGGCATCTCCTACAGAACGGGCCAGGAAGTCAGTGCGGACTTGCCAAAGCGCATGTTGGTCACCGGTACCCTTATCGGTGGCAGCGGCGTGGTTGCGACCCTGCTCGGCCTGGCTCTCGGATTCCTGGGTGCCTTCTGGCCCTACGCACTGCCGGACCGCGTTTCGCGCGGTTTGGCTCTTCTCGGCGCATCGACACCGACATTCTTCGTCGGTGCGCTGATGATCTATGGATTCTCCGTCACCTTTCAGCTCTTTCCATCCTTCGGCTTCGGCGGTCCGGAAAGTTGGGTGCTGCCATGGGTCACTGTCGCGGTGCTGCCCGCCGCCGTGCTCAGCCGTGTCGTTCGTGTGGGACTGGAAGAGGCTATGGCCAGCCCCTTCGTGTTGACGGCCAAAAGCAAAGGTCTGGGACGGACCGCCATCCTGTTCCGGGACGCGCTGCCAAACATCATACCTGTGTTCATCAATGCACTGGGAACCCAGGTCGGCCTGATGACCGCAACGGCTATCATCGTTGAACCGCTGTTCGCCTGGCAGGGCGTGGGCGACTACTTTCTCCAAGGCGTGAAGTTCCGGGACTTCATGGTCGTGCAGGCCTGCCTGTTGATCTTCCTCGCCTTCTTCATCGTGGTGAATCTGATCGTAGATCTCGCAGTTCTGATGACCGATCCCCGTATCCGGCGCCAATGGAGCTGACCATGAATAGATTCAAGCCTGCACTTGCCCGGTTGAACAAGATGCCCCGCGTGGCCTTGATCGTGATCGGCCTTTTCGTCGCCCTGGGCAGCTTCGCGCCATGGCTCGCCCCACAAGATCCCAGCGCACAGAACTTGCTGGAGACCGGCCAGGGACCAACTGCCCCACATTGGCTCGGCACCGACCATCTTGGGCGCGACACGCTCAGCCGCCTGATCATCGCTGCGAATACGTCATTGGTCAGCGTTGGCTCGGTCCTCATCATTGCAATGACGATCGGTGTCGCCATGGGGACCATCGCGGGCTATCACCGCGGTTGGGTAGACGACCTGCTGATGCGCATCGTCGATGTCGGCCTGTCCATCCCAAGCCTGATCACTGCCCTTGCCGTGATCGGGATCGTCGGGCCGGGCTACTGGACCATGGTACTGGCTCTGTCACTGGCATGGTGGCCGATGAGCGGTCGTATCAGCCGGGCCGTGGCCGTCAGCATCATGAGCAAGCCGCATATCGAGGCCCTGCGTGTGCTGGGCGCCAGCCCATGTCGCATTTACTTCGGCCATTTGCTGCCCGGCACCATCGGCGCGGTGATGGTCTATGCGACGGCGGATGCCGGGACAGCCGCTTTGGCTGTCGCAACGCTCAGCTTCCTTGGTCTGGGCATTCAGCCGCCCACGCCAGAATGGGGACAGATGCTTGTTGATGCTTTACCGTATCTCGAGTCCGATCCGCGCCAGGTTATCCTGCCCGGCCTAGCCCTGACTGCTGCGGTGATCGGTTTCAACATCCTCGGCGAATCCATAGCACTTAATCGCATTCCCAAGCCGCTTTCGAGGCGGACGCTCGCCTTGCGCAGAATTGAGATCGCCGGCTGGGCCAAGGAGAATTCCGATGCATGACGAACTCCTTTTGAAAGTCAGCAATCTGACGGTCGATCTCCTCACCGCAAAGGCCGCGGTACGTCCCGTCGATGGCGTCAGCTACACCGTCCGGCAGGGAGAATGCCTTGCCATCGTCGGCGAAAGCGGTAGCGGCAAGACTGTAATGAACTTCGCGCCGCTCGGGCTAATGCCGACCGGCGTGACGACGAACTTGTCGGGATCGGTGCGCTTCGACGGGCGTGAATTGATCGGCTTGCCGGAATCCGAGATCCGTAAGATACGAGGCAAGTCGATCGGATTCATTTTCCAGGATCCGATGAGCGCGCTGAACCCCGTCCGCCGTGTTGGAAGGCAGATCGCCGAGATGGCGGAACTCCATCTCAAGATGACCCCGCGCGCGGCGGAGGAGCGGGCGTTGGAACTCATCAAGCTGGTCGGCATCTCGGATCCAGCAGCGCGACTTCGTCAATTCCCCCACGAACTGTCGGGTGGTCTCAGGCAACGCATCGTAATTGCCATTGCGCTGGCCGGCGAGCCGAAACTTCTGATCGCGGACGAGCCTACGACCGCTCTCGATGTGACGGTCCAGGCTCAAATCCTGCGACTGCTCAAGGACCTGCAGCGGCGGCTCAACATGGCCATGGTGCTGATTACTCACGATATGGGGGTAGTCGCCGGAGCGGCCGACAACATCGTTGTCATGTATGCGGCTCGGGCCGCCGAACGAGGTCCCGTGGACAAGGTCCTCGTGACCCCACGCCATCCGTACACGAGAGGGCTGATCAACGCGATCCCGCGGCGGGAAGACCCGATCGGTTCGGAGTTTCGCGGTCTTCCCGGGATACCGCCAACGCTGGGCGCGCCATTCAAAGGCTGTGCCTTTGCCCCGCGCTGCGAGCTCGCAATTCCCGCATGCACCGCAAGCCGCCCTCCACTTGCGCGGTCGGCCGACAGCGCTGTTGTCGTGGCCTGCGCGGTTGTCAACCAAAGGAAGGCAGCAGCATGACGCACGGTCCTGTTCTGAAAGTCGAAAATCTGCAGACGCGCTTCAAAAGCGTTCAGCGAGGCAAGTTCATCCATGCCGTCGACGACGTCTCGATCGAGCTCTATCCGGGCGAGATCGTCGGTCTGGTAGGCGAGTCCGGTTGCGGAAAGTCGACGCTCGGCCGCACCATTGTGGGGCTCGAAAAGGCAAGTGCGGGACGAGTCCTGCTTGATGGAGTGGACCTCACCACACTCTCCGGTGCAGCACTGCGCGAAAGCCGCAGGGCGCTTCAATACGTGTTTCAGGATCCATATTCGTCCCTGAACGACAGACAGACGGTCGGTGAGACGATCGATGAAGCATTGCTGATCAGCGGGTTGAAATCACAATCCGACCGCAACCATCGTACCAAGGCGCTCCTGGATCAGGTCGGACTGGCGGACGCTTTGAAGGATCGGCACACGCGGGAACTGTCCGGAGGGCAGCGCCAGCGCGTTGCGATTGCCCGATCCCTTGCCGTGAATCCAAGAGTGCTGATCTGCGATGAACCAGTTAGCGCACTGGATCTGTCCATCCGAGCCCAGGTGATGAACCTTTTCCTGCACCTGCAGAAAGATTTGGGGGTGGCGTGCCTGTTCATTGCCCACGACCTTGCGTTGGTCAGGCAGGCTGCATCGCGCGTCTACGTGATGTACCTCGGCAAGATCGTGGAGCACGGGCCATCGCAGGAACTCTACGATCACCCTGGCCATCCCTATTCGCAGATGTTGCTGGCCTCGACACCGGAGGTGGATCCGATCGCTGAAAAGCAGCGCAGGGTTCCGGTCATGATCGGGGAGGTGCCGAGCCCTACGAATCCACCATCCGGCTGCAGGTTCCGGACTCGCTGCCCCTTGGTGGTCGAAGAATGCAAACAACAGATGCCACCGGCCTTGAAGCTATCTCCTGGGCACAGTTCGGCTTGCGTGTTTGCCAAGGATCTCCATCGCGGCAAACGTTCGGCGCTGATTTCGCCAACAGCCAATGCGGCATGATCACGTTGAGACAGCCTAGCGGCGCACCAATTCACCACGCCGCCGCCCACCCGACACGAATGCTCACGGGACGGTGGTGCGCCAAACAGTGAGGTCGTGGCAATGAACAGCGCGCCAGTCCGGCGCCAAACGGCGCCGGATAAGATTGACGTATCGTTCACATCATCCGTTTGATGTCGGTGTAGGCACCGTTCGTCTTCAGCGTCACGGTGACGTCGGCATCGGTGCGGTTACGCCAGAACCAACCGTGATTACCGTCAAACGCTGCCTCAAGTACGCCCTCGTCCTCTGCAGCCCCGCGTCCCTTCTCGTATGAAATGTTTTCGCCGCCGCCGTCACCATGGGTGTCGAAGTTCACCGCCGCGCCATTGGCCGTCCAAGAGTATTTTGCCTGTGCGCCCTTGGCCATGACGAGCTTGATCTCAGCTCCTTCGCCGGGCTTCAGGGTGACCGACATTTCGTCCGTCCGGAGTTCCTGGGCAGAGGCGGAACCAATCACCAGTTCAGCGAAGACGCGCTCCAGAAGACTCGACTGCTGATCTCGGGCTGGCACTGCGGTCGGAGTGCCGTTTTGCAGTTCGCGAAGGCGGTCCTGCTCGGCCTCTTCGGCCAGTTGTGTCTTGATCTCGCCCATCTCGGTGAGCTTGAGCGCTCGCCCAACGCCGGTGGGGTCGATGGCGTATTCGGCCGGCAGCACGATGGTCACAAGGATGGCCGCTGCCGCCAGAATGGCGATCAGGGTAGAGCGAAGAAGCTGCATGGATGTCGGCAGTTCAGCGCGGGTCGGGATGTCGGTATTGTACATAGGAGAATTCCTTTTTTTTCTTTACTTGGAGGTTCAGGATACGACCCAGCCGGTGAGCTGATAGCCGATCAGCACAAATCCGGCGGTCATCATGATGGTGTTGGCGGTGTATGCGTGGCGCCAGAAACTGTCGGTCCGGCGCCAGTAGCCCATGACAATAAGGATGGCAGCGAGCGCCAGAAGCTGGCCAATCTCAACGCCGACGTTGAAGGCAAGAAGATTGGGCACTAGCCCGTCGGGCGAGATGTTGTATTCGATGATCTTCGTCGAGAGGCCGAAACCGTGAAAGAATCCGAAGACCAGCGTCGCGACCTTGGTGTTCGGCTGGAAACCGAGCCATCTCTGGAAAGCGCCCATATTGTCGAGCGCCTTGTAGACCACGGACAGGCCGATGATCGCGTCGATGATGTAGCTGTTGATGCCGACGTTGAAATAGACGCCGAGCAGCATGGTTGTGGAGTGGCCGAGCGCAAACAGGCTGACATACACGCCGATATGCTTCATCCGGTAGAGGAAGAAGATCACGCCGAAAAGGAACAGGATGTGGTCGTATCCGGTCACCATGTGCTTGGCGCCGAGATAGATGAAGGGCAGCACGTTGATGCCCGAGATTTCCTGGATGTAGCCCTTGTCGCCGGCGGCAACGGCATGGGCAAAGGCTGCTCCGGCGAGCAGCGGCAGGGTCAGGAGAGCGATAAGCAGGGGCAGAGCGGGTCGCCAACACGTGCGCCGCGCGCGTGGCCGGCCCCGGTCGAAGGGTCCTTGCATTGAATTTCCAATCTTCGTCGTTGAGGGTGGTCGCGTGAGCGACCGCGATCATGCGGCGAGGAATGGTCTCGGCGGTCGCTCGAGCGGAAATGTCGTGCCCGGATCGACGAAAATCGGCGGATAATTCAGCCAGCCGCGCTCGACCTGTGGAACCGTCGGTGCGAAGTCGGAGGGCGTACTCGCCGTCTCGTGCGAGTGGTCTGCCGCATTGTGCCCTTGAAAATGGTCAGAGCTCTGCTCGCCCGAAACGCCATCATCGTGTGCGTGGCCATGATCTTCGATCTGCGCGGCGGCTCCGCCGTGACGTTCAACCGCGATGGCAATCGCGATCGGATCGTGTGAGGTCGAATAGCCGAAAGGACGGAGCACGCCAAACATCATCGCTAATGCAATGACCAGACAAAAAACTGTGCGGTGGATCCGATTTGGCATGAACGGCGATTATTCTCTAGAATCCTAACGAATGGTTTTGCTACATCAGAATCGAGGCCTCTTTGAGACTTGCATATCCCCTCCTGGAGGATAGTATCCGTCGCATGAGCGGCCAACCCCACATCCACGAAACCCATCCCGATATCGTCAAACGCCTGAAAAGGGCCGACGGACATCTCAAGGGCGTCATCGACATGATCGAAGCGGGCCGGCCCTGCCTCGACCTCGCCCAGCAACTTCATGCTGTCGAGAAGGCCATCTCGCAGGCCAAGAAGACCCTGATCCAGGATCATCTCAACCATTGCCTTGAAGACGTTGTCGGGCCGTTGGCGCGCGAGCAGCGCCGCTCGATCGACGAGTTCAAGGACATCACCAAGTACCTGTGAGAAGCGCCATGATGGACAAAGTTCGCGATTGGTTCGGGTTCGGCCCGATGACGCATGGCATGGGGGGGCACGGACATGATCACGGTGATGACGGCCATGGCCACACCCACGGTGTCATAGATCCGACGATCGCCACGACGACGCGCGGCATCTGGGCGATCAAATGGTCATTCGTCGTTCTGGCCATCACGGCAGCGCTTCAGCTCGTGGTTGTGTTCCTCTCCGGCAGCGTGGCGCTGCTGGCCGATACGATCCACAATGTCGGCGACGCGGCCACTGCCATTCCGCTGTGGATCGCGTTCGTGCTGGCCCGCCGCAAACCGAGCAAGACGTTCACCTACGGGCTGGGCCGGGTCGAGGATCTGGCTGGGATCGTCATCGTTCTCATCATCCTCTTCAGTGCCATCGTCGCCGGCTATGAGGCGATCGATCGCCTGATCAATCCGCGTCCCATCACGTTTCTTGGCTGGGTCGCCATCGCCGGCCTCATAGGCTTCATCGGCAATGAAGCGGTCGCCGTATTCCGTATCCGCGTCGGGCGAGAGATCAACAGCGCTGCGCTGATCGCGGACGGCTACCATGCCCGCACCGACGGCTTTACCAGTCTGGCGGTCGTGCTGGGCGCTATCGGCGTCTGGCTGGGCTTTCCGCTTGCCGATCCGATCGTCGGGCTGCTGATCACCGTGGCGATCTTCGCCATCGTCTGGCAGTCGTCAAAAGCCGTGTTGACCCGCATGCTCGACGGTGTTGAGCCCGGCATCATCGACGAAATCCATCATGCCGCCGAACACGTGTCGGGCATCGGGCGCGTTGAATGCGTGCAGGCACGCTGGATCGGACATCGTCTGCATGCCGACGTCGCCATCAGTGTCGCCGATAAGGCAACGGCCAAGGACGTGCTGGGTGTAACCGAAGCCCTCAAGGAGGAGCTGTTCGCCCACTTGCCGGCGTTGGCGGAAGCCAATGTCCGCCTGGTGAGCCCAGCCGGGCTGGCCGCCATAGGCGCGGAAGCTTCTCATGCTCACCATCATGCGCCGGAGCCCTTCAAGGTCGCCTGCGATCTGGCTGAAGGGAGGTTGGAAATCGTCGACACAGCGGCCGGCGAGCGGATGCGGCTGACCATCGATCGCCACGCAGATGATTTGACAGCAACGGTGATCATCGACCGGCCCGGCGGGCCGGAGACGCTTCGCCTCGAACCCGTCGCTGACAACCATCATCGGCTTGAGAGCACGGTTGCTCCGGCCGAGCCGCATGAGTTCCAGGCGAGGTTGATCCTGGCCGCGAATGGTCGCGAGCAGGTGCTGCCGTTCAAGATGGTCGAACCCGAAGGTCACCATCATTAGGTCGACTGGCGGATATGCGGTTCAATGACGGACCTCGCGGCCTATGCCAGTCTGTTCCTGGCGGCCTTGCTCGCCGCTACGATCCTGCCGATGCAATCGGAAGCAGTGCTGGTCGGGCTGCTGCTTGCGGATTACTCGCCTTGGTTGCTCATCGCCGTCGCGAGCGTCGGCAACGTGCTTGGATCGGTGATCAACTGGCTGCTCGGGCGAGGTATCGAGCGCTTCCGGAGCCAACGCTGGTTTCCGATGAACCAAGCACAACTGGAGCGCGCGCAAGTCTGGTATCGCCGCTACGGAAAGTGGTCGCTCCTGCTGAGTTGGCTGCCGGTTGTCGGTGATCCGCTAACCGTCGTCGCGGGCGTCCTGCGCGAGCCTTTTCGGGTTTTCCTTTTGTTGGTCACTGCCGCCAAGGTCGGCCGTTATCTTGTTCTTGCCGCCGTGTCGCTGAGCGTCATCTGACGTCGCGAATCTTCTCCAAGCTGAGACAGCGACCTTGTCGAGGGCTGCGCGCACGCGCGACCGGACGACCAAGTTACGCCGCAGCGCTCACGCCAACGTCGACATTGTTAAGACACTCCTGTGGCCGCGCGCCAGGCCTGCACAACGAAGCTGTGCTGGTTCCAGATCATCAGCGCTCCGCTGACAGCCATGAGCGCGACCACAAGGCCGCGGAACTGCCGTGCGCTCAGGCGTTCGAGCCAGGGCTTGGCCAGCAGATTGGCAAGCGCGGCGCCCAAACCCGCGGCTACGCCGTATATGGCCGCCTGACCGCCGAGCGCGCCGAGTCCGGTGAATACCGCGACCTTGACGACATCGGTCACAAACGAGTTCACGGATTTCGTGGCGACCAACGTCTCCTTCTCCGAACCGTAGTTCAGATAAAGCGAATTCAGGACGGGTCCCACCGTGCCCATCAGCGCCGACAACAGCGCGACGATCAGGCCGGCCGGGAGAAACCACCAGCGGCGGGCTCGGTAGCTCCGCTCGCGCGCGCCGCCGCGAAATTCCCAGACGGCACTTACCAGATAGATCCCTATGAGTATCTGGAGCCATTCCGCCCGACTATTGGCGAAGAGCCAGGAGCCCGCCGCGGCACCGGCGACGGCGCCGGGCAGGTACCAACGGACCAGGCTCCAATCGATGTCGCGCCGAAAGGCCAGGGCGCGGACGGGATTGCCGATGAGCTCTGTCAAGGTGATGACCGGCGCAACCGCCGCGCTGCCTGTGATGAAAGTCACGGCGGGGATCAGCAACAGACCCCCGCCTCCGGCCGAGAGGGTGTTCAGTGTCCAGGTGAGGAACCCCGCCAACGCCAGGAGGCTTAGTCTAATCCAGTCCATCCGGTCAGAACGAAGCGGGCCTTCGATCGTTCCGGAGGACGTATCGGTTCACAACAACCCGGCCCGCCGCTCGTGTGCGCTGGAAAGGCGATCTCCGGCGCAAAGCTGGTGGCAGAGAGACTTCCGTGCCAGCGAACCATTCCCCAGGCGGCAGGAAAAGGCCGGCGATCGCTTCGAGCAGCGTGCTCTTGTCAACGCTTTTCGGCCCAATAAAACCCAGAACTTCGCCGGCTTCGACCGTAAGGGCAACATCCGCCAAGGCTGTTTGCTGGCCGTTGGACGCGCGCGGACGTCCAATCTAGCTCTTCTTGACGGCGACCTTGTCGAGGGCTGTGCGCAGACCTTTCGCCAGCTTCTGCACATCGTCGTTCGCCCAGAAATGCATGAAGAAGAGCCGCGGCTTCTCATCGAGCATGTGGCTATGCAGTGCGGTGATCTCGATGCCGTTGTCCTGCATGGCGTTGATAACCGGATTGACCTCCTTTGCCGTCAGCACAAAATCCCCCGTGATCGCCGCCTTGCCGCCACCTGTCGATTGGAAGTTAATCGCTATTGCCGATCCCATGGCCGCCGGCACTTCCATTCCATTTTCCTCGACCGGCTTAGCGCGCGGGATCGTGAACTGGTAGACCGCGCCATTGGCCTTACCCTTATAACCCATGGTTTGGTCGACACTGGCCGTGTCGAACTCGATCTGCGCAGCGGCTTGCGGCTGGGCGCCGCCTCCCATCGGCGTTTTGCTCATCGCCAATCCGGCATGAAGCGCTGTTGCGAGCGTAACCGGGTCGCCTTGGCCGAGGACGTGCATGTAGAGCGTCATCGGCTCCGCGCGCAGCAAGTGGTTGTGCACCGCAGTGATCTCGATTCCACCGTCTTCAAGCTTCTTCATGACCGGGTTCACCTCGTCCTGCGTCAGAACGATGTCGCCCATGACCATGGCCCGATCTCCCATGGGTTCGAAGGCGATCCAGCCTCCAAGCGCAAATCCGGGTTTCAGGGATATGCCATCGAGCGAAACCTTCAGGTCCGTTCGTGGCAGCCCGACCCGGTAGACGCCATCAGGCGTCTCGGTTCCGGATTTGCCGAGCGCCTTAGCGATTGTTTGCCAATCGGGTGCCGCCGATGCCGGTTGGAGCAGCGCCGACATCGCGATCAGCATTGCTCCGGTTACGAGTTTTGCATGCATGGGGTTTCTCCTTGTGATCTGCCCCCATTGCCCAATTCGTCATGCGGCCGCCGGCTTGATGGCGGGTGGCCAGGTATGCGTTTCCGCCTTGCGGCCCGAAGCCCACGCGTAGAGCGCGTCGTAGATGACGAAGCCGTGCTTCAGCACCTCGTGGTCGTCGGGCGTCAGGTCGCGCAGACCCATGGAGATCGCCAGCAGCCCCGCCGATTGCGGCGTGAGATCGTGCCGGTCCGTGTCGGCGCCGCGCACGATCGCCGCGATGGTCACGATTGCCGGGTCGCGCTCGAGCCCATGTTTGGAAACAAAGGTGTCGAAACTGCAGCCGTCGCCAACATGCGTGAATTCGACGCCGGGCACGTCGTAAGGCGTGGCACCCGTTTCCTGGGCAACGCGGATCACCTGATCGGGCGGCACGAAGAGGAACTCAGGTTCCTTGTCGATAAAGCGCGCAATCAGCCAGGGGCAGGCGATGCGGTCGATCACCGGACGTTCGCGAGTTACCCATTTCATGGCACAATCCTTTCTTCGCTTATTACCAGAGGGACGGTTGGCGCGCCGATCGCATGCCAGGCGGCAATGCCGCCTGAAAGCGCACTTGCATCGACGCCGCGGCGACGCAGTTCGGCGACAGCGTCGCCGCTGACCTGGAAGCCATAGACGCAATAGACGACGACCGGTCTGTCTTTGGGCAGTTCGCCCGCCCAATCGGCGATCTTCTCGGGTGCTCGCAGCTTGGCCCCCGGCAGCATATCGCTGCGTTTTGCCAGATCCTCGGCGAGGCAGACGTCGAGCACCACGAGATCTTCTCCTCGATCGAGACGCGCACGCAGTTCCTCTGGCGCGATCGCTGGAACCGCGTCGTCCGATGCTGATCCTGTTGAAGGATCACGCTTCGCGACGGCTCGCCGGTGGCGGGCAGCGACCCGTTCCCAATGGATGTTCTTCATAAAGGCATCGACATAGGCGCCGGCCTTGGTGCCGAAATCCATGTGGTAGGCATGTTCGTACATGTCGAGCGCAAGGATCGGCATGCCGCCGGCAAGACAGTTGGTGTGGTCCGCCGCCCATTGGATCGTCAGTCGGTCGCGCCGCTCCGACCAGGTCAGCAGGGTCCATCCCGAGCCTCCTGCCTGCGCCTTGGCACAGGCCATGAACTTGGCGCGCCAGGAGGCCACGCTGCCAAAGTCTCGCTCCAGAGCCGCAGCGAGATCGCCTCCAGCATCGCCGCTGCCACCGAGTCCGTCGAAATAGATTTCGTGCAGGACCGCTGAATTGGCAGCGACCAGTTCTTCGCGTTTCAGACCGTTGATATCGAAAACTGGCGCCGCGCTCCAGTCGAGCCCGTCGAGCCGCTGTTCGATGGCGTTGAGGCGACGAACGGCACCGCCATAGTTGTTTTCGTAGTGACTTGCCAACAGCCTCTCGGAGAGGCCGACGAGGCGAGGCGGCTTGAACGGCAACGGCATGATTTGGTGTGGCATCGGTTTCCCCCTCGGCACGGCTATCCGTGAGGAGGCGAACGCTATGCCCGAATGAAAAATGATACAAGTGTTGCATTTAGCTTTGTCCGTGATACGGTTCACTTATGAGTGAGGGGCAATCACAGGAGCAGCGCTGGCTGCTCCTGATCCATCAGCTGCCAAGCAAGCCCGCCTACTTCCGGGTGAAGATCTGGCGACGCTTGCAAGGCATCGGCGCAGTCGCAGTCAAAAGCACCGTTTACGCGCTGCCGGCCAATGCCGAGATGCAGGAGGATTTCGAATGGCTTCTCAAGGAGATCGTCGCTGGCGGCGGCGAGGCGATGATGTGCGAGGCGCGCCTCGTCGATGGTTTGTCCGACACCCAGGTCCGCGGGCTCTTCGACGCAGCCCGTGACGCCGACTATGCGGACATCGTCAAGGAAGCGCGCGATCTGGCCGCAGCGATCAAGACCGACGCGACATCGGAAAAACATGCGGAAGCGCGTCCGCAACTCGGCCGCTTGCGCAAGCGGCTCGCCGACGTCGTGACGATCGATTTTTTCGGCGCCAGCGGGCGCCTTGCTGTCGAGGGACTGATCGCCGAGCTCGAGGCACAGCTTATAGAGGACAACGCCATGACCAAGGAACCGAAGAAGGCGGCCGAGCCGGGTGAACTCCAGGGCCGGACCTGGGTCACGCGCCGGGACGTGCATGTCGACCGCATCGCCTGCAGCTGGCTGATCCGTCGCTTCATCGATGCCGATGCAACAATCCGCTTCGTCGCTGGCAAGGGATACGTGCCAAAGGAGGGCGAATTGCGCTTCGACATGTTCGAGGGCGAAATCACCCATGAGGGTGACCGCTGCAGCTTCGAGGTGCTGCTGGCCCGCGCCGGCATTACGGATGCGGCTTTGCAGGCGATCGCCGAGGTCGTCCACGATATTGATCTCAAGGACGCCAAGTTCAATCGCGAGGAAACTACCGGCATCGCCAGCCTGATAGCCGGGATCGCCATGGCGAATGCCCGTGACGAGCAACGGATCGCCGAGGGCGCTTCGGTATTCGACAACCTCTATCGATATTTCCGCTCGAAGCGCGGCTGATCCGAGGAACTAACCATGGCCAATGCAGAGAGCACCGTGACAGCACCGAACCGACCAGACGACACGCCCGGTCATGGCATTTCGTTCGCTGAGGCCACGCGGGTGTGGGCGCGTGTGGCCGCTCTCAGCTTCGGCGGTCCGGCCGGTCAGATCGCCATGATGCACCGCATCATCGTCGAGGAAAAACGCTGGATCGGCGAGACCAGGTTCCTGCATGCGCTCAATTACTGCACGCTGCTGCCCGGACCGGAGGCACAACAGCTTGCCATCTACATCGGCTGGCTCATGCACAAGACCAGAGGCGGCCTCGTCGCCGGTATCCTGTTCGTGCTGCCTGGTGCGATCGCCATCATGGCGTTGAGCTGGATCTATGCAATCTTGGGCAATGTCGGCGCAGTTCAGGCCCTCTTCTTCGGCTTGAAGGCGGCGGTCCTTGCCATCGTGCTCGAAGCGGTGTTGCGGATCGGCAGACGGGCGCTCAAGAACAATGCCATGATCGGGCTTGCGGCGGCGGCCTTCATTGCTCTGTTCTTCTTCCACGCGCCATTCCCGCTGGTCATCCTGGCTGCGGGTGTGATCGGTTACGTCGGGGGACGGGCAGGGTGGGCTGCATTCCAGTCGGGCAACGGACATGGCAAAGTCGGCGGCAAGCAGGTTGCCGACGCTGATACGGCGCTTGGCGAAGGGGTGCCTGTGCATACCCGGCCATCCGTCAGCTGGTCGCTGAAGATCGCAGCGGTATGTCTGCTGCTGTGGTTCGTGCCGGTCCTGGCACTTCTGGTGTTTCTTGGGCAAGGCAATGTCTTCACCGACATCGCGATCTTCTTCTCGAAAATGGCGATGGTCACCTTCGGCGGCGCCTATGCAGTGCTCGCCTATGTCGCTCAGCAAGGTGTCGAGCACTACGGGTGGCTCAAGCCAGGAGAAATGCTGGACGGCCTCGGCATGGCCGAGACCACGCCCGGTCCGCTGATCATGGTCACCCAGTTCGTCGGTTTCATGGGCGCGTACCGGGCGCCAGGAATGCTCAGCCCGCTGGTCGCCGGAACACTCGGCGGTCTGCTGACGACGTGGGTAACCTTCGTTCCGTGCTTCCTGTGGATATTCCTCGGCGCGCCGTTCATGGAGACGATGCGCAGCAACAAGGCCCTGTCGGCAGCGCTGTCTGCCATCACGGCGGCGGTGGTCGGTGTGATCCTGAACCTGGCGATATGGTTCGCGCTTCATGTGCTGTTCCGCGAACTGCGTGAGGTCAGCTGGCTGGGCACGACGGTTGATGTGCCAGTATTCAGCTCCGTCAACCTGCCGTCGCTGGTGCTGACAGTCGGTGCGCTGCTGGCTGTGTTTCGTTTCAAGATCGGTATGATCCCCGTGCTCGCGACATGCTCTGTCCTGGGCGTGCTTTATGGCGTTGCCACGGGATCGATTTAAGCAGTGCCATAGGCGCAACCACTCTGCGGCAGGAGGCATCCCGTGACAGCCCAGACGCCGACGAATGCTTCGCGCCAACCAGCGGTCAAACAGAGGTTTTCGCTGCTGCCTGCCGGTGCCAGGCCGGCAGCTGCCCTTCTGTTGACGTCCAGGGGATTGAGGGCATTCGGCGACGGACTCGTCAGTCTTCTGCTTCCCGCCTATTTGGCCACTCTTGGTTTCAGCCCTTTCAAGATCGGGGTTCTCGCCACAGCGACGCTCGCTGGTTCAGCGGCGCTCACTTTGACCGTCGGGTTTGTCGCACACTCTCTCGCCGCTCCCTGCTGATCGCAGCTGCCGTCCTGATGGTCGTTACGGGGAGCGCCTTCGCGTTGGTTCAGGATTTCTGGCCGCTGCTCCTTGTCGCATTCGTGGGAACGTTGAACCCATCCTCGGGCGACGTCAGTGTGTTTCTGCCGCTGGAGCATGCGCAACTTGCCCATAGTGTGACGGACCGCGACCGCACCGCGCTCTTTGCGCGCTACAGCCTTGTCGGCTCGCTTGTAGGGGCGGTCGGTGCTCTTGCGGCCGGAGCCCCCGACATTCTCCGCCAGGTTGTCGGCCTGGACATCAAGCAAGCTCTCCAGATCGCCTTCCTGCTTTATGCCTTTCTGGGACTCGGAGCGCTGCTCCTTTATCGGAAACTGCCGGATGAGCCGCTCGATGCGAGTGCGGTACCGGCGGAACCGCTACGCAAATCTCGAACCATCGTCCTCACGCTCGCTGCACTTTTCAGCCTTGACGCTTTTGCGGGCGGTTTCGTGGTCCAGTCGTTGATGGCTCTTTGGCTTTTCCAACGGTTCGGGCTATCGCTCGCTGCGACGGGCGCAATCTTCTTTTTGACGGGTATCCTTTCGGCTGGGTCGTATCTGGTGGCCGTGCAAATCTCTAAACGGATCGGGCTGGTGAACACGATGGTGTTCACACACCTGCCATCCAGTCTTTGCCTTTTGCTCATCCCCTTCATGCCGAGCCTCGGTCCCGTTATCGTGCTTCTGCTGATCAGGAGCGCTTTGTCGCAGATGGATGTGCCGACCCGCACCTCTTACGTCCTGGCTGTGGTATCGCCTGGTGAGCGGGCGGCAGCCGCGAGTGTCACCGCTGTCCCGCGCAGCCTCGCGGCAGCCGTCAGCCCGATGCTTGCCGGCTCGCTGCTCGCAATGTCCGGCTTCGGTTGGCCGTTGCTCATCGCCGGCGCCTTGAAGATTGTCTACGACATCCTTCTGCTTGCAATGTTCCGCAAGGTTCGTCCGCCGGAGGAACGACGAGATGGGCCGTAGCAGCCCGCAGCATGCCCGAGCCAACATGAGCGGCACGCGCCACGTCATTCTGCAGGTCGAGGCCTTGGCGACCGCTTGACCAGCGTACCAATGGCTCCATCTATTCGTACCGGTGCTCGCTCTTCAGCGAGAGGTGTGACTGATATGTCGAAAGCTCTCTTCGCTTTTGCGTTCGCAGGCGTCTGCCTGATATCGACGCCGGTGTATGCCGACAATGTCGATCTGGGGCTAGAAGCTTTTCACCAAACCTGTCTTGTCCATGGCCCCGACTTCGAGCGAACCGCCGCTGTGGCGAAGACGCGTGGATGGACACCGCTATCCGGTGACGCAGCGCTTGCTCCAATCGATGACGTGGAGGCCTTTCAAGGGTGGGCGGTGACTGGCAACGATCTACCTGCCGGAACCATAATCGCGGTGACCAAGGCAACCTTGGAAGGCAAGGCCGTGCAGACCTGTTCAGTCAGGCTGTTCGACATCGACCGCGCGACATTCGAGCAACGCTTCTTCGCCCGGACGGACGCCGAAAAAATCAGCGAGGACCGGAATGGAGATCAGGTCTCCAAACTTTACATATTGATTGCAGGCAATCGAAAACAGCTTGTCCATTTGACATCGCCGGTCGACATGGGGCGATCGGAGATCATTGCAAGCTCGATAGCCGACGACTAGTCAGGCGCCGATGCCTTTTCCCGCCATTCTCTGGAACAGGTCGTCTGCCTGTGCCGGTGAAAGGTTCATGTCGGTGGTGACCCACCAGGCGAGGACCGCAAGAAATGCGCCGGCGATGAACTGAATGGCGAATTCGGCAGGCATGCCGTGATCGCCGATCCGTTTCTCGATTAGTTCGTCCCGGACGGCTCGCCGGATACGCTCACGCAATTCGTCGTGGATCGTATCGCCGCTGCTTGCAAGCAATGCGTGGTGAAGCGGTCGGAAGTCATGTGCGTGCTCGAACATGGGCAGGCTGAACTCGAACAGACGGCTATCTGTTTCTTGACTTGCCGCCTCGCGCCTGCGGCCGATCGACCGCAGATGCGCCTCGATGGTCGCGCTGCGCAGAGCATCCTTGTCGGGATAGTGGGTATAGAAGGTCGACCTGCCAACATTGGCCCTCTGGCAAATGTCATCGACGGTGATGGCAGCATATCCCTGCTCCGGGATCAGGGCGATGAGCGCGTCCTGCAGCAGGCCGCGCGTCCGCGCGACGCGTCGATCGATCGTGTTCCGCTCGCCCGCACGTTCGATTTTCATGGCCATGGCTCTCTGCAGTGCCCGGTTTGGGACATTCGGCGGTCCAATGTCCGGCAACAGCATTTCCAGACATTGTGTCCATTATGATACGCCAAGTCCAGGAGCTCAAATCGGGTTTGGGCACGCCGCAATGAAGCAGAAGGTGGCCAGACATGCACTCATCTGATCATCACTCCGGTAACGGACCGCATTCGCGCAAGAGGGTGATTGCGTTGGCCCTGCTTGCCAAGCTGTCGCTGGTCGCCGGCTTCCTCGTCCTCGCCAAATTGGGCATGGGCTATATTCAGGCCGGCGCCTGGACGGCGGCATTCCACGGTCTCGTCCTTGCGGTGATCGCGGGATTGGCGCTGTGGGGCAGCTTGCGTCACAGGGGGCTCGTTGGCAATGGTGCGCACGGCGCGAGCGACAGGGGCATCGGCATCGTCCTGCACCGGGCGGCGGCTTATGATTTGCTTGCGCGCGCTCTGACCTTCGGCCGCGAGGGCCGCTTTCGCGAGCTCATGCTTCGCCCGGCAAAGCTCCAGCCCGGCGAAGCGATGCTCGATGTCGCCTGCGGCACTGGAACCCTTGCCATTGCCGCGAAGCGGCTGGTCGGTTCGGACGGAAGCGTCACCGGCGTCGATGCGTCGGCCGAAATGATCGAGCGGGCGCGCGCCAAGGCCGAGCGGTCCGCTCTCGATCTGACTTTCGTCAACGGGACGGCGCAGGAGCTTCCCTTCAAGGACGCGCAATTCGACATCGTCGTCGGCACGCTGATGCTGCATCACCTGTCGAAGCCGGTTCGATCGGCCTTCATCCGCGAGGCGGCACGCGTCCTGAAGCCAGCAGGCAGGCTGTTGCTCATCGATTTCGGCAGGCCGGTGCGCAAGTCTGGATTGCCCAGGCTCCACAAGCATGGTCATGTCGATATGCAGTCGGTCGCCTCGCTGTTGACCGAGAGCGGATTCCAGGTCAGCGATATCGGCGCCGTCGGAACCAAGAACCTGAATTACATTCGCGCGACGACGAACAAGGACCAACCAGGCCAGGCGTCGCGGTGATCATGCTCAGACGCTAGCTGCACGACGATCTGTTCTGGTATGTCCCATTTCGGCCTGCTTGCAATGGCAGGTGTACCTGATCCGGAATCGACGAGCGAAATGTGAGCGAAAAATGCAGCTGACGGGCATAGTATCAGGCGCGGCGCTGTTGCTCGCTTCCGCCGCGGCGGCGAACGCCCATCCGCATGTGTTTGCCGAAGCGATGCTGGACCTGACCGTTGGTTCAGACCACACGGTCAAATCGCTTCGGCATCTCTGGCGTTTCGACGACCTCTTTTCCAGCACTGTGCTGATGGAATTCGACAAGAATTCCGACCTTGTCCTTGATGCCAAGGAACTCGATGAAGTCGCTCTCACCGTCCATGCATCGTTGGCCGAGTATAATTACTTTCAGATGGTGACCTTGAACGGCAAGGACGTGACAATGGCGCCACCGCCGAATTTCAGCGTCAGCTATGAAAAAGATCAACTCGTCGTCCAGTTCGAAACGCAGCCGAAGGACCCTTTGGCCCTAGCTGGAAAAGTCAGCATCGGCGTATACGATCCGACCTTCTACACGGCGATCGATTTTACCGACGACGACAAGATTGCTGTGGCTGGCCTGCCTGAAGGCTGCTCACGCGCGGTCGTGCGTCCAGATCCGGACACGGCCTTCGCGCAGAACCAGAAGAGCCTGACAGACGCGTTCTTCAGTGACCCGACGGGGACTGATCTCGGCAAGATTTTCGCGACACGCCTCGAACTGACCTGCGGCTGAAGCGGAGCCGGTTCGATGGCCATGTTCCAGATGCTGGTCGAGTTCCAGCGCACGATCTACCTGGCGCTTGCCGAGCAGATCAAACTGCTTTCGGCCGGCGGCGATTGGCTGGCCTTCACGGCCTTTCTGCCCATGGGCATTCTGTTCGGTGCGGCGCACGCGCTGACGCCGGGCCATAGCAAGGCGGTCCTGGCCACGTATCTGGCGGGTTCGGACGCAAAGGTTTCTCGAGGCCTCCTCGTATCGACAACCCTATCGATCACCCATGTGACAACAGCGGTTCTGATTGCGGTCCTTTCCTTGCCGCTTGTCTCAATCGCCCTAGGGAGTGTTGGCCGCGCTCCTCTGCTGGAAGACATCAGCCGCGGACTGCTTGGGTTGATCGGCCTATGGATGCTGTGGCGGGCACTCAGCCATGGGCATCATCACAAGCATGAAGGCGAAGCCGTCGGAGTCATGGCCGGACTGATTCCCTGTCCGCTCACGCTGTTCGTCATGACGTTTGCTATCGCGCGCGGCGTGCCGGCGGCCGGCATCCTGTTCGCCGGCACGATGATGATTGGCGTGGCGATCACGCTGTCAGCCGTCGCAATTCTCTCGATCCTACTGCGCGAACGCCTAGTGTGGTTTGTCGAAGGCAGGTCGCGTCTGTTCGAAGCGATCACCCGCTCTATCGAGGGCTTGGCTGGCGCTGCCCTGATCGCCCTCGCGATCCACGAAATCTTGCTTCGATGATTTGACGAAGACACGACTGTCGGTGCAGGAGCGCTGCACCCTGTCGAACTCCGCTGTAGCGATTTCTGTCCTCCGTGGGTGGCGGAGAGTGTCAACGCTGTGCGGGGATGCGCGGCGCCGCGGGGAGAAAGTCGTCACCCGCCAGCAACTGGCTGCTCAGGCGTCGAGGTCGTCGATCGCGTAGCGGACATATTTGCCCAACTTATGGAAGGACGGGCCGCCGCTCAGCGATCGATAGCATTCCAGAGTGTGGGCCTCCAAAGCGAGATAGCGAGCCGCCGCTTCGGTATCGACGAACCAGATCGACCCTGCGCATCCACGAATTGCGCGCGACAGAGGATGTCCGGCGCCGGCCAGCGTTGCTGTGTTGGCTTATTCGAAACGGGAGGACTCCTGCTCACCGTCTGCGCGCCTGGTTCCGGGAGGCACTGCCCGGTTCTGGCCGTTACGATGGCGGAACGGCCTGTAATTTCCGAGCTTGGTGCGTGAGGAGTATTTGCCGTCGACAAGACCGAGCGGCTTCTGATCTGCCGCCTGGGTCAGCGCTTCAGCGGGCTCGGGGGCGATGGTGGGGGGCGCGATAATTGGCTCGGGAATGAGCGTTGGGGCTGGGACTGCTGGCGCGCCACCGATCAGGGTCAGACGCCTCTGCGCCACGGCCTCGGCGGCCGCCCTTATTGGGTCATCCTCGGTGTGGACGTAGCGCATGAACATGGTGACAGTCTTATGCGCGGTGAGCGCCATGCCGACCTTCACCGGCACGCCGGAGTTGGCGATGTCGGTTGCCGAGCGGTGTCGGATGCCGTGCGTGCCGATGTGCGGCAGGCCGGCCCGCTCAAGGATGCGCTTCCAGCCGTGATAGTAGGTGTGCTTCGACATCGGGAGGTTTGGATCGAAGATTGATGGGCAGACGAAGGGCGAGGCCTCGAAGCGTGGGGCCGTCCCGAACAGCCGGGCCGCCTCCGCGCTCATCGGCTTGGACATAACGCCGGTCTTGCTATCCGGCCATTCGATGCGCCGGTTGTCGAGATCGACCCAAGCCCATTCGAGTTGCCGGATCTCCGACATGCGCGCGGCGAACTCAAATTGGAGCCGGACTGCGAGGAGGATGAAGGGATGCTCCAGGCCCTCGGTTTCGGCCTTGTCGAGGTAGGCGTAGAGGAGCTTCAGTTCCGTATCGGTGATCAGCCTTGTCTTTCCCCGTTCCGGGAACTTGGGAACATGTCGGCATGGGTTCGACCCGTCGGGCCGCATTCCCCAGACCTCGGCCATGTTGAACATCTTTCGGACGGCCGCGAGGACGCGGTTCGCGTTTGTCGGGGCCCTCGACATTTTCTTCATGAGGTTAGCGATGTCGGCCCGCGTAACGTCGGGCACCTTTATCTGGCCGAGGTGCGGGACGATGTAGAGCTTCCCATAGCCCCGGTTGGATTTGACGGTCGAGGGCTTGTTTCGGCTTTCCGAGTAGTCGTCGATAAACCGGTCGAAGAGTTCCTTGACTGTCGGTGCCTTTCGCATGGCGGAGCGTTCGGCGCTCGGGTCCTTGCCCTTGCGGACGTCGGCGAGCCAGTTCTGGGCAATCGTTCGAGCCTGTTCCACGGTGATTTCGCCAAAGCGCCCGATCGCCGGCTTGCGCCGCTGCCCATTGGATGCGACGTAGGCCACCATGAATACCTTGCGTC
The DNA here is from genome assembly GCF_040322135.1 of Mesorhizobium sp. M0189. Classification (NCBI taxonomy): domain Bacteria; kingdom Pseudomonadati; phylum Pseudomonadota; class Alphaproteobacteria; order Hyphomicrobiales; family Phyllobacteriaceae; genus Mesorhizobium; species Mesorhizobium sp. M0189. Next base: position 136,574 of record NZ_JAMYSW010000012.1, read on the forward strand.
CGGTTGGGGTGACCTTCAGCAAAAACCCAGGTATGACTGTGTCGCGAAGTTCGTAGGGTTCCTGGTCAGCCATCGCGGCATCGACGATTGTCTTGTTGAGCTTGATTTTGGGCATGCCTAACCTCCGTTGAAGTCGATTTCAGGTGCAGAATAGGTGCAGCCAGAAATCAAACCGTGGCGTATATCCGGTTAGGTATGGATGATTGGACGAGCCGAAAAAGCTAGTGTCTACAATCGGTTATCGTACAATTGGATACCGCCGGATAAACTTAGGATAGGGCATATCCGGCCTCTCAAAATCGAGTTCCGCAAGGAGTGCTGGTTCGATCCCGGCTAGGGGCACCATTTCTTAAATTCCCACGCCACTTCTTATTAAACCCAAGGGCGTCGGTGGGATCGTCCACGACGCCCTCGACGGCATCGAATGGTTGCGTCTTGCCTGTTGCCGCAAGCTGCCCAAGCTTCCGCTGAACGGTGCGCGGACTAGACCCAAGCGCAATTGGGCGTTCCTCACCACCGCAATCGGGCGTGCTGCGGTCCCCGCCATCACGAGGGATGCGCCGCCAACTCCGCGGTCAGCTGGTATAGCCGAACCGGACATTCCGTGGATTGAGGCGCCGGTCTTGCTCGGCTATGCACATGGCATGACAACGACCGACGATATTGTCAGGCCTCTTTCCCTTACCGTGGGTCTTATTGCCCGCTTCTGGCCGCAACTGCTGCTTCTCGGCGCCATCGGCTATGTAGCGCGCGACCTCCTGCTCAACGCGGCAGTCACGGTGGGCCTCGTCAATCCCCTCGGCGGGATGGTTGTGCTTTCGCTGGTGGTGCTGACGAAGCTTCTGGTCATCGTGGCGATGTTCGTCGCCCTGCGTCCGGGACTGCCGGCACTCGCCTCGCTTCGCCAAATGTCGGCAAGCGGTGCGAAACAGGAGAAAACGTCCCAGCCCGCCGACCACTTGCTGGCGGTGACCGCGGCCGCCATCTTGCCCTTCTTCGCCTATTACGCCGCATGGGGATTCCTCGGCGACAGTGTGCGAGAATATTCGCGGCTGGCGCTCGAACGCATTCCGCTGGGAGAAAGCGCCGACATATTCGGCCTGCTGCGCTCCAGCGGCCTCATTGCGTCGATTGTCGGCTGCTGGTTGGTCCGCTGGTTCGCGAAGCGCATGAACAAAGGCGCGCGCAGGCCTTACTGGCGGCTGCTCGTCGTGGCGGCGGATGCAAGCTGGATTTTTATCGGGCTCTATGCGCTCGATATCTGGAAGGACGAGTTCATCACCTGGATCGGGGCTAGTGCGTTGCGCAGCGAACTCAGCATGGGCGCAGGATCGCTTGTCCTGTCGATCGCCGCTCACGCTGCCGAAGGCTTCACGCCGGTCGAGTTCAGGCAGCCCGGCATCCTGGAACAGGCGCAAAGCCTGTTCTTCTATGCGCTTCTGCCAATGGTCTGGCTGGTCATGGCGGCGATCATCAACGGCTACGAGCTGACGGCCGCTTCGGCAGCGGCCGCGCCGCCGCCGTCGCGCGGGTCCACCTGGCGCAAATGGTTGAGCGACTTCATCACGCATTTCCTCGGCGGCTACCGCTCGCGCTATGCGCCGATTTGGGCCTGTCTCAAGCTCACGCTCGGCGCAGGACTCGCGACGCTGCTCACCTTCGTCGTCGCCTACCGGCTGATCGGCTGGCTTTGCGCCTGGCTGTGGTTTGGCGCGACGCGGACGCTCGGCGCGCCAGACCTCGATACATGGCAGGTCGTCTTCAGCTTCGCCAGCGTGTTCATCGGCAGTCCGAGCGATCTTGACGGCGGCATAGTGCTCGACGCCTTGAGGATCGCGCTGCTGGCGGCGGTGCTTGAATTTGCGGTGGCGGCGCAACGGCAGCCGCTGAGGGTCGCTACCTGAAGAGCAGATGGCGCGGCCTGGCGTTCGCCAGCGTGACCGACAGCGCAAGGCCGCTTGCCGTCGCCGGAATGACGAAAGTCTCGGCCATGCGCGCCGTGCCGTGCGTGCCGGCGCCCTGGAAGGCCAGCCCGCCGCAGCGGGGCTTGTCGGCTGCCTCGGGCTGCATCTTGCGCACGACGGGCCGGGTCAGGAAGGCAGGCAGCCAGCGGCGGCCTTCGGCGTCTGTGAGCACAACGGCGCAGGGGCTTTCTGCAAGGAGACCAGGATCCTCGATCCTCGCCTCGAATTCGGCCAGCACGACGGCTTCATCTGCCGAGCCGCCGGGCAGGCGCGACAGCGTTGTCAGCCGCCATTCGGCCCCGGCGTAGCGCTGCGACTCACCCCTGTCGACCGCGATCGGGTCGCGGTCGCTACCGGATCGCCATGCCTCCAGGCTTTCCCAGGAATGCACCAGCACTGCAACCGGCAGAGCGAAGCCCAGCCCAGCAAGGCTCAGCCAGTAGCGGCGTCTCTCGGCACGGGAAATGGCCTCCGCCATCACTCGGTCTCCAGCGTCCAAGGCATCGGGCCATCGCTCCGGCGGATCGTCACGGCGCCAGGGATGTCGCCCACCGCAAGTTCGGTGATTGCCACCCGGACCTCTTCACCCAGCGGTGTGAATGCCGATGGCGCGACCAGCACGGTTCCGCCCGCAAGTTCGTTTTCCGGGACTTCGAAAGCCATGAGCACGGGCTTTGGCAGTCCCGGCTCCAGCCGCTCTGCCGGCAGCATTGCCGGCATGGTGGAAATGCGCTGGCTGAGAGAATAGCGCAACCCGCTCGGGCCGAGCCATTCGGCGGAGGTCAGGGTCAGGCTCTCGCGTTTTGCTTCGGCGGCGGCCTCGACCAGGACCCAGACCCCGGAAGTGGTGTAGGTCCGGGTCTGGCCAAAGCGCTCGATCCTTACGGTACGCGCGAGATGCACGTCGCCGACGGCCAGCGCGAAGGCGCGTGCGTCGGTGCGCTTACCCTGCTCGCCAGCAATCGAGACGGGCGAGGTGATGTTGCTGTAGAGCGGGGTAGTCCGCTGCATTGCGTAGAGGATCGCCGCCGCGAAGATGATTGCGCCGGTTTCCTTGAGACCTGTTCTCATTGCCCCGGCCCGACGACCATTTCGGTCTTTACCGGCAATGCCACGATCGCGACCGGATCGCGATCGAACCAGCCCGAGCCGCCGTAGAGATTGTCACGCCGCTTGTAGATCTGGCTGCCCACCACGAGACGCAGATCCTGCGGCAGCGGCTGCGCCTTCGGCCACTCCCAGGCGGCGATCATGTGTTCCGGTATGCCGGGATGGACGCCGCTTGCGATCCATTTGTCGCGTGCAAGATAGAAGGCCGGCGCCTGCACGTCCGTGATCGGCGGGTCGATGTCAAACATGGACGCGAAGGCGTTGCTGGTCGCCGCCGAGCGGTTGTCGAGGTCGAATTCGACCATCAAAAAGGTCTTCGGCTGGGACGGCTCGGTTACCGTCGGCGGAACCGAGCCGGTTCGGGCACCGCGAAACGTAATAACCCAGCGCCCGGTGTCGATGGGCTCGCCGGCTGCGACCGTTGGAGTTGGCCGCGAGTTGGATGCTTCATACACCGTCATTGCGAATGACGCGGCGGCCGCCGCGAGGCCACCAAGGCCGGCGACGAGAAACGCAAAAAGACGCTGCCGCAAAGTCGATCGCTGTCCGACGGACATGTTTCCTCCCGCGGACTATCCACCAGACCCGAGCCACAGATGCAACCTGGAGAGGTGAGCTATGCGGTAACATTTATGGCACAATTCGAAACAGCTTCGTCTTGGATCGTGCTGCGGGCCGGACCCGCCGCCGTGCCTAGCGGAGGGCCGCCACGACGTCGGCGAAATCGGCCCGCTTGCCATTGTCGGCGCGGCGCAATTGCACCTCGACGGGCCTGCCGTCGGATTGGTCGCAGTAGAAGATGGGTCCGGGCCGCACCCATTTGTCGCCCCACTCGGTCAGCGCGATGATGACCGTTTTGAATTCCAGCCCCTTTCGGGTCAGGACGTATTCGGCCTGCTCGCCGGCGGCACCCGGACGACGGTCCATCAGGCCGGCCTCGACGAAATCCTCGAGGCGCTTGGCCAGGATGTTGGTGGCAATCCCCAGGCTCTTCTGGAATTGCGAAAAGCGCGTGTAGCCGCCGAACATCGCGTCGCGCAGGATCAACAGGCTCCAGCGCTCGCCGACCAGCTCCAGGGCGCGTGAGGCCGAGCAGTTCTGTTTTTCATAAAGACGACCAAGCATGGCGTGAACATACCCTGTTGACTTGCATCATGCAAGTATGCATTGTGCTTGCATGATGCAAGCGATGGAGCTCGAGAGAGCGTCGCTCACTTCATCGCCCGAGACTTGGGTGCCCATCAACCGTCGGATCCAGACAGGAGATATGTCATGAAAAAGGATGAAGATTACACGACGTCATTTGTCGTTGAGCAAAGCCCGGAAGAGGTTTTTGCGGCGGTTGTCAATCCGCGCGCCTGGTGGTCCGAAGACATCGACGGCGATACCAACAAGCTCGGTGCGATATTCTACTATCACTTCAAGGATATCCACCGCGGCACCTTCAAGGTTACGGAGCTTGTGCCCGGCAAGAAGGTCGTCTGGCACGTCGTCCAGAACTACTTCAACTTCGTCAAGGATGCGACCGAGTGGACCGGCACGGACGTGGTCTTCGAGATCGCGCCGACCGACAAGGGTACCGAGCTGCGCTTCACCCATGTCGGGCTGAAGCCGAGTGAAGAATGCTACGACGTCTGCCATGACTCCTGGCGCTTCTATGTCGCGAGTCTTCGCGACCTGATTTCGACGGGCAAGGGGCAGCCCAACAAGGGCGAAGAGAACGCCAATCCAACGGTCGTGCCGCAAAACGAGAACATCGGCCTCGAGCGCAAGACAGCGAGCGATGGCGCCGAGATGATCGTCATGACGACGGCAGCGGCGAAGCCCGGCATCGAGAGCAAGGTGCGGAATGCCCTGCGGGACGTAGCAGGGGCGGCCCGCAGGCAAAGCGGATGCATCGACTACAGCGTCTTTCGCTCGGAGGCGGAGCCCCATGTTACGATCTGCGTCGAGCGCTGGATATCGAAGCAGGAGCGCGACGCTTTTCTACGCTCGGCGGACGCGAAGAATTTCGTCTCGGCCATAACCGGCGCCTTCCTGGAGCGCCCATCGCCGATCTCCTACACGACATTGGAAGTCGGGTCCTGATTGCAAGGGTTCGCCCGGCGACGGTGCCGGTGCCGGCTGCCCTGGAGCAACGCAAAGGGGGACGGCATCCAAGCATGGAACAGAAACCTATAACCTACTTGCATGATGCAAGAACGAATGGCTTGCATTCATGCAAGTAGGAGGAGAGATCGCCGTGCCAAAATCGATGGAAGTCACAGACAAGGCCGTTCTGGTAACCGGGGCCAACCGCGGCCTCGGCAAGGCGCTGGTCGAGGAAATATTGAGGCGGGGTGCCAAGCGCGTCTATGCTGGCGCGCGCAAACCGCTCGCCCACGCGGATCAGCGTATCACGCCGCTGATCCTGGACGTGACCGATACGGCGCAGATTGGGGCGGCTGTCGAGCGGATCGGGTCCCTCGATATCCTCATCAACAATGCTGGCATCGGGCTCTACGACGACCTCGGCGATCGTGCTGCGCTCGAGCGACACCTCGCCGTCAACCTGCTCGGCGTGCACGGCGTAACCCACGCATTGCTGCCGCTGCTCACGCGTTCGCGCGGCGCCGTGGTCAACATCCTGTCGGAAGCGGCCCTCGTTCCCTTCCCGATTATTCCGTCCTACTCGCTGTCGAAGGCCGCCGCGTTCTCCATGACGCAATCGCTACGTGCTCTCGCCGGCGCTCGTGGCGTGAGCGTTCATGCGGTCCTGTCTGGTCCCATAGACACCGACATGAGCAGAGACGCCGACATACCGAAGAGCTCCGCGGAGAGCGTCGCGAAAGGTATCCTGGACGGCATGGCGCGAGGGGAGGAGGAAATTTTCCCCGATCCAAAATCGGCATCAATGGCCGAGAGTTGGCGCGGCAGCGCGTTCAAGGCGCTCGAACGCCAGATGGCGGCTTTCGTCCAAGCCATGCCCGCCAAGTCATAGGCGACCGCGCTGCGAGCCCAACGGCCCCGCAGCGAATGCGCTATGGCGAAATTGCCCTAGGCTGCCGATGCGTCGCCGGTTCGATCCGGGCTGAGGGCACCATTTTCTTCCGGGAAACCTCGAGAGGTTACTTGGGCGTTATCCCAGGAGCGTCCTCTGGGATAACGTCTGAGATCCGGCAGCCCTTCCTGGCAAGCTGCGGATCGCAGCCCGAGCCGCTATCACATCGGCCCCGGCACCATCTTGGTCGGCTGCTCCGGCATCGGAAACGCATAATTGTCGCATTTCACGTCCGGGTTCGTCGGGCTGAACATTCCGAGCGGGTTCTCCTTGAACAGCCAGGCGTGAAGGTCGTAGTGGTGGAACTCCTTCGGGATGAGCGGATAATGCCCCTCCATAGGCCCCATGAATGTCTGGCCGAAGAGCTTCGGCGGCTCCTTGGTGTCCGGCGTCAAGGGCACGAGCCATTCCACACCGACCAGGCGCAATTCGCCGCCGACCGGCTCATAGATCAGCACATTGGGGCGCGTCGGATCCGCGGTCGGGCCGACAGTCGTGACGTTGACGAAATGGATGCCCATCGCGCCCTTCGGGTAGTCCATCGCTCCCTCTACCTTTTCGCCGCTGTAGAAGACGCATCCAACCGTCGACAGATAAAGCTCGCGAATGGCAACCTTGTAGTCTTCATACCTGGACAGCGATTTACGCAGGGCATCGATCTCGGCCTTGTCGGGTTCGGCGGCCCGAGGAGCGGCGGCGTTCAGACACGCGCCGACGAGACCTGCCAATGTGAGGATACCGAGACGCCTGAGGTGAGTTGTTTTCGTCATGCATTCCTCCCAGATTTTTCTTCTGGCCGTGCAGGACCGAGGCGGCAGTGATGCTGGACGCGCGGCCGTAATTGATCGCCTCATCCCTGTTGGGACTGCGTCGATGCTAATCCTTTCCGCTGATCGGGAGAATTAACCCTGACGACCTAGGCCGGAGCAGGTCGATGGTGCGGAGACGGTCGGCTGGGCCGGGTCCCCCTTTGGACCCGATGCGCTACCGTCGCCGCAGCAGGCTTCTCATCCGGTTGCGCAGCAGGCGCGCCATGTTGCGGGTCTCGCGGTAGAGGTGAAGCTGCGAGGCCGCCTGGCGGGCGGGGCGGTCGGCGTCCGGCGTCAGCCCGATCACCAGCGTGCCCATCGGCTTGCGTTCGCTCCACAGCCGGCTCATCACGGGGTGGTCGGGCACCGCGCAGGAATCGGTCATCATGATGTTGGGGTCGTCGAGATGCTGCCTGGTCACCTCGATCATCAGCAGCGTGCCCGGCGAATAGGCGGCGAGCGTCTCGTCATAGGCGGTCTTCCAGGTATAGGCGACGCCGGCCTCGACGAAGACGACCAGGCAGGCGATGGTGCGGCCGTCGAGCGTCAGCGAATGGATGCGGCAAAGATCCTGCTCGGCCAGCCGGTGCACCGCCTCGCGGGCGAAGGCGGCGCGGTAGCGGTCGATGGCCATGGCGGTGCGCTCGCGGCCTTTCCAGCCGGCGGCCTCCAATGTCAGGAAATTTTCGATGGCGTGGCGGATCTCGTCGGGCCCGCGCGCCACGACATGCTCCAGCCGGCCGAGGTCGGCGAGGCGGCGCTTCAGGCGGCGAAACTCGCGATAATGGTGGGCGCGCAGCGAAGCCTTCAGATACGCCTCGCCGTCGAGCTCGCTTTCGAGCACCGGGCGGTCGGCCTTGCCGGTGGTGACCAGCGTCAGGCCGCGCGTCTCGGCGACGCTGGCGAGCAGGCTCGCCACCGGACCATCCAGCCTTATGTCGGGCAGCACGAAGACCTTCGGCAGCTTGAGATGCGGCCTGGACAGCATCGAGAAGAAATCCTCGATGACGCCGATCGGATCGTCGCGATCGACCAGCGGCGTGCCGATCGGGCCGAACGGGCTCGACCAGGTGCGCATGACGGGAATCCCGAGCGGCACCATCGGCCGCTCGACCGAGAACGGCACCAGCAGGCGCAGCCGGTTGCGATACTGGTCGCCGTCGCGGATGACCGCCAGCCGCACCTCGCGGTCCTCGAGCCTCGGCATGGCCGGAGCCAGGAAGCGCGGATTGAAGAAGACGTTCGGCTCGATCGTGCGGGTGCAGAGATAGTCGAGCTCCTCGACCAGGTCGAAGCCGGCGGAGGCCGGATAGATGGCAAGCTTGCGCTCGGGCCGGTTGTTGGCGAGGATCTCGACATGGGCGGGATCGGCTTCGCGCGCAAGCCCGGCAAGGCCGGACACCATGGCGCCGGCCGGGCCGCCGCTGGTTTCCTCGAGCAAGGGGACGGCAGCCATCAGGCGGCTCCTTTGGCGGGCACGAAAATGACCATGGCGATGCCGAGCTTGCGCCAGACCGTGAAGGACAGCGCGCCGGCCTCGAAGATCATGGCGAAGACGGTGGCCATCGCTGCGCCCCACAGACCGAAGAGCGGGATCAGCACGACGCTGAGCGCGATGTTGAAGGCCAGCGTCATGGCGTAGACGGCGGCGCAGATGTTCTGGTTGCCGCTCATGGTGAGCAGGCTTTCGCAAGGGCCGACGGCGGCCCGGGCGACGACGCCGAACACCAAAAGGAACAGCAGCGGATAGCCGGCGGCAAATTCCGGGCCGAACAAGGTCAGCATCGGCTCGCCCAGGGCCAGCACCAGCAGCGCCATCGCCAGCGACGGCCAGAACGTCCACGACACGGTTTCGCGGGCGAAGGCGGCGAGCTTGTGCGGCTCGCCATGGGTGAACTGCGCATAGCGCTGGGCAACGCCGGCCTTGACAGCGAAATAGACGAAATGCACCAGCGCCAGCGTCTTGACGGTGGCGAAATAGACGGCGACGTCGTTGGGTTCGAGATAGGCGCCGACCATCAGCACGTCGGCATTGGTGAGCAGGAAGAAGAAGCTCTCGACCAGGAAGATCGGCAGCGAGACGATGAACCATTGGCCGAAATGCAGCTTCATCGGCCCGGCCGGGATCCGTCTGTCCATCCGCGAGGTGACGCCGATGAGCTGGCCGAGCGTGGTGGCGTAGGTGGCGGCGATTGCGGCAAAGATCGCCGTTTTGGCATCGGGCGCGTAGCCCGCCAGCAGCATCAGCGCCATGAACGCCAGAATCAGCAGCGGCCGCACCAGAAATGTCGGCGACAGCGCAAACAGCGCCCAGGAATTGGCCCGCGCCAGCCCTTGCAGAAGGTCGGACATGGCGATCATCGGCAGGCAGATGATGCCGAGGATGAACGGCATGACGTAATAGTTTTCGATATAGGACGACAGCAGCCAGACGCCGAGCGCGCCGAGACCGGCGATCACCGTCGAGGCAACCAGCACGAACAGCCGGCTGGCCTGCACGATGCCGCGCAATTCGGCCAGCATGCCGCGCTCGCGATATTCGGGAATGAAGCGGATGACCGAGGTGTGGAAGCCAAGGCAGGCGAGGTTGCCGACGATGACCATCGTTACCCAGACGAGGACGAAAATGCCGTATTCGAACGAGCCCATCCAGCGCGCCATCAAGACCTGGCTGACGAAGGCGATGACGGCGCTGACGATGCGGACCGAAAAGGCGATCAGCGACATGCGGCCGGCTTCGCCGCGCTCGCCGGCGCTGAACAGCACGGCATCGATCAGGCCAAGCAGCGGCCTTATGCGCAGCGCAAAGCGCTGCGGCAGGAACCGCCCGGCTGTCGTCGCCGCGGAAAAGCGCACCCCGATCACACTCCGTTTTCCGCTTCTTTTCTGGCTATGCGTGTAGCGAAAACACATTAAGAAACGGTTGGGTGGGTGTTCCTTCGCCCCGTTCACGGGGAGAAGGTGCCGGCAGGCGGATGAGGGGCGGCGCGCTGCTTCATATTCATCATTCGCGCAACCCTTCACCCTGCTCTTTAGTGTCTCAGTTTGAAATACGCGGAAACGCCTATCTCGTTTGCCCCATATGCGAAAACGCCTATATGCTTAGCGGAACGCATGGCAGCAACAATGGTCTACACTGTCATTTGGTATGGAAGGCAGGGCATCGTCGACAAGGTGATCTTCGACGACGAGAAGACCGCGAAAGATCATGCAACCTCCATGTTCCAAACCCGAAAGGGTGACGATGGAATCGTGTCCGTTGAAGTTCGTAAGGACAACGGCGCTGTCGTCTTTAGCCATGCGGAGAACTAAGAATGCCAACCGGACCTAAAGGCCAGGAAGGATGTTCTGGCACCACTTACCAGCTCACAAAGAAGCTCATCAAGATCGTTGCCGAGGTTATCAGCCATGGGCGTTATGTCGCCTTCCAGATGCGGAGGTCGCTATCCCGAGGCAACTCTTCACCGACATCCTGCGGCTGATCGCGGAACTCCGGCCATCGCCCCATCCATCACCGGCGTGACCGGCCCGGTTGTCATGCGTTTCAGCAAAACAAGGGGAGAACTATGCCTTGAAGAAAGCGAAATCGACATCCTCGGCCGGCAGCGGGCAGACATCACGGCTTTGGCGGATCACCAACGCCATTTTTGCCGGGGTCTGATCTTGCAACTGGTGCCAGTTTGCGCAAACCTCAGTCTCAACAGAACGGTAATCCGGTGGATGCCTGATTACCTGAATCTGGGAGGGGCGAAGTGTTAGGCGAGCCCATTACCGTTCTGATGGTCAATGAGTATCCTGACTACATTGATGCACAAGTGTGGGCTGCTGAGCTGAAAACCCGTGTGCCGCAGCTGGAGTTCAGGCTTTGGCCAGACGCCGGGAACAAAAGTGACATAGACATTGTGCTGATCGACAAGGGCGCCAGTCCTGGCTTTTTTGATGCCATGACGGGGCTAAGCGCCGTCGTCTATTTGGGAGCCGGTGTCGAGGGTATTGATCTTCAGAGCTTTCCCAAGAGTGTTCCGCTCATCAGGCTCGCAACGCGTGAGCAGGCTTCGGAAGTGGTGCAGTACATCGTCCTTCGCGTTCTCTGCCAGCAACGGCATGTTGCGGATTACATGAGTCTACAAGCCCGCAAGTTGTGGAATCCGATCGCGCCGCGGAAGATCTCCGAGACAAGAATAGTTGTGCTTGGTGCGGGCCGGATCGGTGGCTGGGCCGCAAAGCTGTTTGCGGACTTTGGCTACGACACAGCAGTCTGGTCTCGTCATCAAAAGACGCTTCCTGGCATACACAGTTACTTTGGCCGTGCCCAGCTTGCGGGCGCACTCACAAGTCGGGACTACGTTATCTGTTCACTTCCCCTGACTGGTGAGACTCGTGGGATACTGAACTTGAGTGCCTTTGGAAAAATGAAGCGAGGTGCCTACCTTGTGAATGTCGGCAGGGGCGCGCATGTCAACGAAGCCGACCTGATCCGCGCTCTCGACGAAGGTCAGCTTTCTGGTGCTTGTCTTGACGTGTTTGAGCGTGAACCGCTGGAGGCTTCATCGCCGTTGTGGACTCATCCCAAGGTGACCGTCACACCTCATGTCGCGAGCTTCTGGGTGGATTCTGGAATCGACCAGGCCGCCGATCTCTGCGGTCAAGTCGCCAGAGGAGAGCCTCTGTCCAACAAGATCGACCTCGAACGGGGTTATTGAATCAAAGTAGTGTCTTTACCCACTTTAGCAGGTTCCGATCTTCATGAAGCGCGGACATCAGCGCGTGCGTCACCCGGCTATTAGATTTCAAACTCAAACACCACCGCCGGTCGAGATACAGAAAATTCGAAATGCGTATTTTGGTGTCGGCGGGACACCGCCCCCCTCTGGCCTGCCGGCCATCTCCCCCTCAGGTGGGGAGATTGGCTAGTCGCAGACGTCCGTGCCGCCCCGCCTTAGGGCACCTTCTCCCCATCACGGGGAGAAGGAAAGCGCAGCCTTACGCAAACGCCCCATGACAGTGCTTGTACTTCTTGCCCGACCCGCACGGGCAGGCCTCGTTGCGGCCGACCTTGCCCCAGGTTGCCGGGTTCTTCGGGTCGCGGTCTTCGGGGGCGACGATGGCGTTGCTTTCCTGGCGGACCAGCACGGCCGTCTCGCCGCCGTCGAAATCGTCTTCGCCGGTGCTGCCGTCGATATGGCTGCCGAACATGTCAGGGGCCTCGGGCGGCGGCGCGTCCGCCGCCTGGCGGACCAGCTCGACGCGCATCAATTGCGCGGTGACGGCCTGGCGCAGATTGCCCAGCATCGCCTGGAACAGCTCGAACGCCTCGCCCTTGTACTCCTGCAGCGGATCGCGCTGGGCATAGCCGCGGAAGCCGACGACCGAGCGCAGATGGTCGAGATTGACGATGTGCTCGCGCCACAGATGGTCGAGCGTCTGCAGCACCACGGAGCGCTCGACATAGGTCATCACGTCGGGGCCGAAGCGCTCGGCGCGCTCCTTGGCGGCGGCTTCGGCAGCCTGGCTGACGCGCTCGCGGATGTCGTCCTCGGCAATGCCTTCTTCTTTGACCCAGTCCTCGACCGGCAGATCGAGATTGAGGAATTCGGCGATCTCGGCCTTGAGCCCGGCGACGTTCCACTGCTCGGCATAGGCGTTTTCGGGAATGTTCTTGGCGACGATCTCCTCGATGACGCCTTCGCGCATCTCGGTGATGGTCTCGGACAAGCCTTCGCCGTCCATCAGCTCGATGCGCTGCTCGAACACCACCTTGCGCTGGTCGTTCGAGACGTCGTCATATTTCAACAGGTTCTTGCGGATGTCGAAGTTGCGCGCCTCGACCTTCTTCTGCGCCTTTTCCAGCGCCTTGTTGATCCACGGATGGATGATTGCCTCGTCTTCCTTGAGGCCGAGTTTCTGCAGCATGCCGTCCATGCGCTCGGAGCCGAAGATGCGCATCAGGTCGTCCTGCAGCGACAGGAAGAATTTCGAGCGGCCGGGATCGCCTTGGCGGCCCGAGCGGCCGCGCAACTGGTTGTCGATGCGGCGCGATTCATGGCGTTCGGTGGCGAGCACATAAAGACCGCCGGCGGCGAGTGCCTTTTCCTTCAGCCGGGCGATGTCGTCGCGGATGTCCTTTTCCCTGGCCTCGCGCTCGGGGCCGGCCGGCATGTCGCCAAGCTCCTCGGCAATGCGCATGTCGGCATTGCCGCCGAGCTGGATGTCGGTGCCGCGGCCGGCCATGTTGGTGGCGATGGTGATGGCGCCCGGTTTGCCCGCCTGGGCGACGATCGCCGCCTCGCGCTCGTGGTGGCGGGCGTTCAGCACCTCGAAATCCTTGAAACCTTCCTTGCGCAGGCGTTCAGCCAGTTGCTCCGACTTCTCGATGGAAGTCGTGCCGACCAGCGTCGGCTGGCCCTTGGCGCGGGCTTCCTTGATCTCCTTGACGATCGCCTTGTATTTCTCCTCTACCGTCCGGTAGACCTCGTCGTCCTCGTCAATGCGGATGACCGGCAGGTTGGTCGGGATCTCGGTGACGTCGAGATTGTAGATGTTGGCGAATTCCTCGGCCTCGGTCAGCGCCGTGCCGGTCATGCCGGCCAGCTTCTTGTAGAGGCGGAAATAGTTCTGAAAGGTGACCGAGGCGAGCGTCTGGTTCTCCGGCTGGATCGCCACATGCTCCTTGGCCTCGAGCGCCTGGTGCAGGCCTTCCGAATAGCGGCGGCCGGGCATCATGCGGCCGGTGAACTCGTCGATGATGACGATCTCGCCGTTGCGGACAATATAGTCCTTGTCCCTCTGGAACAGCCGGTGCGCCTTCAGCGCGTTGTTGACGTGATGGACGATGGCGACATTCTCGACGTCGTAGAGCGACTCGCCCTTGAGCAGGCCGGCATCGCGCAGCATGTTCTCCAGCTTCTCGGTGCCTTCTTCGGTGAAGATCGAGGTCTTCTGCTTCTCGTCGATCTCGTAGTCCTGCGGCTGCAGCTGGATGATGAAGGTGTCGATGGTGTTGTACATTTCCGAACGGTCCTCGAGCGGACCGGAAATGATCAGCGGCGTGCGGGCTTCGTCGACCAGGATGGAATCGACTTCGTCGACGATGGCGTAGCTGTGACCGCGCTGCACCATCTGGGCGCGCTCGTATTTCATGTTGTCGCGCAGATAGTCGAAGCCGAGCTCGTTGTTTGTGGCGTAGGTGACGTCGGCGGCGTAGGCGACGCGGCGCTCCTCGTCGGACAGGCCGTGGACGATGACGCCGACCTTGAGGCCGAGGAATTTGTAGACGCGGCCCATCCATTCGGAGTCGCGCGTGGCCAGGTAATCGTTGACGGTGACGACATGGACGCCATTGCCGGCGAGCGCGTTAAGGTAGACCGGCAGCGTCGCCACCAGCGTCTTGCCTTCGCCGGTGCGCATCTCGGCGATGCCGCCATTGTGCAGCACCATGCCGCCGATCAGCTGCACGTCGAACGGCCGCATGCCGAGCACGCGGCGGGCGGCCTCGCGCACGGTAGCGAAGGCCGGCACCAGAAGGTCGTCGAGGCTGGCGCCGTTGGCGATGTCCTGGCGGAATTTGTCGGTGCGGGCCTGAAGCTCGGCGTCGGAAAGCGCCCGCATCTCGTTTTCCATGGCATTGATCGCCTCGACGCGCGGCCGGGTCGATTTGACCCGACGATCGTTGGAGGAGCCGAAAACCTTACGGGCGAGACCGCCGAGACTGACCATCCAATGGCCCTTTCGATAGCATTCCAAGTCATTGCGACGGGCGCCGGCCGGCCCCCATCAAATCCGCGTGAACGCGGACAAACGCAAAAAGCGCCCGGAAAACGGTTCTGGACGCAAAGTCGTTGGACAGATAAGAGGGGGCTCATTCGATGTCAACGCCGCGCTCGCCCTGTCGACCGCGCCAAATTCCGCCACAATCCTGCTGGTCTGGAAGCCATTCCGCTCTAGCTACCCCGCTTTGGAGATAATCGTAATGTCTGTATTGTTCCGCCGCGCGTCGCTCGCCAGCCTTGGTCTGGCATTCGGGCTGTCGGCCCTCTCGCTGTCGCCGTTGATGGCGCAGGAAGCCGCCCCTGCCCAGCCGGCGGCACCCGCCCCGGCGGCCAAGCCGGTCGATCCGAACGCCGTGGTCGCCACCATCAACGGCCAGACGCTGACCGAGGCAGACCTTGGGCTTGCCGAGGGCGAGCTGTCGCAGCAGTTCGCGCAGCTTCCGCCCGAGCAGCGCCGCGCCGCGGCGCTGTCGGCGGCGATCGAAATCCGCGTGATGGCGGCCCAGGCGGTGACCACCGGCCTCGACAAGGATCCCGACTTCCAGCGCCGCATGGCATTCCTGCAGCAGCGCGCGCTGCATGGCGAAATGGTCGAGAAGGGCGTCGTCGACAAAGTTACCGATGCCGAGGTCCGCGCCCGCTACGACCAGGAAATCGCCAACACGCCGCCCACCAACGAGGTGCACGCCCGTCACATCCTCGTGAAGACGAAGGAAGAGGCGGACGCCATCATCAAGCAGCTCGACGGCGGTGCCGATTTCCAGAAGCTTGCCAACGAGCACACCAGCGATCCGAGCGGCAAGACCAGCGGCGGCGATCTCGGCTGGTTCGGGCCTGGCCAGATGGTGCCGGAATTCGACAAGGCGGCGTTTGCGCTGGCGGTCGGCAAATACACCGAGCAGCCGGTACAGTCGCAGTTCGGCTGGCACGTCATCAAGGTCGAGGACAAGCGCACCAAGCAGCCGCCGGCCTTCGACGAGGTCAAGGACCAGGCCCGCCAGGCGGTCATCCGCGACAAGTATTTCGCGCTGGTCAAGTCGCTGCGCGCCAACGCCAAGGTCGACATCCCCGATGCCAACCTGAAGAAGACGGTCGACGCACTGGAAAGCGCGAAATAGGCCAGATTGAGCTACGACAGGGCGCGCTGCCGCCCTGTCGCTTCTATTTGGTAGGGCGAACGATGATGCGTCGACGCCGCCGCCGGACCGCCGTGGCATCGCCGGCATCGCCAGCGACGATGCCTTTCAAGACATAGCCGACCGCCCTGTGCAGCGTCGCTTCGTCCTCGTCGAGGCGGTTCGTCAGAAGATGCGTCCAGGCGTACGAGGCGATCAGGTCGGCGACGACAGTGGCATCGACATCGGCTGCCACCTCTCCCCTTGCCTTGGCGCGTTCGACCATCTGGCCGGTGTGGACACGACGGCCTCTCGCGTATTCGGCAAGGGCGGCGGCCGCTTTTTCGTCCGACTGCGCCTCGGCAATCAGCGATCTGAACACGCTGCCCGACGATGTGTCGCGCCAGTGCGCAAACAAGCTCTTCAGGAAGCCGACGAGGTCCTGCTCAAGGTTCCCGGTGTCGGGATTGTCGACACGCTTTTGCCGCTGGTAGACGTCGAGCAGCAGAGCGGCCTTGCTTGGCCACCAGCGATAGATCGTCGGTTTTCCGGCGCGCGCCCGCCGCGCCACCGCCTCGATGGAGAAGCCGGAATAGCCGGCTTCGACCAGTACCGCTTCGGCGGCATCGAGAATGGCATCGGCGCTTTCGGGGCTGCGCCGTGCGCCGGCTGATTTGCGCCCGGGATCGGTGGTTTCGCCCATCTCGTCTTCCTTGCCGATGATCTCAGCAGCCATCATACACAGCCCCTTGACGAAACGAAACGATCCGTTTCATATGTAACGGAACGTTCCGTAACGATAAGGAGAACAGCAATGACCTCGACTGTCGCCACGCGTTTTTCGCGCTTGCGCTTCGCCCTGCTGGTGCTGCTCGGCGTCTACCCGCTGATCACTGCCATTTTGTACATGGTTTTTCCGCTGACCAAGGAGTGGCAAATCTGGCAGCGTACACTGGTCATCGCGCCGCTGATGGTCTCGATCATGATCTGGGGACTGATTCCGGGCGTGCAGCGGGCGTTTCGCGGGTTCATTAACCCAGCGGTCCGGTGATGTTCATTCCAGCGCCTGCGACGTTTCCGACGCAACGCGCCACTCGCCGTCGGCCAGCACGAGTTCCAGCATGACCCGTGCCTTGCCGGTCAGCCGCTGCGCCGAGTGGTCCTTCGGCACATAATCGTAGGTCATGGCGAAAACCGCATCGGCGCGGTCCTTGCCGTGCGGCGTCACCTCAAGGCTGCCGGGCTCGAGACCGAACGACCACGACGCCCATTGCGCGAACCAGTCGGTCTTGACCTTGACGATGGCCTCGCTGTCGTAGCGCGTGCCGTAGATGGTGGCCGACGCACCGTAAAGCCGCTTGACGGTCTCGCGCATCGCCTTGGCATCAGGCGCCAGATAGTCGTGGCGCAGAAACTGCTCGATGGCGCCCTTGTCGCCGACGGAGCGTTCGAGCGCTGCGACCTCAGACGCGGGCGCCGGGGTGACGGCCGGTTTCGGTTGCTGGGCACTGTCTCCGCCCGGCACAAATTCGAAACGCTCGAGCAGCGATCCCTGCTCCCAGGGACGCTGCGCCTCGCGCGTTGCGGAAACGACATCGCGGCGCACCGCGATCATCATGTCGTTGATGCTCTGTCCGGGCTCCGCCATATGCCGCAAAAGTGCCGCCGCAAAGGGCGAGTTGCGCCCCGTCCCGTCCATTGCCACAGCGCCGGGCGCCGTCGAGAAGGCAATGAATGAACCGCGTGTCGACTGGAACTGGGCGAGGCCGGCGAGAGCCGTCGCCGAGCGCGTCGTGGCGCTGCGGCTGAGACTTCGCGCAAACGGGTTGTTGCGGCAGGCATCGAGGAAGACCAGGCTGACCTTGGTCTGCTGCTCCATGATGTCGAGGACCTCGTCGATCGGCACGGCCTCGAGCTGGAGCTTGACCGGCATGTCCAGCCTGGCGTCGACCGGCACGATGAAGTTGCGCCCGTCGACCTGCAGGCCGTGGCCGGCATAGTAGAACAGCCCGGCACCGGCGCCCTGCAGCGCATCGGAGAATTCGCCGATCTTGCGTTCGAGCTCGCGCTTGCCGAGATCGTTGCCTTCGATCACCTCGAAACCGATAGCGCGCAGCTTGTCGGCAATGTCGAGCGCATCGTTGACGGGATTGGCCAGCGTGCCGGCTTCGGCGTAGCTGCCGTTGCCGACCACAAGCGCCACGCGCCGCGCCGTCTGCGCATCCGCGCGCAGCAGCAGAAAGCCCAGAAACGCCAGTGCCAAGACCACAAGCCTGCCCATAGGGCAGGATCATAGCGCTATCGGCCGCAGCGATGCCAACAAATTTGCAACAGCCCTGCTTGCGGCATGAGGCAGTGTCAGGCGTCCGGCACCCGTAACGGCTGTGAAAACGGCTTGCGCCGACGCGCGCTATCGGGCAAACCGGCGTTCCTTTCGCGATTTTCCCGCCCGGGGTCTTCCATGTCCGCACAGGTTTCGCCGCTCGCGCCGAAGAAATATGCCAAGATGCCGACCATCGAGGGCGTGCGCATCGCCACCGCCGAGGCCGGCATAAAATACAAGAACCGTACCGATCTGCTGGCCATGGTGTTCGACGCCGGCACCACCGTCGCCGGGGTGTTCACCAGGTCGAAATGCCCCTCGGCGCCGGTCGACTTCTGCCGGCAAAACCTCACGGCGGGCAAGGCGCGCGTTCTGGTCGTCAATTCCGGCAATGCCAATGCCTTTACCGGCCAGAAGGGCCGCGCTTCGACCGCACTCACGGGCGAGACGGCGGCGAAGGCGGCCGGCTGCACAGCGGGCGAGGTGTTCCTGGCCTCGACCGGCGTCATCGGCGAACCGCTCGATACTGGTAAGTTCAGCCACCTGCTGGCCGGGCTGATCAAGGACGGCAAGCCGGAATTATGGACCGAAGCCGCCAAGGCAATCATGACCACCGACACCTATCCCAAACTGGCGACCGCGACGGTCAAGCTCGGCAATGCCGACGTCACCATCAACGGCATCGCCAAGGGCGCGGGGATGATCGCGCCCGACATGGCGACGATGCTTTCCTTCATCGCCACCGATGCGCCGATCGCAGCACCGGTGCTGCAGGATCTGTTGTCGCGCGGCACGGCCAAGACCTTCAACGCGGTCACCGTCGACAGCGACACCTCGACCAGCGACACGCTGCTGATGTTCGCCACAGGTGCTGCCGCCAGGCGTGGCGCGCCGGCAATTTCCGACCCCAAGGATGCGCGCCTCGGCGCGTTCCGCCGTGCCCTCGGCAAGGTGCTGAAATCGCTGGCGCTGCAGGTGGTGCGCGACGGCGAGGGCGCCCGCAAGCAGGTCGAGGTCACCGTCACCGGGGCCAAATCGGCCCGCTCGGCCAAGCGCATTGCGCTGTCGATCGCCAATTCGCCGCTGGTCAAGACGGCAGTCGCCGGCGAGGACGCCAATTGGGGCCGTGTCGTCATGGCCGTCGGCAAGGCCGGCGAACCGGCCGACCGCGACCTTCTGTCGATCTGGTTCGGCGACAACCGCCTGGCATATCAGGGCGAGCGCGACGCCGCCTATTCCGAAGCGGCGACTTCGGCGTATATGAAGCGCGACGAGATCCGCATCCGCGCCGATATCGGCATCGGCCGCGGCAAGGCGACGGTGTGGACCTGCGATCTCACCAAGGAATATGTCGCCATCAATGGCGATTATCGGAGCTGATGACATTGGCCTCCAGACATCCGGCAAGCGTGTTGGCGATCGTGCGCCGCTACGAGGCGGCCGGCTTTCGCGCCTGGCCGGCGGCCGCCGTCCATTATGATGGCACCTGGGTCGTGCGGCTGACGGCTGGCCACCCGGCCAAGCGGCTGAATTCGGTCAATCCGCTCGATCCGGGCGACATTCAGCACATTGCCGAGCGCATCGGCCGCGCCAGCCGTCGCTTCGACGCCTATGGCAGGCCGCTGACCTTTCGCATCTCGCCGCTGTCGGGGCCGGATCTCTCAAAGTACCTCGACAGCGAGGGCTGGAGCACATTCGCGGAGTCGCTGGTCATGCGGCTGCCGCTGGCGGACGCTATGCTCGACGACGCCATGGACCAGATTCCGTTGAAGGACATCAGCCGTTTCATCGGCGCGGCGCTCAAGGTGAGCGGCTCGGATGTGTCGCTGCGGCCCGGCCTGTCGGAGATCATTGGCGCCATCCAGCCGGAGGCCGGGCTGTTTGCGCTGGAGAACGGCAGCGAGCCGCTGGCAACGTTGATCTGCGTGCATGACGGCGACCTTGCCGGGCTGTTCGAGATCGCCACCGACAGATCGGTGCGCAACCAGGGCCATGGCCGCCACCTCATCCGATCGGCGCTGAAATGGGCGCGACTGCGCGGGGCGCGGGAAGCCTGGCTGCAAGTCGAGGCGGACAACGCGCCGGCGCTGGCGCTTTACCGTTTGCTCGGATTCGACGAAGTCTATCGCTATCACTATCGCCGGCCACAAGGCGCATGAGCGGCTCAGACACGGTCGGCAAGCGCCTGCTCCTGGTTGCGGCCTGCGCGCTAGTCGATGCCGACGGGCGCGTGCTTTTGGCGCAGCGGCCCGAAGGCAAGCAACTCGCCGGCCTATGGGAGTTTCCGGGCGGCAAGGTCGAGCCCGGCGAAACGCCGGAACAATGCCTGATCCGCGAACTGTATGAGGAGATCGGCATCGAGACCGATATCCCTTGCCTGGCACCACTCACCTTTGCCAGCCATTCCTACGATGATTTTCACCTGCTGATGCCGCTGTTCGTCTGCCGTCGCTTCCGCGGCATTGCCCAGCCGAAGGAACGGCAGGTGCTGAAATGGGTGCGGCCGCGCCAGATGCGCGATTTTCCAATGCCGCCGGCCGATGCCCCGCTGATCCAGTTCCTCATCGATCTGCTGTAACGGCCGATCTCCCGTAAACCGGGCAGCTCCGCGAAGCGATATCAGCAGCGTTAATGAAAGATTTATCTGGCCGTGAAAAATTGACGCAAAGCGGTTACGCCGATTCCACCGCTGGGGAGCGATTTGCATGAGCTTCGACAAGGACTGGGACTTGCCTTGGCCCGATCGCCTTCCTGGCGCCGCCAATGCTGGCATGGGAATATTGCGCATCGCCCTTTTGTTCGGCTCGGCCGCGGTGGCTCTGGCCTTGATCGCGACACCCTACCTCGACAGCCGGACCCGATCGCAGTTTGCCCGCGATGGGCTTGATACAATGAGCACCGGCTCGATCGGCCAGCGCGACAGCTATACGCTGCGCAAGAGCGTGCTGCAGCCGCTGCCCAGTTCGGTTTGCGTCATTCGGGCCGATGGCAGAAGCAGCGGTGACTGCTGACGTCCTCAACAGATATCTGAAGCGCGTCGCGTTCGACCGGCCTCGTGCGACGCGCTTATGTTTCGATGCATGTCGTTATCGCAAAACCGCTGCACACTTTTGCGCGACATGCATTGGAATGCAGCTGTTTCACCGCGCGTTAAGCCTGTCACGTTAACCTTTCTTAACGGGTCGGCGCTAGGTTCCGGCAAGAGGGATGGGCGCCCATGAAAATCTTGCTGCAACGATTTTTAGAAGACGAGAGGGGTGCGACGGCTATCGAATATGGTTTGATCGTGGCCGTGCTGTCGCTTGCCATTGTCACAGGCATCGGCCAGGCTGCCGGTGCGATCGAGTGGCTGTTCAGCGACAACAGCAGCAGGCTTGCCAACGCATTTGCGCAGTGATTCGCTCGGCTGTTGCGCAGGGCTACGCCTAGCTTTTGCGCAGGGATATGCTCAGGGGCCGCCGGGGTTTTCCAGGATCGTCTTCAGCGATATTTTTGCGGAGCCCGGCTTCAGCGGTTTTTGCTGAGAGGCATCGGGCGCCCAGCCTGACATCCAGACCACCGAGAAACTCGCCCTGACGCGGCCATCGGCGTCCGAAAACCGCTCCGCATAGATTTCGGCGGCGCGCGCGAACAGCGCTCGGGTGCCCGGCCGTCTGCTGCGGTCGACAAGCGCGCTGGTCTCGCCCATTGCGCGCAGGTCGGCGACCAGGCCAAAGAGGGAATCGTAGCGCACCGTAATCGTCTCGACGTCGGCAACCGGCAGCGCCAAGCCGGCGCGCTGCAGCAGCACGCCGGCGTCGCGGACATCGGTGAACGGGATCACACGCGGGCTGGCGCCGCCGTAGAGCTCGGTCTCGGCGGCAAGCAGGCTTTCGCGCAGTTCGGAGAGCGTGCCTATGCCGGCGAAGGCGCCGAGGAAAAGCCCGTCCGGCTTTAGCGCCCGGCGGATCTGCACCAGCATGCCGGGAATGTCGTTCATCGCCTGCAGCGACAGCAGCGAGACAGCAAGATCGAGGCTTTCCGGCTCGAATGGCACGGTTTCCAACGGCGCCACCACTCCTGGCCGGCCGTCGAGGAAAGCGGCGTCGGCCTCGACGCGCACGTTTTCCGCTACCTTGCCGCTTTCTGCGAGCACCTCTGCTGCTGCCGGCGTCTGGCAAAACAATGAGGCCGCCTTGCCGAACTTGCGTTCGACGGCGCCGAGCCGGTCGGCAAGATCCTCGGCCGCCCGCCGCATGAGGAAATCCGCCCCGGCGATAGGGCGGGCCAGTGCCCGACGCTTGTGCGCCAGCCAGAGCGAGGTGTCGATTACAAGCTGCAATGGGCAGGTCCTTGTGCTTCGCTCTCTGATATAGTGATGCGGAGGACCAACCACGTGGCCGATCCCATGCCGGAGATCAAGCGTATTGCGATCAAGAGCATTGCCCGCAAGGCATTGGGCTGGCCGGCGCGCCTGTTGTTCCCGCCGGTCTGCGCCGGCTGCCGCCGCCATGTCTCGCAACCCGGCGTGTTGTGCGGCGCCTGCTGGCCGAAACTCAGGCTGCTGGAACGGCCATGGTGCCCGGTGATGGGCACGCCGTTCACCCACAATATGGGTGAGGGGTTCCTGTCGGCGGAGGCGATAGCCGACCCGCCGCCATTCGAGCGCGCGCGGGCGGCGGTTGCCTATTCCGGCGTTGCCCGCCAGATGGTGCAAGGGCTGAAATACCAGGACCGCACCGATCTGGCGCCGTGGATGGCGCGCTGGATGCTTCGCGCCGGTGCCGAGCTCATCGCCGAGGCCGAGGTGGTCGTGCCGGTGCCGCTGCACTGGCGGCGCTTCTTCAGGCGGCAGTTCAACCAGTCGGCGGAACTGGCGCGGGCGGTGGCGCAGCTCGGCGATCGGCCTTTCGCGCCATCAGCCATCAAGCGCGTCAAACTCACGCGCCAGCAGGTCGGGCTGGAGCGGCGGGAACGCGAGGAAAATGTGCGCGCCGCATTCACAGTGCCTGATGAAGCGGAGATCGAAATCGCCGGCCGCCGGGTGCTGTTGATCGACGATGTCTACACCACCGGCGCCACGGTCCGTGCGGTCGCCAGGGCGTTAAAAAAGGGCGGTGCCGGCGCAGTCGACGTACTGACCTTCGCGCGCGTGCTGCCGGGGGACTTTCGGGCCGACGAATCGGCGCCTATATAGCCTATATGACAGCGGAACGAGGCAGGGTTGCTGACCGATGGTCGATGTGACGATCTACACGCGGATGATGTGCGGCTATTGCACTGCGGCCAAGCGGCTGCTCGACAGGAAGGGTGTCGCCTACACCGAGCACGACGCCTCCTTCTCGCCGGAGCTGCGCCAGGAGATGATCTCCCGGGCTCACGGCCGTTCCACCTTTCCGCAGATATTCATCGGCGACACGCATGTCGGCGGCTCCGACGATCTCCACGAATTGGAGGCGGAAGGACGGCTGGACAGATTGCTCGCCAACGGCTCGGCCAGGTAAGGACATGACGATGACTGGTTTCAAGGCGGCGGCGATCCAGATGCGTTCGGGAACCAGCCCGGAGCGCAATGCGGTCGATCTGGAACGGCTGGTGCGCGAGGCGGCAGGCCTGGGCGCGAGCTACATCCAGACCCCGGAAATGACCGGCGCGCTGATCCGCGACAGCCAAGCCCGGGCCGCTTCGTTCACCTCCGAAGACAAAGACATCATCGTCTCGACGTCGCGGAAGCTGGCCAACGAACTCGGCATCTTCCTGCATATCGGCTCGACCGCCATTCTGCGCGCCGACGGCAAGCTCGCCAACCGCGCACTTCTGTTCGGGCCTGACGGCGCCACGATTGCCACCTATGACAAGATCCACATGTTCGACGTCGATCTCGACAATGGCGAGAGCTGGCGCGAATCCGCCGCTTATGAGCCGGGCACGGAGGCTGTCGTCACCGAAATCGATGGCGCGAAGCTGGGCTTTGCCGTCTGCTACGATCTGCGCTTCCCGCAGCTGTTCCGCGCCGAGGCGCTGGCCGGCGCCGATCTGCTTGCGGTGCCCGCCGCCTTCACCCGCCAGACCGGCGAAGCGCATTGGCATGTGCTGCTCAGGGCGCGCGCCATCGAGAACGGCGCCTATGTCGTCGCCGCCGCGCAAGGCGGAGTGCACGAAGACGGTCGCGAAACCTATGGCCATTCGCTGATCGTCGATCCCTGGGGCCGCATCATCGCCGAAGCAGCGCATGACGAGCCGGCGGTGATCGTCGCCGAAATCGACCCGGCGCAGTCGGTCGCAGCGCGCAAGAAGATACCGAACCTCAAGAACGCACGCGATTTTGCCGTCAACGCCGGTCCGGTGGACGCGCTGCCGCTCAGGGGTGCCGCCTCTTGATCCGCTTTTCCCTGACCTGCGAGCACGAGCACGAATTCGAGGCATGGTTCCGCAGCAACGACGATTTCGACACACAGAAGAAGCGCGGTTTCGTCGATTGCCCGGCCTGCGGCTCGCGTAAGGTCGACAAGGCGCTGATGGCGCCCGCGGTCTCGACCGGGCGCAACCAGGAAAAGATCGCGCTCGCCATGGGCGAGGCCCAGAAGCAGGCGCTGGCGCAATTGAAGGCCATGGCCGAGAAGGTGCGCGAGAACGCCGATTATGTCGGCGACAAGTTTGCCGAGGAAGCGCGCAAAATCCATTTCGGCGAGAGCGATCCGCGCGGCATCTATGGCGAGGCGACGCTGGAGGAGGCCAAGAGCCTCGCCGACGACGGCGTCGAGTTCTTGCCTATTCCCAGCTTCCCGGACGACCGCAACTGATCCGTCAACTTGCCCGGGACATAACGAGGCATCTCCGCCAGGCCGCGCCATGACCGTGAAGGTCGGCGCCGTCGCCAGCGACAGCCGACCGCCGGCGTCGAGGGCGGCGGTGCTGCCGCCCCCTGCACAGGCGTCTGCAGTTTCATGCCGAGCAGCAAGGATGGGCTTCTCGGGTAGTCGTTTCGCTGCTTCTTTCGTGCCCACTGCTTGACGGGCTTGCTTCACTTGACGGGCTTGCTTCCGCATAGCCTGCAAACTGGCGTTCAAGCGCCTTGACCGCACTGCTGCGCCAACCCTCCGCCACGGATTCCGACATGGGATCGGGGAAGATTTCCTCCTCGCCGTTCTCCACGCCGTCCAGGATCGCTCGCGCAACAGACTCCGGAGAGGCCTTCGGGATGTCCAGGCCCCGTGTCATGTCCGTGTCCACGGGGCCGGGAAGGACCCTGTGGACGCTGACACCCCGTCCGGCCAAGAGGGTGCGCAACGACTGTGACAGTGAGAACGAGGCCGCCTTCGAGATCGAGTAAGCCGGACTGAACGGCACGGCAGCAATAGAGGCCAGCGACAGAATGTTGACGATGGCTCCCCGCGACCGGGCCAGCAACGGCAGCAGAGCCTGGGTCACGTCATACGCGCCGAAGAGGTTTACGGCGAGCTGTTGTTCGAGCACGCGACGGTCGCTGAGGTCGTCGAAGGGCGATACGCCGGCATTGTTGATGAGGATATCGAGAGCATCGATTTTCTCGACGGCCTCCCGGATCTGCGCAGCGTTCGTTACATCCATGGTCAGGGACGTCACACGCCGGTCCGGGTGAGCCATGGCTTGGCGGGTTGCGGCATAGACGCGCTTTACGCCTCTGCTCAGGGCTTCCTCGACCAGTGCCCGACCGATGCCCCGATTGGCTCCAGTCACCAGGATAGTTGTGCCTTCGATCTTCATTGCGTCTCTCCTAGTGCTTATCGTTGTGTTCGAGCTCAGTGCACAATCGCGCCGCAACTCAGGCGCGCCGCAACTCAGGTTGGCTACAGTCGCCATTCTCGATACGACTGGTTGGTGAGATGGACTTAGCGCCGGATGTCGAAGCCATGGGAGTGACAAGTGTGACGGGATTCCGATGGACTCGCTGATCACGGCCGCGGCGCATGCGCTCGCGGCGGGCGATCCGCTCGGCGCCTTGAAACGGGTTGCGCTGCGCGACGATGCGCCGGCCCTTGCGTTGCGCGGTATCGCGATGGCGCAGCTTGGCGACCTGAATAGGGCGAAGGTTCTTCTCAAGAGGGCGGCGCACGCATTCAGCCCGAGGGAGGCCGTGGCCCGCGCGAGGTGTATCGTCGCCGAGGCCGAGATCGCGCTCGTCTCGCGCGACCTCGCCTGGCCGGCCAAGGCACTCGACACCGCGCGGGCGACGCTTGAAAAGCATGGCGACCGCGTCAACGCCGCGCATGCGCGCAACCTCGAAGTTCGGCGCCTGCTGCTGATTGGTCATCTAGACGAAGCCGAGCGCAGGCTGGACGGCTTCGATCCCTCGCCGCTGCCGCCGGCATCGCGGGCCGCCCACGAGCTGGCTGTCGCCGGCATCGCCATCCGCCGCTTGCGGACCGGTCCTGCGCGCGCCCCCCACGCCCCGGGGGCGCGGGGGGGGCGCCCGGCCCGGCGCGGGGGCGCCGCGCTAGGTGGGCTCGGAGCGCCCCCCCGGCGGCTGTGGCGTCCCCCGGGCCGGCGCGCGCCCCCGCGGGCGGGCGCGGCGGGGGGCCCCCCCCCCGGCCGGCATCCCCGCGCTGACCGCAGAGGTGGAGAGCGCATCGCTGGTGCTGGAGACGCCGGCGGCACGCCTTGTCGCCCGTGGCGAGGAACGGCCCCTTCTGCTCGACGAAGTCGAAGCGCTCCTGGCGTCGGGGGCGCTCGTGGTGGATGCATGCCGCAATGTCGTGCGGGTCGCAGACACCGTCGTCTCGCTGGCGACCCGCCCGGTGCTGTTCGCTGTTGCCCGCGCGCTGGCCGAAGCCTGGCCGGGGGACGTGGCAAGATCGACGCTTATTGCGCGCGCTTTCCGGGGAAAGGACGCGGACGAATCACATCGCGCGCGGTTACGGGTCGAAATCGGGCGGCTTCGCGCGGAGCTTCGGAGCTTGGCCGATGTGAGCGCGACGAAGCGGGGCTTTGCCCTGGCGCCGCGCCGCGCCGGCGAGGTCGTCGTGCTGGCGCCGCCCGTCGAGGACGATCATGCCGCGGTGCTCGCCTTCCTCGCCGACGGCGAGTCGTGGTCGAGCTCGGCCTTGGCGATTGCGCTTGGAGCCAGTTCGCGTACCGTGCAGCGGGCGCTCGAGCAACTCGCCCAGTCAGGCAAGGTGCAGTCGTTCGGCCGCGGGCGGGCGCGTCGCTGGATGACCCCGCCGGTGCCGGGTTTCCCGACAATCTTGTTACTCCCCGGCCCGCTGCCGGGCTACTAGCGTGGTATTATGAAACGATCCTCAGCCGAAATCCTCCGTGAATATGGACCCTTTCCGGGTGTCGACCACGTCGACGGCGTTACCTTCGACGGTGAGCATGTCTGGTTTGCGTCAGGTGACAGGTTGAACGCCTTCGATCCGGCGAGCGGCAAAGTGGTGCGCTCGATCGATGTCGCGGCACACGCCGGCACGGCCTTCGACGGCCAGCACCTCTATCAGATCGCCGAGGATCGCATCCACAAGATCGATCCGAAGAATGGCCAGGTGCTGGCGTCGATCCCGGCGCCCGGCAATGGCGGTGATTCCGGGCTCGCCTGGGCCGAAGGAACGCTCTGGGTCGGGCAGCATCGGGGCCGAAAGATCCATCAGGTCGATCCCGAGACAGGGGCAATCCTTCGCACCATCGTTTCCAACCGCGTCGTCACCGGGGTCAGCTGGGTCGATGGCGAGCTGTGGCATGGCACCTGGGAGGGTGAGGAGAGCGATGTCCGGCGGATCGATCCTGAAACGGGAAAGGTCCTGGAGAAGCTCGATATGCCGCCAGGAACAGGCGTGTCGGGGCTCGAATCCGATGGCGGTGACCAGTTTTTCTGTGGCGGCGGAAACAGCGGCAAGATCAGAGCTGTCCGCCGGCCCAAACGAGGCTCCGCGGCCAGGATTTGAGTTTTCCACCTTCTCGGCCGGCCCTTTTGGCCGGTTTGGTTAGCCTAGGCTCGCGATCAATTTTTCGAGCAGGCGTGCCAGCATGACCTGCTCCGGGCGTATCAGGCCGGAAAGTATCTCGTGCTCGTTGGCAACGTGCGCGGCAACCGCCTCGTCGATCAAAGCGAGGCCCTTCCGGGTCAGTTGTACGACGATGCCGCGGCGATCGTCGGGATGTGGCCCGCGCTTGATCAAGCCGGATTTCTCGAGCCGATCGAGGCGGTTGGTCATCGCGCCCGATGTCACCATCGTCGCCTCGTACAGAGCGGTCGGCGTCAGCGCGTATGGCGGCCCGGAACGACGCAGCGTCGCCAGCACATCGAATTCTCCGGATTGCAGTCCGTAACTTGCAAACAGCGGCGCCAGCCGCTCCCGCGCGATCAACGAGGCAGCCTCGTTCAACCGTCCGAGCACGGCCATCGGCGAGACATCGAGATCCGGCCGTTCCTTTTTCCACTGCTCGATCGCTTTTGCTGCGCGATCCATGTCTCTCACCGTTATGTATCTTGACGTGAAGAATCTTTACCTTATCGTACCTCAGCTTGTGGTATCGGCCAAGTGCGAACAGGCGATGGGACGGCGATGAAATTTCTCTGGGACTCGGCGCTTGGCCTTCTGGTCGTCACCGGTGGACTGCTCGGCCTGACGCTGCCGTTCGGCAAGATCGCGACGGCGGCCGGCGTCCCCGCCATGGTCTGGGCCTTCGTCATCTCGCTTGGCGCCGGCGGCGTGCTTTTGTGCGCATTGCTGCTCAACGGGCAGCGCATGCGGCTTTCGCCGCACAGGCTGCGCTATTTCTTTGTCACCGCGGCCGTCTGCTACGCAATCCCCAATCTGCTGATGTTTTCAGCCATTCCGCATCTGGGCGCCGGCTACAGCGGCATCATGTTCACGCTGTCGCCGGTCGTCACGCTGGTGTTCTCGATGCTGCTCGGGGTCAGGCGCCCGACCATGCTGGGCATCGTCGGCATAGTCGTCGGTTTCGTGGGCGCAGTCATGGTGGCCGTGACGCGCGGGGAAGCGGGCCATCCGGCCGAATTTTTCTGGGTGGCGATGGGCCTGCTCATCCCGGTCAGCCTCGCCGCCGGCAACATCTACCGCACCGTCGACTGGCCTGAAGACACCGGCCCGATCGAGCTTGCCGTCGGCAGCCATCTGGCAGCAGCCTTGATGCTGCTTGCCGGCATTCTGGTCCTGCTGGGCGGCAATGCATTCGGCTCGCTCGGCGGCGTGCCGCTGGTCGCTGCGGCACAGGTGGCATCAGCCTCGGCGATGTTCGCCTTCTTCTTCCGCCTGCAAGCGGTCGGCGGCCCGGTCTATCTCAGCCAGATCGGCTATGTGGCGGCGGCGGTCGGGCTGTTTGCCGGGACGCTCTTCCTCGGCGAGCGCTATCAGTTGCTGACCTGGGCGGGTGCCGTCATCATCACCGCCGGCGTGTTCATCACCACCAAGGCGCAAAGCCAGAAGACATAGGGGCCAGAAGGCGTAAGCTTCAGACGGATACCTTCTCCGCCAGCACCATGTAGTTGACGTCCATGTCCTTCGACCGCTGCCAGCGATCGGCGAGCGGGCTGTAGCTGACCCCGGTGCGGTCGATGACGGTCAGGCCGGCGCCGGCAAGCGCCTTTTCGAGTTCCTCGGGGCGCACCAGCTTGCCGAACTGGTGGGTGCCGCGGGGCAGCCAGCGCAGCACATATTCGGCGCCGATGATGGCCAGGCCCAGGGCCTTCAGCGTGCGGTTGATGGTGGCGACGAACATGATGCCGCCGGGCTTGACCATCTCGCCGCATTTGGCCAGGAACAGATCGACATCGGCGACATGCTCGACCACTTCCATGTTGAGGATGACGTCGAATTTTTCGCCAGCGTCGGCCAGGTCTTCCGCGGTCATGGCGCGGTAGTCAACGCTCACGCCGACTTCCGCCGCATGCAGCTTGGCCACTTCGATGTTGGTGGCGGAGGCATCGGCGCCGACCACTTCGGCGCCAAGCCGCGCCATCGGCTCGCACAAAAGCCCGCCGCCGCAGCCTATGTCGAGGAAGCGCAGGCCTTCGAACGGCCGTGCCGCACGCGGATCACGGCCGAAGCGGGCCGCCACCTGGTCGCGGATATAGGCAAGCCGGATCGGGTTGAACTTATGCAGCGGGCGGAACTTGCCGTTCGGGTTCCACCATTCGGCGGCAAGGGCGGAAAATCGTTCCACCTCTCCGGCATCGATCGTCGATCGTCGGGGCTCTGGCATGGCGTGGTCTCCTCGGACGCTAGGAAGTCGGGCGCAAGGCTGCGAATGTCAAGGCGCGAAATTCACCGCCGGCAGCGCGATGCGCGTGATGCCTGACAGCACCGCCTTTTGCCGGAGGCAATTGTGTCAGCACATGTCAGTTGATGGTGTCCCGGAAGGAAACACCAATGCCCTGGCGGACGAAGCAGAGACATGGTGATCGAAGGAGTGCACAACGATGCGAACGGTTGCTTCCATTCTTTGGCGCCGGCTTGACCAGGAAGGCCACGACGCTTGCCTGCTGTCGGAAGCGAGTTCCGGGTGGAACCTCAGGGGACACGCGCTTTTCGTCCAGGACGGCAAGCCGTGCAGCATCGCCTACGAGGTGGACTGCGATACCGGCTGGCATACGCGCTCGGCGCGTGCCGACGGCTTCCTCGGCACGCAAGAGCTGCATTATGGCATCGACCGGCTTACCGAGCGCCAATGGACGCTGAACGGCGAGCATCAAGCGGAAGCCGACGGTCTCATCGATGTCGATCTCGGCTTCACGCCTGCCACAAACCTTTTGGCGCTCCGCCGTTTTGCCCTCGATGTCGGCACGGCGACGCCCGCCCCGGCGGCCTATCTGACATTTCCCGACCTGAGGCTGACGCACCTGGAACAGACCTATCAGCGCGTCGATGCAGCACACTACGCCTATGCCGCGCCGCTGTTCGGCTACAACGAGATGCTGGAGGTCTCGCCGCTCGGTTTCGTCCTCGATTATCCGCGCCTGTGGAGAGCCACGGCACTGCAGGGCTGAAGCGAGCGGCATTTGCCAACAAGCAGTGCAGGCGTGACACTGCGCTCGTGTGTCGCCTGGCCGGCAGCGGCGGCATGCCTTGCGAAACCGCGATCATTTGGCTAAGGAGGCCGCGCATTGAGCGTCCGGCCCGGTCGGACGCATTTCCGCTTTTCGGCCCTCGGTCCGGCATTCAGTCAAAGGCATTTCGCTTCCATGGCGCGCATCGTGATGAAATTCGGCGGAACGTCCGTCGCCGACATCGCCCGCATCCGCAATGTGGCGCGTCACGTCAAACGCGAGGTCGATGCCGGCCATGAGGTCGCCGTCGTGGTCTCGGCGATGGCCGGCAAGACCAACGAGCTCGTGCATTGGACGCGCGAGGCCTCGCCGATGCACGATGCGCGCGAATATGACGCCGTCGTCGCGGCCGGCGAGCAGGTCACCGCCGGCTTGCTGGCGATCGCGCTGCAGAATATCGGCGTGCATGCCCGCTCCTGGCAAGGCTGGCAGATCCCGATCAAGACCGACAACGCGCATGGCGCGGCGCGCATTCTCGATATTGACGGCGCGTTCCTGATCAAGCGCTTCGGCGAAGGCCAGGTGGCGGTGGTGGCCGGTTTCCAGGGCATCGGGCCGGACAACCGGATCGCAACGCTCGGCCGCGGCGGTTCCGATACCAGCGCTGTCGCCATCGCGGCGGCGGTCAAGGCCGACCGCTGCGACATCTACACCGATGTCGACGGGGTCTACACGACCGATCCGCGCATCGAGCCGAAGGCGCGGCGGCTGGCCAAGATTTCCTTCGAGGAAATGCTCGAAATGGCCTCGCTGGGCGCCAAGGTCCTGCAGGTGCGCTCGGTCGAGCTTGCCATGGTGCACAGGGTGCGTACCTTTGTGCGGTCGTCCTTCGACGATCCCGATGCACCCGGAATGGGGGATTTGCTCAATCCGCCGGGAACGCTTATTTGCGACGAGGAAGAGATCGTGGAACAGCAGGTCGTCACCGGAATTGCCTATGCCAAGGACGAGGCGCAGATATCGCTGCGCCGCGTCGGCGACCGGCCGGGCGTCGCCGCCGGCATTTTCGGGCCGCTCGCCGAGGCCAACATCAACGTCGACATGATCGTCCAGAACATTTCCGAGGACGGCAAGTTCACCGATATGACCTTCACCGTGCCATCCGGCGACGTCGACAAGGCGCTTGCCGTGCTCGAACGGCTGAAGGCGACGATCGGCTACGATGTGGTGCAGTCGGAAGCCGGCATGTCAAAGGTCTCGGTCATCGGCATCGGCATGCGCAGCCATGCCGGCGTCGCCGCCACCGCCTTCAAGGCGCTGGCCGACAGGTCGATCAACATCCGCGCCATTACAACGTCCGAAATCAAGATTTCGATCCTGATCGACGGTCCCTATACGGAACTAGCAGTTCGCACTTTGCATTCCGTCTACGGTCTGGATAAGCAGTAGCAGATCGAAAGTCTTGGAGCGGCCTTTATGCGTTCAATTGGACGCACGGCGCTCTAATTGAGTTGTTGCGTTTGTGCCGCTGTGCAGGGCAACCTGCACCGGCTGAAATGCTATTGGAGAAGAAGCCGCGATGCGTGATTCGGCCAGTGGCCCGCGCGTTTTGCTGAAACGGCTCCGCGAGCTCATGCAAGAGCCGCTGGAGCCGCAGGAGCGGCTTGACCGGATCGTGCGCGACATCGCCTCCAACATGGTTGCCGAGGTCTGCTCGCTCTATGTGCTGCGCGCCGATTCGGTGCTCGAGCTCTACGCCACCGAAGGCCTGAACCCGAACGCCGTCCACCTGGCGCAGCTCAGGCTGGGTCAAGGCCTGGTCGGCACGATCGCGGCCTCGGCGCGGCCGCTCAACCTTTCCAATGCACAGGAGCATCCTGCCTTCGCCTACCTGCCGGAGACCGGGGAAGAAATCTACAATTCCTTCCTCGGCGTGCCGGTGCTGAGGGCAGGGCGGACGCTCGGCGTCCTGGTCGTGCAGAACAAGACCATGCGCCATTATCGAGACGACGAGGTCGAGGCGCTGGAAACGACGGCGATGGTGATCGCCGAGATGATCGCCACCGGCGATCTGGAGCGGCTGACGCGCCCCGGCCTCGAGCTCGATCTGCGTCGCCCGGTAAGCTTTACCGGCCTGTCCTTCAATGAAGGCGTCGGGCTCGGCCATGTGGTGCTGCACGAGCCGCGCATTGTCGTCACCAACCTGTTCAACGAGGACAGCGAGGAGGAGGTCAGGCGGCTCGACGCGTCCCTCGGCTCGCTCAGGCTCTCCATCGACGACATGCTGGAGCGCCGCGACGTCGCCTTCGAGGGCGAGCATCGCCAGGTGCTCGAAGCCTATCGCATGTTCGCCAACGACCGTGGCTGGGTACGCCGGCTGGAGGAGGCGATCCGCAACGGCCTGACGGCCGAAGCGGCGGTCGAAAAGGTGCAGAGCGACATGCGTGCCCGCATGCTGCACATGACCGATCCGTATCTGCGCGAACGGATGAGCGATTTCGACGATCTCGCCAACCGGTTGCTGCGGCAGCTTATGGGGCGCGGACCGGAGGACGTCGCGGCCTCGCTGCCCAAGGACGCCATTATCGTCGCCCGCTCGATGGGTGCTGCCGAGCTGCTTGACTATCCCAGAGACAAGCTGCGCGGACTGGTGCTGGAGGACGGCGCGGCGACCAGCCATGTCGTCATCGTGGCCCGTGCGATGGGCATACCGGTCGCCGGCCAGATGAAGGGCGCCGTTTCCATGGCGGAAAACGGCGATGCCATCATCGTCGACGGCGAGGAAGGCGCGATCCATCTGCGCCCGCAGCCCGACCTCGAGGCGGCCTATGCCGAGAAAGTGCGCTTCAGGGCGCGGCGGCAGGAGGTCTACCGCGAGCTGCGCAAGAAGCCGTCGGTGACCAAGGACGGTGTCCAGGTCGATCTTCTGATGAATGCCGGGCTGGCGGTCGACCTGCCGCAACTGGCCGAAGCTGGCGCGGCCGGCATCGGCCTGTTCCGCACCGAGCTGCAATTCATGGTCGCCTCGACTTTTCCGCGCGCCGAAGCGCAGGAGCGGCTCTATCGCGACGTGCTCGAGGCGGCGCGCGGCAAGCCGGTGACGTTCCGCACCATCGATATCGGCGGCGACAAGGTGCTGCCCTATTTCAAGGGGTCGATCCAGGAGGAGAACCCGGCGCTCGGCTGGCGCGCCATCCGCCTGACGCTCGACCGGCCCGGCCTGCTGCGCACCCAGATCCGCGCACTGCTCAAGGCGTGCGGCGGGCGCGAACTGAAGCTGATGCTGCCAATGGTGACGGAACTCGGCGAGATCGTGCAGGCGCGCGAGATCATCGATCGCGAGGTGCGGCATTTGTCGCGCTTTGCCCATCATTTGCCGACCAGCCTCAAGGTGGGCGCGATGCTGGAGGTGCCGTCGCTGCTGTTCCAGCTCGACGAGTTGATGAAGGCGGTCGATTTCGTCTCGGTCGGCTCGAACGATCTGTTCCAGTTCGTCATGGCGGTGGATCGCGGCAACACCCAATTGTCCGACCGCTTCGACCCGCTCTCGACGCCGTTCCTGCGTGTTTTGAAGAAAATTGCCGACGCCGGAGCGCGCAACCATACGCCGGTGACCCTGTGCGGCGAACTTGCCGGCAAGCCGATTTCGGCGATGGCGCTGATCGGCCTTGGCTATCGCTCGATCTCGATGTCGCCGGCTTCGATCGGCCCGGTCAAGGCGATGCTGACGGAACTGCCGCTCAGCGAACTGGAAGCGTTCTTCGACGACAATCTGATGGCGCCGGCGCAAGGCCTGCCGATGCGGGCGCTGCTGCAAGCCTTTGCCGACGACCGCTCCATACCGCTATAGACTTCGCCATGATCAACCTGCCCCGCGACCGTATGGACCAAGTCGTCAAGCGTTTCGACATGCTCGAAGCGCAGATGTCGGCCGGGCCGGCGGCGGACGCCTATGTCAGGATGGCCTCCGAATATGCCGACATCCAGGAGATGGTGGCAAAGATCAGGGCGCTGCGCGCCGCGGAGCGCGAACAGGCCGATCTGGAGGCGATGCTCGCCGACAAGGGCACCGACGCCGAGATGCGGGCCTTGGCCGAGGCCGATCTGCCAGGGGTCAAGCATCGCATCGAGGCGCTGCAGCAGGACATCCAAATCCTGCTGTTGCCAAGGGATGCCGCCGACGAAAAGAACGCCATCCTCGAAATCCGCGCCGGCACCGGCGGTGACGAGGCGGCACTTTTCGCCGGCGACCTGTTTCGCATGTACGAGCGCTATGCCGCGGCGCATGGCTGGCGTTTCGAGACGGTGTCGGCCAGCGAGGGCGAGGTCGGCGGCTACAAGGAAATCATAGCCACCGTTTCGGGCAAGGGCGTCTTTGCGCATCTGAAATTCGAATCCGGCGTGCACCGCGTGCAGCGTGTGCCGACGACGGAGGCGGGCGGGCGCATCCATACCTCGGCGGCGACGGTCGCGGTGTTGCCGGAAGCGGAAGAGGTCGATATCGACATCAGGGCCGAAGACATCCGCATCGACACGATGCGCGCCTCGGGTTCCGGCGGCCAGCACGTCAACACCACCGATTCGGCCGTGCGCATCTCCCATCTGCCGACCGGCATCATGGTGGTGCAGGCGGAAAAGTCGCAGCACCAGAACCGGGCGAAGGCCATGCAGATCCTGCGCGCCAGGCTCTACGACCTCGAGCGCAGCAAGGCGGACGAGGAACGCTCCGAATCGCGCAAGTCGCAGGTCGGCTCGGGCGACCGCTCGGAACGCATCCGCACCTATAATTTTCCGCAAGGGCGCGTCACCGATCATCGCATCAACCTGACGCTCTACAAGCTCGACCGGGTGATGATGGGTGAGCTTGACGAGATCATCGACGCGCTGATCGCCGATCACCAGTCGAAGCTGCTCGCCGATATCGGCCTCGATGGCTGACGGCCTGCCCGGCACGCTCGCCTCACTGTTGCGGGAGGCGCGAAACCGGCTTACCGCGGCCGGGATCGCGGATCCGGCGCTCGATGCCAGGCTGATCGTCGAGCATTTTTCCGGCACGACCCGCACGCAGGCCATCGCCGATCCCGAGCAAACGGTCGATGCGGGCGTGAGAGCAGCGATCGATGCCGCACTGCGGCGGCGTATCGCCGGCGAGCCGGTGCACCGCATCCTCGGCTATCGCGAATTCTACGGCTTGCGCCTGTCGCTTTCGCCGCAAACGCTGGAGCCGCGGCCGGATACCGAAACGCTGGTCGAGGCTATACTGCCCTTCGTCAAGGCAGTGGCGGCACGCGAAGGCGGCTGCCGCGTCCTCGATCTGGGGACCGGCACCGGTGCCATCGCGCTGGCGCTGCTCAGCGCTGTCCCGGCCGCGACCGCCACCGGCGTCGACATTTCGCGAGAGGCGCTGGTCACGGCCATGCGTAATGCCGGGGAATTGGGGCTCGCCGGTCGGTTCACGGCGCTCAAATCCGACTGGTTTGAAAAAGTTTCTGGCCGGTACCATGTAATTGTCGCAAACCCTCCCTATATACCCTCAGACGACATTGGAAATCTGCAGGACGAGGTCCGCGGTTTCGATCCACGCCAGGCCCTGGATGGCGGCGTGGACGGTCTGAGCCCCTACAGGAAGATCGCCGCAGGAGCGGCAGCCTATTTGGAACTCCAAGGCAGGATTGCGGTCGAGATCGGCCATACGCAGCACCAACAGGTTACGGGGATATTCTCCGCGGCCGGGTACTGTCCGGTCGGGGTGTTTCGTGATCTCGGCGGAAACGACAGAGTTCTTGTGTTCGAACGGTGGAAGCCGTGATGCAGTGCGAAAAAAGCGCTTGGCAATACCGGGGAATGCGGCTAGGGTCGCCTTAACCGGATGAGACGAAGCAGGCAGTGCTCTTAGCGATTCGGTTTTCCTTGGAAATAGCTGCCTTCTTGCGCAAACGACGCCCAAGCTTCGTGCGGGAATCGTCCGGCAAGTGAAGTAACCGGAACAGGATGGCACGTGGCGCCAACGCAATTGATGCGGGCGAACGCCGGTGAAGGAACGAAACGGCTGGCCGCATGAGCGCCTCCGTTCGTGAAGAGTTTTTCGAAAATTTCAAAGTGAAGAGAGTCTAATGAGGCCACAACAGCAAAACAGGCGCATGCGCGGTCGCAACAACAATGGCGGCGGCGGCGGCAACAACAATAACAACAACAACCGTAAGGGGCCGAATCCCCTGACGCGCAACTATGAGAGCAACGGTCCGGACGTGAAGATCCGCGGATCGGCTCAGCAGATTGCCGAGAAGTACGCAACCCTTGCCCGTGACGCGCAAAGCTCCGGCGACCGGGTGATGGCGGAAAACTATCTCCAGCATGCAGAGCACTATAACCGCATCATCGCAGCCGCTCAGGCACAGATGCCGATCCAGAACGCGCAGCAGAATCGAGATGATTTCGACGATGACGGCGACGAGGATCGCGATGAGTTCGACAATGCCGGCAACAACAATGCCAACGAGGCCTCGGCTTCGGCCAATCACGGTGCCGGCCCGCAGCCGGTCATCGATGGCACGCCGGCCGAGCTGGCTCTGAACCAGGAAAACAGCCGCGACAATCGGGGCGGCCGCGACAACAATGGCGGACGCCACCGCGACCGTCGCCCCAATGGCGGTTACGGCCAGAACGGCCAGCGCGGCGAATATGGCGCGCGCGGCGAGCAGCAGGGTGGTCAGCGCGTCGAACAGCCACGGCGCGACGAGACGCCGGCGCAGGCAGAGCCCGTGCCGGCCGCTGAGCCGGTCTTTGTGAGCGAGCCCGCACCGCAATTCGAAAACCTTTCGCCGGCGGGTCTCGCCGCCCAGGCCGAGCTCAACGAAGCCGCGGCCGAAAACAGCCCGGCCCGCCGCCCCAGGCGTCCGCGTCGTCCGCGCCTCGATGTCGAACAGGCAAATGGCGGCAACGACAATGCCGGCCCTGACAGTTCCGGCCCTGACCGTGCCGAAACTGGCAATGTCGATGCGGCGCCGGCTGAAGATGCCGGCGGTCAACCTATTATTGCCGACGTCGAGAATTGATCGAAGAAACGTTCAGGCGATCTTAGCGCATCCTTTACCCTGGACGGCGGAGAGAAATCTCCGCCGTTTTCCTTTTGCGCGCTCGGAATATTATGCGTTCGCCAGTGTCGAGGCGTCTTGAGGGTCCGTGGTTTGCGTCCCATATCTTGCGTGAACAGGATCCGGCTCGAACGGGCGGGTCCGTCACCGCAATCTGATCCGGTGCCGCGAAGCGGGCCGGTGACGGAAGGAGACAGGCATGAATCTTGAAAAATATTCCGAGCGCGTGCGTGGCTTTATCCAGTCCGCGCAAACCATGGCGCTTTCCCGCAGCCACCAGCAATTCACCCCCGAGCATATCCTCAAGGTCCTTGTCGATGACGACGAGGGCCTGGCTGCGTCGCTGATCGAGCGCGCCGGCGGCAATGTCCGTGACGTCAAGCTCGGCGTCGAAACGGCACTGGAGGCAATGCCCAAGGTCGAGGGCGGCAATGGCCAGCTCTACTTGGCGCAGCCGCTGGCAAAGGTGTTCTCGACCGCCGAGGAACTGGCCAAGAAGGCCGGTGACAGCTTCGTTACCGTCGAACGGCTTCTGCAGGCGCTTGCCATGGAAAAGTCGGCCAAGACCGCCGACATCCTGTCCAAGGCCGGTGTCACGCCGCAGGCGCTGAACCAGGTCATCAACGACGTACGCAAAGGTCGCACCGCCGATTCGGCGAGCGCCGAGCAGGGCTACGACGCGCTGAAGAAATACGCGCGCGACCTGACGGCGGACGCCCGCGCGGGCAAGCTCGATCCGGTCATCGGTCGTGATGACGAAATTCGCCGCACCATCCAGGTGCTGTCGCGCCGCACCAAGAACAACCCGGTGCTGATCGGCGAACCCGGCGTCGGCAAAACGGCGATCGCCGAAGGGCTGGCGCTGCGCATCGTCAATGGCGATGTGCCGGAATCGCTCAAGGACAAGCAGCTGATGGCGCTCGACATGGGGTCGCTGATCGCCGGCGCCAAATACCGCGGCGAGTTCGAGGAGCGGCTGAAGGCGGTGCTTTCCGAAGTCACGTCTGCCGCCGGCGGCATCATCCTGTTCATCGACGAGATGCACACCCTGGTCGGCGCCGGCAAGGCGGATGGCGCCATGGATGCGTCGAACCTGCTGAAGCCGGCGCTGGCCCGCGGCGAACTGCACTGCGTCGGCGCCACCACGCTCGACGAATACCGCAAGCATGTCGAGAAGGATGCGGCCCTTGCCCGCCGCTTCCAGCCGGTCTTCGTCAATGAGCCGACGGTCGAAGACACCGTCTCGATCCTGCGCGGCCTGAAAGAGAAATACGAGCAGCACCACAAGGTGCGCATCTCGGATTCGGCGCTGGTCGCGGCCGCTACGCTGTCAAACCGCTACATCGCCGACCGCTTCTTGCCGGACAAGGCGATCGATCTCGTCGACGAGGCCGCCTCGCGGCTCAGGATGCAGGTCGATTCGAAGCCCGAGGCGCTGGACGAGATCGATCGCCGCATCATGCAGCTCAAGATCGAGCGCGAGGCGCTCAAGGTCGAGAAGGACGATGCCTCGAAGGACCGGCTCACCCGGCTTGAGAAGGAACTCTCGAATCTCGAGGAGGAATCGACCGAGCTGACCTCGAAGTGGCAGGCCGAGAAGCAGAAGCTCGGGCTTGCCGCCGACCTCAAGAAGCAGCTCGACGAGGCGCGCAACGAACTTGCCATTGCGCAGCGCAAGGGCGAATTCCAGCGCGCCGGCGAACTTGCCTATGGCAAGATCCCGGAACTCGAAAAGCACCTGAAGCAGGCTGAAGCCAGGGATGGCAAGGCCGGCATGGTCGAGGAAGTGGTCGGCCCCGATCACGTCGCTCATATCGTGTCGCGCTGGACGGGGATCCCGGTCGACAAGATGCTGGAAGGCGAACGCGACAAGCTGTTGCGCATGGAAGACGAGGTCGGCAAGCGCGTCGTCGGCCAGGGTGAGGCGGTGCAGGCGGTGTCGAAAGCGGTGCGCCGTGCGCGCGCCGGCCTGCAGGACTCGAACCGGCCGCTCGGCTCGTTCATGTTCCTCGGACCGACGGGCGTCGGCAAGACCGAATTGACCAAGGCACTGGCCAGCTTCCTGTTCGACGACGAGAGCGCCATGGTGCGCATCGACATGTCGGAGTTCATGGAGAAGCACTCGGTCGCCCGGCTGATCGGCGCGCCCCCCGGCTATGTCGGCTATGAGGAAGGCGGCGCGCTGACCGAAGCGATCCGGCGGCGGCCCTATCAGGTCGTGCTGTTCGACGAGATCGAGAAGGCGCATCCGGACGTGTTCAACGTGCTGCTGCAGGTGCTCGACGACGGCCGGCTGACCGACGGGCAGGGCCGTACGGTCGACTTCCGCAACACGCTGATCATCATGACGTCCAACCTCGGCGCCGAATATCTGGTCAATCTCGGCGAGGACCAGGATGTCGACGTGGTGCGCGACGAGGTGATGAATGTGGTCAGGGCTTCGTTCCGGCCGGAATTCCTCAACCGCATCGACGAGGTGATCCTGTTCCACCGGTTGCGCCGGCAGGATATGGGCCGCATCGTCGAAATCCAGCTCAAGCGGCTGGAAAACCTGCTTGTCGACCGCAAGATCGCGCTTTCGCTCGATCAGGAGGCGATCGACTGGCTGGCGGCCAAGGGCTATGATCCGGCCTACGGCGCGCGGCCGCTGAAGCGGGTGATGCAGAAGGAATTGCAGGATCCGCTGGCGGAAAAGATCCTGCTCGGCGAGATCCTCGACGGCTCGACCGTCAAGGTCACCGCCGGGTCCGACCGGCTGAACTTCCGCTCGAAGCCGGCGGTCGTGGCAACCGAGGCGGCCGCCTGACTTCAAGCCAAAGCCTGTTCCATCCCGATGGAATCGGGATGGGCTCCTCTCTTCTTTTTTGACCATGATCTCATGGTCTACCATCATTGGCGGGGCGCAGATGACGCTGGACGATTATAACAGCTTCTGCGCCTCGCTGCCTTCGACGACCCATGTCGTGCAGTGGGGCGGCGCCCATGTCTGGAAAGTCGGCGGCAAGGTGTTTGCAATCGGCGGCTGGAGTGAAGGCAAAGAGCCGTTCGTCACCTTCAAATGCTCCGATATCGCCTATG
The DNA here is from genome assembly GCF_040322135.1 of Mesorhizobium sp. M0189. Lineage (NCBI taxonomy): Bacteria > Pseudomonadati > Pseudomonadota > Alphaproteobacteria > Hyphomicrobiales > Phyllobacteriaceae > Mesorhizobium > Mesorhizobium sp. M0189. The sequence goes on from NZ_JAMYSW010000012.1 coordinate 177,840, forward strand.
ACGTGCTGAGGGAACAGCCGGGCCTTCGGCCGGCGCCCTATCTCGCCTCGCGCGGCATGAAATGGATCCAGCGCCAGACAGGCGAAAGCATGGATGACGAGGCGCTGAAGGATTATCTGCGCGAAAGCCACCGTCTCGTCGCGCTGAAGCTGACGAAGCAGGCGCGCAAGGAATTGGGACTCATTGCCGGTTGATCTGCCAGAAATCCGCCATCTTCATGCCCGGTTCATATTGGAACCTTATCGTACGCAAGTGATTTGCTGGCGAAGGGGTTCGCGACCACATCGGCCCGAAATCGAGTTTTGATTTTCGCAAAGCACGATGCGGAGATTTAAAGCGTTAGAGTGTCCTTAAGCCCAAAAGGACGCGCGGCGCTCTTGAGAGACAATGCCGGCGGCGGCAATTACGGACCGGAGAATTTTGGCCACCATGTTGCGCACCATCTTTACCCTTTCAGCGCTTGCTGCCGGGCTGCTGGCTTCGAATACGATGGCATCGCCGATAGTGGATACTGCGCCACGGGTGGGTCGTGCTGCCGATGACGGCGGCATTCTTGTCGCCCAGAACGGCAATCTCGACATCTATTACGACGCCAGGGGAAACCGCGTCATCGTCGATGCGGAGACCGGCAAGGTTATCGCCATCCAGCCGCCGCAGACCAGGCTCGATCGCCGTGCCTTGCGCCGCGAGCGCCTGCGCAATCTCGGACCGGTCGAAGACGACCGCTATTATCTTGACGATCCGGAGGACACGGCGCGGTTCCGTCGCAGGCGGTTGGAAGACGAAGGCAGGGTCATCGTGCCGCCGGCTGACGAGTACGACCCCTATGGCGACAATTCGGCAGAAGTCTTCCCCGAAGCGCCGCGGGATGACGGCGGCTATGGCAACAATTTTCCGGAGGAAGCGCAGCCGGTGAAGCCGCGCACCATTGAGCGCCAGCCGCTCAATGAGGCTTCGATCGAGCCGGTCGAACCGACAGTGCCGGGCGAGCAGGCGGCCTTGCCGCCAAGCACTGGCGGCAAAACGGCGGTCGACCCGTCGTTATCGCTCGGCGCCCGCCAGGACGTGGCGGCACTGCAGGTGCTGCTCGACCGTGCCGGTTCTTCGCCAGGCGTCATCGACGGACGCTTCGGCTCGAATGTCGACAAGGCGCTTGCCGCCTATAATGAGATCACCGGCAGCAATCTGAAATCGACCGATGCGATCGGCATCCAGGCCGCCCTGGCGCAATCCGGTGGCGATGCCTTCGCCTCCTATACGATCACGCCCGAGGATGCGGCCGGCCCCTATGTCGCCTCGATACCGGAGGACTACAGCCAAAAGGCCCAGCTCGACCGCATGGGCTACACGTCGGTGCCCGAGGCGCTGGCCGAGCGCTTCCACATGGACGAGGCCTATCTGAAATCGCTCAATCCGGACGCCAATTTCAGCCGCCCCGGCACCATCATCAAGGTCGCCAATTTCGGCAGGCTGGTGGCGACGCCGGTGGCGCGCATCATCGCCGACAAGGCCAACAAGCAGGTCCGCGCCTATGATGCGGCGGGCAAGCTGGTCGCGGCCTATCCGGCGACCATCGGCTCGTCGGACACGCCGTCGCCGTCCGGCACCCATGCGGTGTCGCGTGTCGCGTTGGATCCGAATTACACCTACAACCCGAACATCAATTTCAAGCAGGGCGAAAACGACAGGATCCTGACCATCCCGCCGGGGCCGAACGGTCCGGTCGGCTCGGTCTGGATTGCGCTGGACAAGCCGACCTATGGCATTCACGGCACCCCGGATCCGTCCAAGATCGGCAAGACCGAAAGCCATGGCTGCGTGCGGCTGACCAATTGGGACGCGCGCGAGCTGGCCAAAATCGTGTCGCCCGGCGTGACGGTGGAGTTCGTCGACTGAGTTGAGCGTTTTCGCTCCACTCACCCGATGATCTTGCGCAGCAATCGCGCGCGTGGCGCCGCCGCATAGATCAGCTGCACCACCAACATGAAGCCGACGCTGAGCAGCGGGCTGACGAGGCAGAGTGCAGCGCCGATCGCCCACAGGATCTGCGCCTTGACGATGCGCAGATAGACCGTTCGGGTGGTCTCCGCATCGACGCCTTCCGCCAGGAGGCCGTTTTTGTCCGCATAGCGCCAACTGGCGAGCAGCGTCAGCCCGAGCATCAAAAGATTGAGCCAGTAGACGAGCACGGCGGTTCTGAATTCGAGGAAGTCGGCCAAAAGATCGGTCGAGAACGGCAGCAAGGCGATGAAACCGAGAAAACAAAGGTTCAGCGTGGCAAGCCGCCTGTCGGACTTCGCGATCAGCCCGTGCTGCGCCTGCTGGCCGAACCAGAAGATGGTCAGCGTCAGGAAGCTGAGCGCATAGGTCAGAAAACGCGGCGCCAGTGCTGCGACCGCGGCGATCAACTCGTTTTCGGAATGCACCGTTTCATGCGCTGGCACCCTGATCTCGAGAACGATCAGGGTGAGCGCGATGGCGAACACGCCGTCGGTGATGCCGACGACGCGCCCACGTCCTTCCGCCGAGGGTTCGAGCGGTCGTTTCATGCGGGTATTTTCCCCCTTGCCAGTCGCGCTGCAAGAAGCTTAGCACGGCATCGGCCGTTTGCACCCGCACTGGCGTGGTCCTGCCTGCATGGCCAGGTTCGGGCTGGTTTCAACGAGAACAGCCTGCTGGCCGGTTGTCGCTGGCCCCCCGGCGGTCTAGGTAAGGCAGCATGCACACGCCAACCAAAGTCGGTACCGGCGCCGTTCCCCTGACCGGCTCACTTCCGTCCGATACGTTTTGCCCGCAGGCGCAGCGGCGGTTCGTGCTGATCGCGGCGATCCTGGCTTCCGCACTCGGCTTTATCGACGGATCGGTCCTGGCTATTGCGACGCCGGCGATCCGCGTCGACCTCGGCGCCAGCCTCGCCGAGGCGCAATGGATTTCCAATGCCTATGCATTGACGCTTTCAGCCCTCATTCTCGTCGGCGGCGCCGCTGGCGATCGCTTCGGCCTGCGCCACTCCTTCGTCGCCGGCATCGTCCTGTTCATCGCCGCCTCGCTTGCCTGCGCGTTGGCGCCTAACCCGGCGGTGCTTATTGCGTTTCGGGCTATCCAGGGTGTTGGAGCGGCCGTCATGGTGCCGGGCAGCCTGGCCATTATCGCCAAAGCCTATCCGAAAAAGGAACGCGGCCGGGCGATCGGCATCTGGGCGGCGGCATCAGCGCTGACGATGGCGCTCGGTCCGGTGCTGGGCGGCTTCGTGCTGTCGGCCTTCGGCGACGGCATCTGGCGGGCGATCTTCGCCATCAACCTGCCGCTCGGTCTTATCTCGATCTATCTTCTGCTGGCCAAGGTTCCCGCCGACGCGCCGGCGGAAAAGCGCAGCCTCGATCTCGGCGGCGCAGCACTCGCCATATTGGCGTTCGGAGCGCTCGCTTACGGCCTGACCTCGATGAGCGGTGACGGGGAGGGGCTGATGTCCGGCCCGAGTATTGCCGCCGGCGCAGTTTTGCTCGTCGTGTTCATAGTCTTCGAACGCCGGCGGCGCGAGCCGATGATCGACCTATCGCTGTTTCGGATTGGGGCGTTTGCGGGCGCCAATGTGGCGACCTTCTTCCTTTATTTCGCGCTGTCGGCCAATCTGTTCTATCTGCCGATGCTCATGATCGCCGGATGGGGGCTGAGCACGGCCGAGGTCGGCTTCATCTTCCTGCCGCTGTCGGCATTGATCGCGCTGCTGTCCGGGCCGGTCGGCCAGTGGTCCGACCGCATCGGGCCTCGCTTTCCGATCGCCAGCGGCAGTCTGGTGGTGGCTGTTGCCTTTGCCGGGCTTGCCTTGCTGGCCTATTGGGGCATCCACAATTTCTGGTTGGGGGTGTTCCCGCTGATGGCGCTGATGGGGTTCGGCATGGCGCTGGTGGTGTCGCCGCTCTCGACCGCCATCATGACGGCGGTCGAGGACAAGGATACGGGTGCGGCCTCGGGCATCAACAACGCCGTCTCGCGCATCGGCGGCCTGATTGCCGTGGCGGCGATGGGATCGCTGGCGGCCTGGGTCTACGCTGCCGTGCTCGATACCGGTGCCGGCATTCCGGGTTTCGGCGAACCGGCGCCCGCCGGCCTGGCGCCCGATCTCGATGCGGCACGGCTTGCCGCCAGCGACGCGGCATTCGCGGCCGTTGCCGCAGTGACCGCGCTGCTTTGCCTGCTTTCGGCAATCACCGCCTGGACGACGGTTTCCGGCGAGCGGCTGCCATGGGCGCGCGACACGGCGAATCAGCAGGGCTGACGACGAAAAACGTCGGCTCAGCCTTCGATCTTGGCGCTCGCTACCTTCAACTGATTGCTGTCTTCCTGCTTGAGCAGGTCGTCGATGCGTTCGCGCTCGCGCTTGAAGGCGACGAGGTCGTCGCCCTTCAGCGTCTTGCCGACCGGCAGGCGGACGCGCATCGAATCGACCTTGGTGCCGTTGACGATCAGTTCGTAATGAAGATGCGGACCGGTGGAGAGGCCGGTTGAGCCGAGATAGCCGATAACCTGACCTTGGCGAACGCGAACACCCGGCTCGATGCCCTTGGCAAAGGCGCTCTGGTGATTGTAGGACGTCTCGTAACCATTGGCGTGCCGCAGGATGATCTGCTTGCCATAGCCGCCAGCCCAGCCGGCCTTTT
>NZ_JAMYSW010000012.1:187500-193026 GCF_040322135.1 Mesorhizobium sp. M0189
CGGGACACGTGAAATCCTGTCTGAAATTGGGGGGACCACCCTCCAAGCCTAAGTACTCGTGCATGACCGATAGCGAACTAGTACCGTGAGGGAAAGGTGAAAAGCACCCCGACAAGGGGAGTGAAATAGTACCTGAAACCGATTGCCTACAAACAGTGGGAGCCCAAGGTTCGTCCTGGGTCACCACGTACCTTTTGTATAATGGGTCAGCGACTTAGTGTGACGAGCAAGCTTAAACCGATAGGTGTAGGCGCAGCGAAAGCGAGTCTGAACAGGGCGTTCAGTTCGTCGCATTAGACCCGAAACCGAGTGATCTAGCCATGAGCAGGTTGAAGGTAAGGTAACACTTACTGGAGGACCGAACCCATAACTGTTGCAATAGTTCGGGATGACTTGTGGCTAGGGGTGAAAGGCCAATCAAACTCGGAAATAGCTGGTTCTCCGCGAAATCTATTTAGGTAGAGCGTCGACCGAATACCCCAGGGGGTAGAGCACTGGATGGGCTAGGGGTCCTCACCGGATTACCAAACCTAACCAAACTCCGAATACCTGGGAGTAATAGTCGGCAGACACACGGCGGGTGCTAACGTCCGTCGTGAAAAGGGAAACAACCCTGACCTACAGCTAAGGTCCCCAAGTTATGGCTAAGTGGGAAAGGATGTGAGGATCCCAAAACAACCAGGATGTTGGCTTAGAAGCAGCCATCATTTAAAGAAAGCGTAACAGCTCACTGGTCTAAATAAGGGTCTTTGCGCCGAAAATGTAACGGGGCTAAAGCCATACACCGAAGCTTAGGGTTTGCAGCAATGCAAGCGGTAGCGGAGCGTTCTGTAAGCTGATGAAGCCATACCCGTGAGGGATGGTGGAGGTATCAGAAGTGCGAATGCTGACATGAGTAACGTAAGGGGAGTGAGAGACTCCCCCGCCGAAAGTCCAAGGGTTCCTGCTTAAAGCTAATCTGAGCAGGGTTAGCCGGCCCCTAAGTCGAGGCAGAAATGCGTAGACGATGGGAACCACGTTAATATTCGTGGGCCTGGAGGAAGTGACGGATCATTGAGGTAGTCCAATCTTATCGGATTGAAAGGGCTGCTGCGTGGTTCCAGGAAATAGCTCCTCCTTATAGACCGTACCCGAAACCGACACTGGTGGACTGGTAGAGTATACCAAGGCGCTTGAGAGAACTATGCTGAAGGAACTCGGCAAATTGCACGCGTAACTTCGGAAGAAGCGTGACCCTTTCATGCGCAAGCATGGGAGGGTGGCACAGACCAGGGGGTAGCGACTGTTTATCAAAAACACAGGGCTCTGCGAAGTCGCAAGACGACGTATAGGGTCTGACGCCTGCCCGGTGCTGGAAGGTTAAGAGGAGGGGTGCAAGCTCTGAATCGAAGCCCCAGTAAACGGCGGCCGTAACTATAACGGTCCTAAGGTAGCGAAATTCCTTGTCGGGTAAGTTCCGACCTGCACGAATGGCGTAACGACTTCCCCGCTGTCTCCAGCATAGACTCAGTGAAATTGAATTCCCCGTGAAGATGCGGGGTTCCTGCGGTTAGACGGAAAGACCCCGTGCACCTTTACTATAGCTTTACATTGGCATTCGTAGTGGCATGTGTAGGATAGGTGGTAGGCTTTGAAACCTGGGCGCCAGCTCAGGTGGAGCCACCCTTGAAATACCACCCTTATCACTATGGATGTCTAACCGCGGCCCGTTATCCGGGTCCGGGACAATGTATGGTGGGTAGTTTGACTGGGGCGGTCGCCTCCTAAAGAGTAACGGAGGCGCGCGATGGTGGGCTCAGAACGGTCGGAAATCGTTCGCTGAGTGCAATGGCATAAGCCTGCCTGACTGCGAGACTGACAAGTCGAGCAGAGACGAAAGTCGGTCATAGTGATCCGGTGGTCCCGCGTGGAAGGGCCATCGCTCAACGGATAAAAGGTACGCCGGGGATAACAGGCTGATGACCCCCAAGAGTCCATATCGACGGGGTTGTTTGGCACCTCGATGTCGACTCATCGCATCCTGGGGCTGGAGCAGGTCCCAAGGGTATGGCTGTTCGCCATTTAAAGCGGTACGTGAGTTGGGTTCAGAACGTCGTGAGACAGTTCGGTCCCTATCTGCCGTGGGTGTAGGAATATTGAAAGGATCTGTCCCTAGTACGAGAGGACCGGGATGGACGGATCTCTGGTGGACCTGTTGTGGCGCCAGCCGCATAGCAGGGTAGCTATATCCGGACGGGATAACCGCTGAAGGCATCTAAGCGGGAAACCCACCTTAAAACGAGTATTCCCTGAGAACCGTGGAAGACGACCACGTTGATAGGCCGGGTGTGGAAGAGCGGCAACGCTTGAAGCTTACCGGTACTAATAGTTCGATCGGCTTGATCGTTCTCATTCCTAATGCCCATTTCTGGCGACAATCCTTGGATTGCGCCGAGATGGATGGCACAGAAAACAGCTTCTCGAGCAACGTGCGTTTTGCCGACCTGGTGGTTATGGCGGAGCGGCTGCACCCGATCCCATTCCGAACTCGGCCGTGAAACGCTCCAGCGCTGATGGTACTTCGTCTCAAGACGCGGGAGAGTAGGTCGCTGCCAGGTCTGCCAAGCGCACGTTGTTTAATCTTCTCCTTACGAACAGGCCCGCCAACGGGACTCCGGGCCGCGCAAGCGGCCCTTTCATTTGGCGGAAGCTTGAATTCAGTGAGCCAAGGCTTACTTCTAGGGTTGACGCGGGGTGGAGCAGCGCCCCGTCCGCCCACAAGGCGAAGGCCTTGAGGACGGACAAAACAAAAAAGCCCGGGCTGCCCGGCCGGCGTTCGCCGTGAAGTTGACGCGGGGTGGAGCAGCCCGGTAGCTCGTCAGGCTCATAACCTGAAGGTCACAGGTTCAAATCCTGTCCCCGCAACCAAAGTACGAAAACGGCCCGCCTTGTGCGGGCCGTTTTCGTATGCACTGAAGTGCCGCGACAGGACACTTAGCATTCCGCAGCCAATCTTTCGCGTATGTGTTCCGATCCACCTCTCATACGTCGGGCGAATGGCCGATCGGGATTTACGACGCGCCAAAAGGGCGCGCTGCCGTCTTGACTGATATGCACCAAGTGCCGCCGCACAGTCACTGGGCAGCAGGCGTCTGCTCCGTATTTTGCCGCGAGCTTACGTCGTAACTCTGCAAGGTCCGACAAGTGGCCAGGTCGCGCAGCCCGGAGCTCGTCTGCGACCATGTTCTCCGTTGGGATCAGCATGCTCTGCGTAAGGTTTTTGCCTTTGAGTCGCGTTCTGACCACCGGCAATTCGCTCATAATTCACCTCCAGGAACTCCCCTACTGAAGACGAATAAGAATGCCGCAATCCGACAAAATCTCGGATTGATTTGATTGCCGTGGCTCGAGGCCACAGCCGTGAACCCACAAAGACGCCTCCGGCCGGCACCAATTCCTTGCAATGCACACATCAAAACCCCCGCTTGCCTTATGGCGCCGGTTACGAAACGGAACTTTACGTCTTCGCCGACATGGCTCGAACTGCAGCTCTAGCCGGCATCCCGGTTGGTCAAAGCGATGTGGCAGCAGCCGGAACCGTGGCCCGGCGTCCAGGTGACGTTGTCGAAGCGCACTCCGGTGGCCTCGAACAGGCCGCGGTCGAAGGCGCCGGCGATGCGGCAGAGCGTGGCGAGCTTCTTGTCGCCAACGCCGGCTTCGACCCAAGCGTCCTTCAGCGGACAGCGCTTGACCTTGAAGGCGATGCGGCCTTGGCCGCGTTCGACGTCGGTCGGATACATGCGGCCGCCATCCGGGCTGACGGCGAGGAACGCCTCGCCGATTGCCGGTGCGTCGTTCGGGCCGAAATCGGCGAAGGCCGACGCCGCAACCTCCTTGCCGCGCCGTTCGATGGTGCGGATCATGATAGCCTCAGCCTTTTCCGCGCCAACTTCCGCGGTTAGCTCGTCGAGCAACAGACGATAGAGATCGGCGCGGTTACGGAAGGCGGAATCGAGTTCGCGCGACAGTTTTTCGGCTCGGGCTTCGACGTCGGTCATGATGCGTCCTGTTCGATCCTTGACAGTCTTGGCGCTGCCGCCACCAGCGCCTTGCCGATCGCGGATTGCGGCGCGTCGATGACGGTACGGGCATCGCCGCTCTCGGCAATGCGCCCGGCGTCCAAAATGGCGACGCGGTGGGCGATGGCACGGACGACACCGAGATCGTGCGAAATGAACAGATAGGCGATGCGCTCCTCGCGTTGAAGGTCGAGCAGCAGCCGCAGGATCTGCCCGCGCACCGAAACGTCGAGCGCCGACACGGCCTCGTCGAGCACGACCAGCGACGGTTTTGTGGCGATCGCGCGGGCGATTGCGACGCGTTGGCGTTGGCCGCCGGAAATTTCGTGAATGGCGCGGCCGGCGAGACCGGGACTGAGGCCGACGCGTTCCAGCAGAGCGGCGATACGGCGCGGGCGCTCGGCACGAGAGGCAATGTGGTGGATGCGCAAGGGGTCGTCGAGCACGCGGGCCACCGTGGCGCGCGGGTTCAAGGCGGCGAGCGGATCCTGAAACACCATCTGCAGACGAGCGCGCCGGTGGCGCAAGGCAGCGCCGTTCATTGACAGGAAGTCGCTGCCTTCAAATTCGATATGGCCGGCGTCGGGTTCGATGAGCCGCAGCATCAGCCGGGCTATCGTCGACTTGCCGCTGCCTGAAGGTCCGGCCAGCGCCAGCGTCTCGCCAGCTTCGATGTGGAAGGAAACGTTATCTGCCGCGGCAATGATCTTGCCGCCGCGAGGGTATCGTTTGGTCAGGCCGGAAACGGCGAGCAGAGGACTGGTCATGTTCGCTGCAACAGCGGCTCGGCGTCGAGGCCGAGATGAGCGTCAAGCAGCGCCCGAGTGTAAGTGTGCCGCGGCGCACTGACGACCTGCGCCGTCGCACCGAGTTCGATCAATTCGCCATTCCGGAACACGGCGATGCGCCCCGCCAGCTCAGCGGCCAGCGCGATGTCGTGGCTGACGAACAACAGCGTCATGCCGTCCTCGGCCACCAATTGCCGAATTAGCGCGACGATCTCGGCCTGCACGATGGTGTCCAGCGCGCTGGTCGCCTCATCGGCGATCAGCAGTTTCGGGCCGGACGCGATTGCCGCGGCGATGGCGACGCGCTGCTTCTGGCCGCCGGAAAGCTGGTGTGGAAAGGCATGCATAGCCGCATTGGGGTCGGGCAGACGGACCCGTTCAAGCAAGTTTTGGGCCTTCGCGTAGGCTTGCGGCCAATTGAGGCCGAGGTGGGTGTAGGCGACCTCGGCGATCTGCTTGCCAATTGGCATCACCGGGTCAAGGCTCGCCGATGGATCCTGGAAGATGAAGCCGATGTCACGGCCGCCGATTGAAGCATGGTCGCGAAGACTTGCAGGCTGACGTCCCGTCGCACCCCCCACAGTAAGGTAGGGCAATGTGAGCGCGGCGCAGGGGGGGGGGGTGTGGGAACACAAGAAGGGAGCGGGGCGGATCAGCCCTAGACGGGGCACGGCAGGAGG
>NZ_JAMYSW010000013.1:0-186756 GCF_040322135.1 Mesorhizobium sp. M0189
GGCAGGAAATGGCAGTCGCTCCTTCGCTCACCTGCCTCTCCAAAGAATCCTTTCTCAGCCTAAACTCAACCCCAAAATCGCCATATGCGATTCCCCTGCCCTCAAGGGGGGAGATTGGCAGCTTCGCCGACATCGCTCTTCTTTGGAGATTGGCGAAAGCCGAAGCGACGTCCAATCTCCCCCCTTGAGGGGGAGATGTCCGGCAGGACAGAGGGGGTGTGAACGATCGCTGCGTAGCAGCTTTCACAGCTCCTTTCGTCGATCCGGCAACGCCATCTCCAGGGCCGCCACTCCGCTGACAACGGCCGCTCGCTGTTCCGTGCTCAGCCTCGCAAGCAATTCCAGCTCGAACGCTTTAGCCAGCGGCACCATCTCGCGATAGGCGACAAGGCCAGCTCGGGTCAGCGTCAGATGCTCGACCCGCCTGTCCTTTCCATCCGGTGTGCGAGTGAGCCAGCGGCGCCGTTCGAGCTCGGCGACGGCTCGCGAAACCTTGGTCTTGTGCATGGCCGACTGCTCGCCGAGTTCCGTCGCGGTCATGGTGCCGTGCTGGCCGAGCCCGGCCAGCGTGCGCCATTCGGGTCGGGTCAGGCCGTGACGGTCCTTGTATATCCTGGAGAATTCCCGGCTGACGGCATCGGCGAGACGGTAGAGCCGGTAGGGCAGGAAGCTTTCGAGTTCCAGGACGTCCATGATTTTGTATCCCGGCAGACGCCGTGGTTGATAGTTACATTTTCAATGGTTACAGATCAAACCAGTTTGGTCAATGCTTGAGTGCCGCAGCCATCGGAGGCGAGGAGCGCGCTCTGTCAGTATCCAGGGAGGATGCCATGGCCTATTCCTACATGCCGGGTTTCGGCAACGACTTCGAGACCGAGACTTTGCCGGGCTCGCTGCCGCAAGGACGCAACTCGCCGCAGCGGCCGGCCTACGGCCTCTACGCCGAGCAGCTTTCGGGCTCTCCTTTCACTGCGCCGCGCGGCACCAATGAGCGCTCCTGGCTTTATCGGATAAGGCCGAGCGTCAGGCATACCGGTCGCTTCAAAGCGGCGAATTATCCGCTGTGGAAAAGCGCGCCGAACGTCGGCGACCACCAGCTCGCTCTCGGCCAGTATCGCTGGAGCCCCGTGCCGATGCCGAAAGAGCCGACAGACTTCATCGCCGGCATGCGCTCGATCACCACCGCCGGCGACGTGCTCGGCCAGACCGGCATGGCGGCACATGCCTATGTCGCCAACCGTTCGATGGCCGACGACCATTTCTTCAACGCCGACGGCGAGTTGCTGGTCGTGCCCCAGGTTGGAGCCTTGCGCTTGATCACCGAGATGGGCGTCATCGAACTCACGCCAGGCGAGATCGCCGTGCTGCCGCGTGGCCTGGTGTTCAAGGTCGAACTGGTGGATCCGCAAGTGCGTGGCTATGTCTGCGAGAATTACGGCGCCAAGCTGACGCTGCCGGATCGCGGCCCGATTGGCGCCAACTGCCTGGCCAATCCGCGCGATTTCAAGACGCCCTGTGCCTGGTTCGAGGACAAGGAAACACCGTGCCGGCTGATCGCGAAATGGTGTGGCCAGTTCCATGTCACCGAGATCGATCATTCGCCGCTGGATGTGGTGGCGTGGCACGGCAATTATTCGCCCTACAAATATGATCTTGCGACCTTTTCGCCGGTCGGCGCGATCTTGTTCGATCATCCTGACCCATCGATCTTCACCGTGCTGACCGCGCCGAGCGGCGAGGAAGGCACCGCCAATATCGATTTCGTCATCTTCCCGCCGCGCTGGCTTGTGGCGGAAAACACTTTCCGGCCGCCCTGGTATCACCGCAACATCATGAGCGAGTTCATGGGCCTGATCCATGGTCAGTACGATGCCAAGGAAGAGGGCTTCGTGCCCGGCGGCATCAGCCTGCACAACATGATGCTGGCTCACGGACCAGATGCGTCTGGCTTCGAAAAAGCCTCGCGCGCGGAGCTGAAACCGGTCAAGCTCGACAACACCATGGCCTTCATGTTCGAGACACGCTTTCCGCAGATGGTGACCCGCTATGGCGCCGAGCTCGAAACCCGGCAGGACAATTACATCGACTGCTGGGCCGATCTGAAGAAACGCTTCAACGGCACGCCAGAGGGCGACTGGTCTTGAGCGCCGTCGCATGACGGATCGTCTGGTGCTTCTCGGCTCGAAGGGCGGCCCGGCGCTCAGGCCGGGCGGGCCGTGGCCGAGTTCGTCACTGCTGGAGATTGGCCGTCGCAGCATCGTCGTCGATTGCGGGCTGGGCGTAACGCGCGGGCTGACCGATGCCGGCGTCAGCCTGAAGGCGCTCGACCTGATCTTCATCACGCATTTGCACTCCGACCATGTGCTGGAACTCGGACCGTTGATCCACACCGCATGGACGGCCGGCCTGGGGACAAAGGTCACCGTATTCGGCCCGCCCGGCATCGGCTACTACTGGCAGCGCTTTTGCCAGGCGATGGAGTTCGACATCGAGATCCGCATCGCCGACGAAGGGCGGCCGGATCTCCGCGACCTGGTCTCGATTGTCGAGTTTGGTGAAGGGCAGGTGGCGGAAGAGCGCGGTCTCAAAATATCGGCCTTGCGTGTCGACCACCCGCCGGTGACGGACTGCTTTGCGCTGCGCTTCGAGCAAGCCGGGCAAAGCATCGTCTTCTCGTCCGATACGGCGTTCTTTCCGCCATTGGCGGATTTCGCCGAGGGCGCCGATGTCCTGGTCCACGAGGCCATGCTGGAAGAGGGTATCGAGCGGCTGGTCGCGAAGACGGGCAACGGCGCAAGGCTGAGGGAACACCTGCTTGCCAGCCACAGTTTTGCCGAGGAAGCCGGCCGCATCGCCAGTGATGCAGGCGTCAAAAGACTGGTCCTCAACCACCTCATTCCGGCCGACGATCCGGAAATTGGCGAAGCCGACTGGATTGCCGCCGTCAGGAAAACATGGGCCGGCGACTTGACGATCGCCCGCGACGGCCTTGTTGTGGAATTAAGCAGCGCCAAAGCTGCGCCAAGAGAGGAAACCGCATGAAGCTTGCCACATTGAAGGACGGGACGCGCGACGGAAAGCTCGTCGTCGTCTCGCGCGACCTGACGCGGTTTACCGACGCTTCGTTCCTGGTTCGGACGCTGCAGGCCGCGCTCGACGACTGGCATCGGATCGCGCCGCATCTCGCTGCCATGGCCGAATCGCTGGAGAATAATGCGGTGCCGTCGGCCCGCTTTCACGAGCACGACGCTCATTCGCCGCTGCCGCGCGCCTACCAATGGGCCGACGGCTCGGCCTATGTGAACCATGTCGAGCTGGTGCGGAAGGCGCGCGGCGCCGAGATGCCGGCAAGCTTCTGGAGCGATCCGCTGATCTACCAGGGCGGCTCGGACGCCTTCCTCGCACCGCGCGACCCAATCCGCATGACCGACGAGACCCTTGGCATCGACATGGAAGGAGAGGTCGCCGTCATAGTCGACGACGTGCCGATGGGCGCAAGCCTCGATGAGGCGCGGGCGGCGATCCGGCTGGTCATGCTGGTCAACGACGTGACGCTGCGCGGCCTGACCGGGCCTGAGCTCGCCAAGGGGTTCGGCTTCTATCAGTCGAAACCGTCATCGGCCTTTTCGCCGGTTGCGGTGACGCCGGACGAACTGGGCGATGCCTGGGACGGCGGCAAGGTCAGCCTGCCGCTGCTGGTCGATCTCAACGGCAAACCGTTCGGCCGGGCGAACGCCGGCATCGACATGACCTTCGACTTTCCGGCGCTGATTGCCCATGCCGCAAAAACGCGGCCGCTGGCCGCCGGCACCATCGTCGGTTCGGGCACCGTCTCCAACAAGCTCGATGGCGGGCCGGGCAAGCCTGTCTCGGCGGGCGGCGCCGGCTATTCCTGTATCGCCGAGTTGCGTATGATCGAGACCATCGAAGCCGGCGAACCGAAAACGCCGTTCCTGCGCTTTGGCGATACCGTGCGCATCGAGATGAAGGACAGGGGCGGGCATTCGATCTTCGGCGCCATCGAGCAGAAGGTCGAGAAATACGAGGGGGCAAGAGAATGACAGGCGAGACATTCTATCTCCTGTGCGGTGTCTGGGCCCTTGTCATGCTGGCGATCTTCATCCAGGCGATCCGGCTGAGCTATCGCATCGAGGCGCGCTCGCCCGGCCTGACCAACCGCAGCGGCTTTCCGCGCAAGACGATGATGTTTCACACCGTCACCAACACGAACGTCGCGCGTGACCAGGAAACGCAAGGCATGCGGCGGCGCATGATCGGGCTGCTGCTGATTGTTCTCGCTGGATTCCTGCTAATGGGGGCAGGCTTGTCGTTGGTCCGGTCAGCTGCGTGAAGTCATGGACCTGCTGAACCATTTCCGCCGCATGGCGCGCAACAATCTCTGGTCGAACGACCGGCTTTATGGCGCCGTACTGCAGCTTAAGCCTGGTGAATTCGAAGCCGAGCGAACCAGCTTCTTCCCGTCGATCAAGGCAACGCTGAACCACATTCTGGCGGTCGATCACCTCTATCTCGATTTTCTCGAAGAGGGCGGCGTCGGCGCCGCGGCCTATGATGAGTTCTTGCGCTTCGACGAAGCGGACGCGCTCTTTGGCAAGCGGGCGGAGGCCGACCGGCGGCTGATCGCTTTTTGCGACCGCCTGTCGGCGGACGATCTCGAACGCCGCGTCGTCACTGATCGGCGCGAGGACGGCATGATACCGGAGCGGATCGGCGATTTGCTCGCCCATCTCTTCATCCACGACATCCATCCTCGCGGCCAGGTGCACGCGATGCTGTCTGGCACCTCGGTGAAACCGCCACAACTCGACGAGTTCTTCCTCGATTACGATGTTAAGTTGAGGAAAGCCGAAGTCGAGCGGCTGGGACTGCGAGACCAACTGCTTGGCTAATTATGCCAAAGCCACATCGTAACTGGCGAAATGCGGGTCGGATGTAAGGATGGTGAGATTCTCCATTTGCGCCTGCGCAATCAGAAGTCTGTCGAACGGATCACCATGGTGGTGGGGTAGGCTGCCGACGGCGTTTGCGTGCTGGAAGGTTACGGCGAGCGGCTGAAATTGCATCCTTGGAAGCAGCGTTGGCAGGTCGTCCGGCGCATCGAGTTTTCTGATCGAGCGTTTGATGGCAATTTCCCAGACGCTAGCCGCGCTCGCGAACACCACCGCTTCCGAAGCCAGAATAGCGCGGTGGTGCTCGCTGAGACGCCGATCGTCCGAAATCGACCAGAGGATGATGTGTGTGTCGGCGAGAAACGGGCCGACCGTCATTTCACGTACTCATCCCACTCGGGACCGAGTTCATCAAA
Source organism: Mesorhizobium sp. M0189 (assembly GCF_040322135.1). NCBI lineage: Bacteria > Pseudomonadati > Pseudomonadota > Alphaproteobacteria > Hyphomicrobiales > Phyllobacteriaceae > Mesorhizobium > Mesorhizobium sp. M0189. The sequence goes on from NZ_JAMYSW010000013.1 coordinate 5,327, forward strand.
ATCGTCCGCAATCCAGATCTTGCCCTTCAATGCGCCGATACGCGGCAGGGATTCGGCCACTGCCGGAGGTACGATACGCGCCGCCACCTTGCCGTGGCGTGTGAGCACGATCTCCTCGCCGGCTTCCGCACGGCTGACGAGTTCCGACAATTTGGCCTTGGCTTCGGCAATGGAAACATTCATGACTCGATCCTTTATGACCAGAATTTAGGTCATAACTGATCAAACCACAAGGCACCTCGGCCGAACTGGCTACGCTGCCTTGCCGTCCACCTTCAGCACGCCGCGCTTGATCTGGTCCTGCTCGATGGATTCGAACAGAGCGCGGAAATTGCCCTCGCCAAAACCTTCGTCGCCCTTCCTCTGGATAAACTCGAAGAAGATCGGCCCGATCACAGTCTTTGAAAAAATCTGCAGCAGGATCTTGGTCGTGCCGCCGTCGACGACGCCTTCGCCGTCGATCAGGATGCCGTGCCTTTTCATGCGCTCGATCGGCTCTTCATGGCCGTTCACGCGGGCATAAGACATGTCGTAATAGGTCTCGGGCGGGCCCGGCATGAACTTCAGGCCGTTGGCGGCCAGCCTGTCGGTGGCGCCGTAAATGTCGTCGGTGCCGACGGCGATGTGCTGGATGCCCTCGCCATTGTACTTCTTCAGATATTCGGCGATCTGGCTGGTCTCGTCCTTGGACTCGTTGAGCGGGATGCGGATCTTGCCGCAGGGCGAGGTGATGGCGCGGCTGACCAGGCCGGTGATCTTGCCGTCGATGTCGAAGAAATGGATCTGCTTGAAGCCGAACAGGTCGCGGTAGAAATCCCACCATTTGTCCATCTGGCCGCGATAGACATTGTGGGTCAGGTGGTCGAGATAATAGAAGCCGACGCCTTCCGGCCTGGGATCGCGCTCGCCCAGCCAGTCGAACTCGGCGTTGTAAGCCGAGCCCTTCTCGCCATAGGTTTCGATGAAATAGAGCAGCGATCCGCCGATACCGACGATTGCCGGCACGTCAAGCGCCTTGTCGGCGCCTTCATAGGGCGTCGCGCCCTTGGCCACGGCGTGGTCGAAGGCATGCCTGGCATCGACCACCCGCCACGCCATCGAGGCGGCGCAAGGGCCGTGCTTGTCGACGAATTTCATCGCATGCGAGCCGGGTTCGGCATTGACGACATAATTGATGTCGCCCTGCCGCCAGACGGTGATGTCCTTGCTGCGGTGCTTGGCCACCGGCACGTAGCCCATGCGGGTGAAAAGCTCGGCGAGCTTTTCCGGCTCGGCATGCGCGAATTCGACGAATTCGAAGCCGTCGGTGCCGGCGGGATTGGTTTTGCTGATCTTGGCGGGCGGTGCGTCGTGCGGGAAGGGACCCATGGCATTGCTCCGAAATCTGGCCCGAAATCTGGCATTGGCCGCATCGGCCATATCTGAGCCCAATCATAGCGCGGAGCGAGTGCAAATTGCTTGCATTCAAACGCTTGAAATGTTCCGATCATGCGCAACTTGTGCATGACCGGGTCGAAATCCATGGATGACGCGCGCATTGACCAGTTTGACCGCAAGATAATGGCTCTGCTGCAGGCCGACGCGCGGTTGACCAACAACGATTTGTCGGAACGAGTGAATCTGTCAGCGTCGCAATGCTCGCGCCGTCGCCAGCGGCTGGAGGAGGACGGTTATATCAAGGGCTACCGGGCGGTGCTCGACCGCGACAAGCTCGGCTTTTCCCTGGTCAACGTCATTTCGGTGACGCTCGCCACCCACAACCGCGACAATGCGCGGCGTTTCGGCGAATTAGTGGCGCGGCTGCCGCAAGTGCAGGAAGCGCACGCGCTGACCGGCGAGATGGATTATATATTGAAAGTGGTGACGCCGGACCTGAAGTCGCTGTCGGAATTCGTCAACAGCGTGCTGCTCCCGCACGAATCGGTGCAGCATGTGAAGACGGCGATCGTGCTGGAGACGTTGAAGGAGACCGGCGCGCTGCCGATCTGAGGGCGCGAACGTTCACCCCTTCGATTGCTGGATCAGCCCATAGAGATTGGTGCAGCGGGCGCCGGACCGGCAATAGGCGAACACCGGGCCTTCGAGTTCGTCGAGCGCCTCAGCCTGGTCCTCGACATTCTCGGCCGTGATCTGGCCGCTGATGACGGGGATGTAGCGGAAGGCGAGCCCGGCGCCCTCGACCGCCGCCTTGACGGTGTCGGCCGATGGCTGGCCGGGCTGCTCGTCGTCCGGCCGGTTGCAGATCACGCTCTTGAAGCCGGCGGCCTTGATGGTCGCGACATCCTCGGGCTGGATCTGGCCCGAGACCGAATAGTCCTCGCTGATCTGACGGTATTCCATGGCTGGGGTCCTCGCAATCTGGTTAGCGGCAGTCTTGCCACTCCCTGACCCGGTCGGCAATCCGCGCGAAAAGAAATCCATCCGCGCAGATAGAGATTTCGATGCCGGAAATCCAGCCGGGCTAACGCCGCATGTCGCCAGGACGCATCATGCGCCAGCCCGGCTGGATGAACCGGATCGGTCGGCTCAGCTGCCGAGGATCGCGCCTTTGATCTGGGCGATGTTGTTGTGCATCAGGTCGATATAGGTCGAGGCCGGGCCGTCGGGCTGTGAGAGCGCATCGGAATAGAGCGTGCCGCCCACCTTGATGCCGGTCTCGCTGGCGATCTGCTCGATCAGCCGCGGATTGGTGATGTTCTCGACGAAGATCGCCGCCGCCTTGTCCTGTTTCACCTGGCTGACCAGCTTGGCGACGTCGGCGGCGGAGGGCTCCGACTCGGTCGACACGCCTTCCGGGGCCAGGAACGTCAAGCCGTAGGCCTGCTCGAAATAGCCGAAGGCATCATGCGAGGTGATGACGACGCGCTTCTCTTGCGGGATCGACTGGATCGCTGCCTGTACCTCGCCCTCGAGCGCATCGAGCTTTTGCGTATAGGCGGCGGCATTGGCCTTGTAGCTGTCGCAACCCGCAGCGTCGGCCGTGCAGAAGGCGTCGGCGATGTTCTTCACATAGATCTTGGCATTGGCGATCGACTGGAAGGCGTGCGGATCGGTTGCCGTCTCACCATCGGCGTGGGCGTCGGCCTCGGCGAATTCGGGCTTGAAATTGATCGGCGTGACGCCCTTGGTCAGCACGGCGACGGTCGCCTTGGTTGCGCTGGCGTCGACCAGGCGCTGCAGAAAACCTTCGAAATGCAGGCCGTTGACCAGCACGATGTCGGCCTTGGCCATCGCCACCGCATCGGCTGGGCTCGGCTCGTAGACATGCGCATCCCCGTTCGGCCCGACGATGGTGGTCAGATCGATCCGGTCGCCGCCGACATTCTTGGCGAAGTCTCCGATGATGGTGAAACTGGCGACCACTTTCAACGGCTCCGCGAAAGCCGAAGATGCGCCAAAGGCGGTTAATGTTATAACGCTCACGGCCAAAGCGGCGCGGATCGATTTCAGCATGGACAAGTCTCCTTCGTTGGGATCAGGCAGTTCTGTGGCGGTGATGGATGATGCGGGCGCGCAGGATGCCGCGCGTCCCGAACAGGATCGAGGCGAAATAGACGACGCCGGCGGACAGGATGATGGCCGGGCCGGAGGGCAGCGACGCATGATAGGACAACAGCAGCCCGGCAATGCAAGAGGCAAAGCCGATCACTGTCGCCAGCACGCACATCGGCTCGACGCGCGAGGTCCAGAAGCGGGCCGCCGCTGCCGGCAGCATCATCAGCCCGACCGACAGCAAGGTGCCGAGCGCCTGGAAGCCGCCGACGAGGTTGAGCACGACGAGGCCGAGAAAGATGAAATGCACCGGGCTGCCCATCCGGCTGACCGAGCGCAGGAACAAGGGGTCGAGGCATTCGGCGACCAGCGCTCGCCAGAAGATGGCGAGGCTGACCAGCGTCACCACGACGATGCCGCCGATCAGCGTCAGCGCCTCGTTGTTCAGCGCCAGCACGGTGCCGAAAAGCACATGCATGAGATCGACGCTGGAGCCGCGGATCGACACCATAAGCACGCCGATCGCCAGCGAAATCAGATAGAAGGCCGCCATCGAGGCGTCCTCGCGCTGGATGGTGAAGCGCGAGACGGCGCCGGCGCCGAGCGCCACGATGATGCCGGCGATCAGTCCGCCGATGGTCATCGGCAGGATCTCCAGGCCATAAAACAGGAAGCCGGCGGCAGCACCCGGCAGGATGGCATGGGCCATGGCGTCGCCGGACAGGCTCATGCGCCGCAGCATCAGGAACACGCCGACCGGGCAGGCGCCGAGCGACAGCATCATCGAACCGGCGAGCGCCCGCTGCATGAAGGCGTAGTCGGCAAACGGGGCGACGAAAAGACCGTAAAGCACGTCCATCATGCCGCCCTCGGCCCGGAGCCGTGATGATGGTCATGGCTATGCTCGTGGCTGCTGTGATCGTGCACACTGTGATCATGCTCGCCAGGCTCGCACCATGGCGCGTTGTCCTCCCAGGCTTCGTGGAAGCGGCGCGCGCGCAACAAATTCTCCGGCCGCAGCGTCTCTCTGGTCTCGCCCCAGGCGACCGGCTGGCGCGCCAGGAGCAGTGTTTCGGGGAAATTCTGCCGCACTAGGTCGAGATCGTGGACGACCACCATGATCGTACGCTCCTCGCCATGCCAGCGCTTGATCAGCGCGATCAGGTCGCCGACGGTCTTCGTGTCGACGGCATTGAACGGCTCATCGAGCAGGATGAGCTCGGCATCCTGCAACAGCACGCGGGCAAACAGCGTGCGCTGCAGCTGGCCGCCCGACAACGTGTCGATCGGCCGCTTCTCGAAACCGCCGAGGCCGACGGCCATCAGCGCCTTGCTGACCGAGTCGCGATCTTCCCTGGTATAGCGGCCGAGCATGCCACGCCGCGGCCACAGGCCAAGCGAAACCAGGTCGACGACCCGGGCCGGAAAGGAGCGGTCGAGCTCGGACTGCTGCGGCAGGTAGGCGGCGCGCACGCCGGGCGCCCGGATCACCGCGCCGGCCATCGGCTTCAGGACGCCAACGATGCCCTTCATCAGCGTCGACTTGCCGGAGCCGTTGGCGCCGACGACCGCCGTCAAGGACCCCTTGCGGATCGTACCATTGAGGTGGTGGATCGCAGGATGGCTGTTATAGCCCAGCGTCAGGTCGCGGAAGGTCAGGCAGGTTTGGCTCATGTGACGATCCATGGGGCGACGATCGGTGCTGCAGGGGCGGATTCGATATGTGATGTTATTACATTAGTCAACAAGCCAATCGGGCGGAATTGCGGCCGGGCCGTCATGTTGTCCGCTTTGGCTTGGCTCAAGAGGTTCCGCTCGAGCGGCCTTGCTCGAAGCCAGCAGCGATCCTAAACAGGCGCAGCCGACAAGAGAAAGCCGGACAAGGGAAGGAATATCCAATGAGCATTCGTCGCATCGATGTGGGCCCGCGCATGAGCCAGATCGTGATCCACGGCAACACCGTCTATCTGGCCGGTCAGGTCGGCAAGCCGGGTGGAAACGTCGGCGCCCAGACAAAAGACATTCTGGCGGCGATCGACGAATTGCTGGCCAAGGCCGGCACCGACAAGACCAAGATCCTGCAGGCGATCATCTGGCTGGCCGACATGAGCACCTTTGCCGAGATGAACGCCGAGTGGGACAAATGGGTACCGCAGGGCAACACGCCGGCCCGCGCCACCGGCGAGGCCAAGCTTGCCGGACCGGAATATCTGGTCGAGATCATTGTCACCGCGGCGATTTGAGCAGCTCCGTAGGTTCCCCCTCATCCGGCCGCTTCGCGGCCACCTTCTCCCCGAGGGAGAAGAGACTGGCGCTGGCACCAGCGATCTCCTCTCCCCTCGGGGAGAGGTCGGATTGCCCCGAATGCTCTTCGCAATTCGGTCGGCAATCCGGGTGAGGGGGTCTGACCCTCAGTTGAAATGCTCACCCCTGCGACGGCGTGAACCGCGCCACCAGCGTGTGGCTCTCGGCCGCGTAGGTGAACCGGACATGGGTGACGGGGTGCTCGGCGCTCCATGTTCGCCGCTCGATCACCAGGCACGGCGCGCCGGTCGCGATGTCGAGAGCCGCCGCGATATGCTTGTCGGCTGCAACCGCGCGGATGCGATGCTCGGCCGCACTCCATGGCACACGGCCGATCAGCCACGGACCGGGCGCCGTGTCGAAAAACGCCTCTTCGGCGGCCTCCGGCACGGCAGCCAGGTTGATCAGCCGCTGCTCGTGGGCGAACGGCCGGTTGCCGGCGAAATGCCGGCATTCCAGCGCCAGCACCGGCCCGGCGACGTCGAGTTCCAGCAGGGCGCGATCGTCGGCACTGCTGCGCCTTCTGCTTCCCGCCACGCGCTCGTAGCGGTAGGGCAGGCCAAGTGCCTCGACCTCGATTCGGATGTCGTGGATTTCGAGAACGGCCGCCTGCGATTGCGGCCGGCGGACAAAACTGCCGGAGCGACGCCGGCGCTCGATCAGCCCGGCCTTGGCCAATTGCGACAGCGCCTTGTTCACCGTCATGCGCGAACATCTGTATTCTTCCGTCAGTTCATGCTCGAACGGAATGCGGTGGCCGGGCGCCCAGGCGCCGGACAGGATCCGTTCGCTGATGTCCGACAGGATGCGCCGGTGTAGCGAAAGGGCCTCGCCGCCGTCCGCGCTTCCAGAATCCGCGCTTATCGCCTCGATCATGCTCATGCCGAAAGCGCCGTCATCACCTTGCGGAAGCGCTCGGCAATGGCATCGCGTCTTGCATGCCTGCCGTCGCTGACCAGTTTCCTGCCATGCACCCAGACGCAATCGATCTTGGTGCCGTTGGCAAAAATCCAGGCGTCGAGGATCGCATCACCTGCCTTGCCCGCCAACGATGGATGCTTGCCGTCGAGCGAGACGAGATCGGCCGAGGCACCGGCAGTGATCCGCGAGGCGCCGGCGCCCAGCGCGGAACTGCCACCCTCGAGCGCCGCATCGAACAACGCGCGACCGGTCGATCCGCCGGCCACCGCCAGCACGTTGCGGGCGCGGTGGGCGAGGCGCTGCGAATATTCGAGCTGGCGCAACTCGTCGGGCAGGCCGATCAGCACGTTGGAATCCGAGCCGATGCCGAAGCGGCCGCCATGCTGCATAAAAAGGGGCGCGGCAAAGGTGCCGTCGCCGAGATTGGCCTCGGTGATCGGGCAGAGGCCGGCAACGGCGCCGCTTTTCGCCATATCGGTCGTCTCGGTGTCGGTCATGTGGGTGGCGTGGATGAGGCACCAGCGCTGGTCGACCTTGGCATTGGCAAGCAGCCATTCGACCGGCCGCGCCCCGGACCAGGCAAGGCAGTCCTCGACCTCCTTCATCTGCTCGGCGATGTGGATGTGGATCGGCCCCTCCGGCGCCATCGCCGTGATGTTTTCCAGTTCCTCGGGTGCCACGGCACGCAGGCTGTGTGGGGCCACGCCGACGACAGCCTGAGTCGACGCGCGAAGGGATTCGCGGCTTTTCTCAACAAGCCGCGAGAACTGGTTCACATCGTTGATGAATCGCCGCTGGCCTTCATTTGGCGCAGCGCGGTTGAAAGAGGAATGCGCGTAGAAGACGGGCAGCAAAGTCAGCCCGATGCCTGTCTCGGACGCTGCGGCAACGATGCGCTCCGCAATCTCGGCGATATTGGCATAGGGCCGCCCGTCGCGGTCGTGGTGTAAATAGTGAAACTCGCCGACGCGCGAGAACCCGGCCTCCAGCATCTCGACATAGAGTTGCGCCGCGACCGCCTCGACCTGGTCCGGCGTCATCGACAGCGCGAAACGATACATCACCTCGCGCCAGCTCCAGAAACTGTCGGCGGAAGGGCCGCGCAATTCGGCAAGGCCGGCCATGCCGCGCTGGAAGGCATGGCTGTGCAGGTTCGGCATGCCGGACAAAAGGATAGAATGGCGCTCGTCGCCAGGCAGAGGCGAGGTATCCGCCTCGACCGTTGCGATCTTGCCGTCGGAGACTACGATCCGCACATCGCTGCGCCAGCCGTCGGGCAGAAGTGCCTGTTCCGCAAAAATCGCCGTCACGTCTTTCTCCAAATCCCGGTTGGCCATGTGATGATAGCGCTTGCAGTGCCTTTTGATATGTATATACATAATAACTCCCGATTGAAACGGAAAAGATGATGGCTGGAGAGAGCAAAAACCGGGCACGGGAGCTTCGCCTTTGGCGCAATGCGCGCCTCGCGACCATGGCTGATAGCAGCGCCGGGTTAGGCGTCGTCGAGCACGGTGCAATCGCCGTGCGCAACGGCCGGATCGTCTATGCCGGGTCGGAAGCCGACATGCCGGCAGCACTCCGCGAGGGCGCCGAGGCGACCGACTGCGAAGGCCGCTGGATCACGCCTGGCTTGATCGACTGCCACACCCATCTGGTCCATGCCGGCAACCGTGCCAATGAATTCGAGATGCGGCTGGCCGGCGCCACCTATGAGGAGGTCGCCAAGGCCGGCGGCGGCATCGTTTCCTCGGTCAAGGCACTGCGCGCCGCGAGCGAGGACGAGCTGGTCGCCCAGTCGCTGCCACGCCTCGACGCACTGATCGCCGAAGGCGTCACCACCGTCGAGATCAAATCCGGCTACGGTCTCGACCTCGAAAACGAGAAGAAGTCGCTGCGCGCCGCGCGACGGCTGGGCGGTGAGCGGCCGGTGACGGTCAGAACCACTCTCCTCGGCGCTCATGCGCTGCCGCCCGAAGCAAAAGGCGACAAGGACGCCTTTATCGATCTTGTCGCCAACGAGATTTTGCCGGCCGTCGCTGCCGAGGGCCTGGCCGATGCCGTCGACGGCTTTTGCGAAGGCATCGCCTTTTGGCCGGAGCAGATTTCTCGCGTGTTCGATGCGGCCAAGGCGGCGGGCCTGCCGGTCAAGCTTCATGCGGACCAGCTGTCCAATCTGCACGGCGCGGAACTTGCGGCACGCTATGGTGCGCTATCGGCCGATCACCTCGAATATACCGACGAGGCGGGCGCGGCGGCGATGGCGAAGGCAGGAACCGTGGCGACCATCCTGCCCGGCGCCTACTACTTCATCCGCGAGACCAAGAAGCCGCCGATCGCCCTGTTTCGCCAGCATGGCGTCAGGATGGCCGTTGCCACCGATAACAATCCCGGCACCTCGCCGCTGACCTCGCTGCTGCTGACCATGAACATGGCGGCGACATTGTTCGGCCTGACCGTCGATGAATGCCTTGCCGGCGTCACGCGCGAGGCTGCCCGCGCGCTCGGGTTGCTTGGACAGACCGGTACGCTGGAGGTCGGAAAATCCGCCGATCTGGCGATCTGGGACGTCGAACGCCCGGCCGAACTCGTCTACCGCATGGGCTTCAACCCGCTGCATGCCCGCATCTGGAGGGGACAATGACCGAACTCAAGCTCAGGCCAGGCAATGCCAAGCTGGCCGATTGGCGCGCCATCTATCGCGGCGCCGCACTGAGGCTCGACGATGCCTGCCGGCCGAAGATCAAGGCCAGCGCCGAGGCCGTCGCCAGGATCGTTGCCAAGGGCGAGCCGGTCTACGGCATCAACACCGGCTTCGGCAAGCTGGCCAGCGTGCGCATCCCCGCCGCCGACCTCGAGACGCTGCAGCGAAACATCGTGCTGTCGCATGCCGCCGGCGTCGGCGAGCCGATGCCGCTGGCAATTTGCCGGCTGATGATGGCGCTGAAGCTGGCCAGCCTGGCCCAGGGCGCCTCCGGCGTGCGGCCGCGGACGATCGAGCTGCTCGAGGCGATGCTGGCCAACGACGTTATCCCCGTGGTGCCGGCGCAAGGCTCGGTCGGCGCTTCCGGCGACCTCGCGCCGCTGTCGCACATGACCGCGGTGATGATCGGTGTCGGCGAATGCTTTACCCCGCATGGCCGCTTCCCGGCCAAGGTCGCCTTTGTCTCGCACGGCCTGGAGCCGGTGATATTGGGCGCCAAGGAAGGCCTTGCGCTGCTCAACGGTACGCAGTTTTCGACCGCCTATGCGCTGGCGGCTTTGTTCGAGGCGGAAGTGCTCTATCAGTCAGCGCTGGTCGCCGGCGCGTTGTCGACCGATGCCGCCAAGGGCTCCGACGCGCCGTTCGATCCACGCATCCATCTGCTCAGGAAACATCGCGGCCAGATCGAGACGGCCGAGGCGTTGCGTAATTTGATGGCCGGCAGCGCCATCCGTGAATCGCACCGCGTCGGCGACGAGCGCGTGCAGGACCCATACTGCCTGCGCTGCCAGCCGCAGGTGATGGGCGCAGCACTCAGCGTGCTGCGTCAGGCCGCCGATACGCTCGGCACCGAGGCCAATGGCGTCACCGACAATCCGCTGATCTTTGCCGAGGACGACACAGCGCTTTCTGGCGGAAATTTCCACGCCGAGCCGGTGGCCTTCGCCGCCGACATGATCGCGCTCGCCGTCTGCGAGATCGGCTCGCTGTCGGAACGGCGCATCGCCATGCTGGTCGACCCGGCGCTGTCGGGCATGCCGGCCTTTCTGACGCCCAAGCCGGGTCTGAATTCCGGTTTCATGATCCCGCAAGTGACAGCCGCGGCGCTCGTCTCGGAAAACAAACAAAAAGCGTATCCGGCCAGCGTCGATTCGATCCCGACCTCGGCCAACCAGGAAGACCACGTCTCGATGGCGGCACATGGCGCGCGCCGGCTCATCGGCATGGTCGAGAATGCGACGGCCGTCATCGGCATCGAATTGCTGGCCGCGGCGCAAGGCTGCGATTTCCATGCCCCGCTGGCCTCGAGCGCGGCACTGGAGGCGGTGCGCCGGCTGGTCAGGGCAGAGGTGCCGCATCTCGACAACGACCGGCACTTCCATCCCGACATGGAGAAGGCCATCGCCATGGTACGCAGCGGCGCGGCGGTGGAAGCGGCAAGCGCGGTAAAGCTGCCGGGAGTGACGTCGTGAGACTGTACGCCGCCACAGGTCGGACGTTGGCGAAACCCTCGACGCCAGCTGATCTCCCCCCAAGTGGGGGAGATGTCCGGCAGGACAGAGGGCGGCGCTGTCCCGCCAACCTCAGCCCGGCAATACCGAAATTTTCAAAGTCAAAAACAAAAAACCCGCCTCGAGGGCGGGTCGTCGGTGACAATCATCACCATACCCATATTAGTAGCATAGCTGCCGGCACAAAGCAAGAACAAAATACGACACGGCCGGCAAAAAGCGAGGTCGGTGTTCACGGACAATTGCAAGGTCGCGTTCTGCCGCGCCCCCCTCTGCCCTGCCGGGCATCTCCCCCACGAGTGGGGAGATTGGCCGTTACACTGGCTTTCGCCAATCTCCAACGTTGCAGGACTGAGCGAGGCGCCGCAGCTGCCAATCTCCCCCCCTGTGGGGGAGATGCCCGGCAGGGCAGAGGGGGGCGCCGTAGAGCTCCAACGCGCGGAGACTTCTCATGACTTGGCTCACCGTCACCCGAGGCACGGCACCCCTGCTGGTTTCGATCCCGCATACCGGCATCGATCTGGCCGGCCTCGACAACCGACTTATCTCGCCCTGGCTCGGCCGCCGTGACGCCGACTGGTGGATCGACAAGCTTTATGATTTCGCCGAGAGCCTTGGCGCGACGGTGGTGCATACGGCGATCTCGCGCACCGTCATCGACGTCAACCGCGATCCGTCTGGCGTTTCGCTCTATCCCGGCCAGACGACGACTGGGCTCTGCCCGACCGAGACCTTCGACGGCGATCCGCTCTACCGCGAAGGCGAGGAGCCGGGGCCGTCTGAGATCGACGAACGCCGCGAAAAATTCTTCGTGCCCTATCATGCCGCGTTGCAGGCCGAGATCGACAGGCTGCGCGCTTTGCACGGGAAGATCGTCGTCTATGACTGCCACTCGATCCGTTCGGTGCTGCCGCGCCTGTTCGAAGGCAAATTGCCGGTCTTCAATCTCGGCACCAATGACGGCAAGAGCGCCGATCCGGCGTTGCAGGAGAAAGTCACGCAGATTGTCGCAGAAACCGGCGAGAGCTTTGTCGTCAACGGCCGCTTCAAGGGCGGCTGGATCACGCGTCATTTCGGCCAGCCGCAAGCCGGCGTCCACGCGCTGCAGATGGAGCTCTCCAACCGTGGCTATCTGCGCGAGCCCGAAGGCAAGGGCGAACCGGATAACTGGCCGGTGCCTTACGACGCCGAATTCGCAGCGCCGATCCGCGTCACGCTGAGAAAGATCCTGGAAACGGCGATCGCCTGGGCTGAACGCTGACGCACGGCGCACCTCACTCGAAAGGGACAATCATGACCGATCCTCGCCACAATATCCGTGAAGTGCGCAGCCCGCGCGGCAGCGAGCTCAACGCCCGCACCTGGCTGACGGAAGCGCCGTTGCGCATGCTGATGAACAATCTCGATCCGGACGTCGCCGAAAATCCCAACGAACTGGTCGTCTATGGCGGCATCGGCCGGGCGGCGCGCACCTGGAACGATTTCGACCGCATCGTTGCCTCGCTGAAGACGCTTGCCGACGACGAGACGCTGCTGGTGCAATCCGGCAAGCCGGTCGGCGTGTTCCGCACCCATGCCGATGCGCCGCGCGTGCTGATCGCCAATTCGAACCTCGTGCCGCACTGGGCGACATGGGAGAAGTTCAACGAGCTCGATAGAAAAGGCCTTATGATGTACGGCCAGATGACGGCCGGCTCATGGATCTACATCGGCACGCAAGGCATCGTGCAGGGCACCTACGAGACCTTCGTCGAGGCAGGCCGTCAGCACTATGGCGGCAATCTCAAAGGCAAATGGATCCTGACCGGCGGCCTCGGCGGCATGGGCGGTGCCCAGCCGCTCGCCGCGGTCATGGCCGGCGCCTGCTGCCTGGCGGTCGAATGCGATCCCGACCGCATCGATTTCCGGCTGCGCACCCGCTATGTCGATGAGCGCGCCGACACCCTCGACGAGGCGCTGGAGAAGATCGAGCGCTGGACCAAAGCCGGTGAGGCGAAATCGGTCGGCCTGGTCGGCAACACCGCCGACATCGTGCCGGAACTAGTGCGGCGCGGCGTACGCCCCGACATCGTCACCGACCAGACCTCGGCGCATGACCCGCTCAACGGCTATCTGCCCAAGGGCTGGTCGCTGGCCGAATGGCGCGAGAAGCGCACCAGCGACCCGAAGGCGGTCGAAAAGGCTGCCCGCGCGTCGATGCGCGAGCATGTCGAGGCGATGGTGGCGTTCTGGAACGCCGGCGTGCCGACGCTCGACTACGGCAACAACATCCGCCAGGTGGCGAAGGAGGAGGGGTTTGAGAATGCCTTTGCCTTCCCGGGTTTCGTGCCGGCTTATATCCGTCCGCTGTTTTGCCGCGGCATCGGCCCGTTCCGCTGGGCAGCACTTTCCGGCGATCCCGAGGATATCTACAGAACCGACGCCAAGGTGCGCGAGCTGACTCCTGGTAACACCCATCTGCACAACTGGCTCGACATGGCGCGTGAGCGCATCGCCTTCCAAGGGTTGCCGGCCCGCATCTGCTGGGTTGGCCTTGGCGACCGCCACCGGCTCGGCCTCGCCTTCAACGAGATGGTCGCCAGCGGCGAACTGAAGGCACCGGTGGTCATCGGCCGCGACCACCTCGATTCCGGCTCGGTCGCCTCGCCGAACCGCGAGACGGAGGCGATGAAGGACGGCTCCGATGCCGTCTCCGACTGGCCGCTGCTCAACGCCTTGCTCAACACCGCGTCCGGTGCCACCTGGGTGTCGCTGCACCATGGCGGCGGCGTCGGCATGGGCTTTTCGCAGCATGCCGGCATGGTTATCGTCGCCGACGGCACGCGTGAGGCGGCCAAGCGCCTTGAGCGGGTTCTGTGGAACGATCCGGCGACGGGCGTCATGCGTCACGCCGACGCCGGCTACGACATCGCGATCGAGTGCGCCAGGGAGAACCAGCTCAACCTGCCCGGCATATTGGGCTGAGCGCGCCTTGCGCATCCTTCGGGCCTCGGAATACCGGTCGATGCCGTGGAAGAACGGCGGCGGCGTGACGACGGAGATTGCCGTCTCGCCGGCAGGTGCTGGGCTCGACGATTTCGACTGGCGCGTCTCGATGGCGCTGGTCGAGGGCGGCGGCCCGTTTTCCGGCTTTCCCGGCGTCGACCGGACTTTGGCCTTGCTGGAAGGCGAGGGCATGGTCCTCGATATCGCCGGCCGGCCGCCGGTCGAAATCACCAAGGCTTCCGCACCGCTTGCCTTTCCGGCCGACGTGCCAACGCAAGCGACGCTGATCGCCGGTCCGATCACCGACCTCAACGTCATGACCCGCCGGACCCGGGCGATCCACCAGATCGAGCGCCTGTTGATTTCGGCTCCGACGAAAATCCGGTTTGGAGCCGATGAAACACTCATCCTGTCCCTCGACGGCGAGCTTAGGGTGGCCGGCGCCGCGCCCGTGCAACTGGGGCCGCTCGATGCGCTGTTGCTCGGGCCGCAAGCGCCGGAACTGCGCCTTGATCCCGTCCGGCCGGCGATGCTGTTCGTGATCCGCATCGATCGCATTGCCGGCAACGATTAACGCCTGTTTCCAAACATGATCGAGACGCCGGTCAAATATTGCGTAAGCTGGTCCCTGCATCACGAAAAAGCCTGAATCTTCCGCCGATCAGAAGCCGAAACGATGCTCGGAGGCGCTCGCCTGGAAGTTGTCGAAAGACGACACCTTGTCGTGGTGCGGAAACAAACATTCGGCCAAGTGTTGCGATGCAACCAATTGCATTTGGACCGGTTTTAGGGACATTGCCGTGGCGGTGACGCCGCACTGCGTCCCCAACACGGAACCTTAGATGAATATCCAGACCAATCTCGCACAGATCGAAAAGACGAGCGCCAGCTTCCCGGCTGTCACCGACGAGCCGATACGCTCCCATTTCCTGACGGAAGATCGGCTGCGCGCGTTGGGCGCAGCCCTTGCCAATGGCGATGCCAAGGATTTGTTCGGGCTGACGCCTTTCGATTTTCAGGCGCGCATCCGCGACAGCGCCAGGAAGATTCTCGATGTCTACCGTTCCACCAACGCTGCCCAGGCGAGGGGCGAAACGATCACGCCCGCGGCACAGTGGCTGCTCGACAACAACTACCTGGTCGAGGAGACCATTTTCCAGGTCAAGCGCGACCTGCCGCGCCGCTTCTATCGCCAGTTGCCGACGCTGAAACTGTCCGACGGATCCAGCGTGCCGCGCGCGTTGGCGGTCGCATGGACCTATGTCGCGCATTCCGACAGTTCCGTCTCGTCGGCCATGTTCAAGGCGATCGTCGAAGGCTTCCAGTCCGTCGAGCCGCTGAAGATCGGCGAACTATGGGCGCTGCCGTCGCTGCTGCGCTTTGTCCTGATCGAGAATCTTCGCCGGATCGCGGTGCGCGTCAATCGCACGCGGGAGTTGCGCCAGATCGCCAACGAGGTCGCCGACCGTGTGCTGGCGACGGACGACAGCGCCGACCGGCAGACGATACTTTCCGGCTACAGCGCCCATGCGCAGGACACCACCTTCGCAACCCAGTTGCTCTACCGGCTGCGCGACGGCTCGCAAAATGCCGGCAGGGCGCTGGAATGGCTGGAGGGCGAGCTGGAAAGGACGGGCTCCGACGCCGAGGAAATCATCCTCAGCGAGCACCGCACGCTGTCCAGCGGCAATGTGACCACCGGCAACATCATCCGCGGCCTGCGCCTCATCAATGACATCGACTGGACGGTGTGGTTCGAGGGCGTCAGCCGCATCGACACTTTGCTGCGCGAGCGCACCGATTTCGCGGCGCTCGATTTCTTTTCGCGCGACCAATACCGGACTGCGATCGAGGAGCTGGCACGCCGTTCCGATCTTTCCGAATTTCGCGTTGCCGAACGGGCGATTGAACTCGCCGGCCATGCTGCCGATGCGCCGGGCTCCGAAACCGGTCCGATCGCTCACACCGACGTCGGCTTCTTTCTGGTCGGTCCGCGCCGGATGGAACTGGAGCGGTCGATCGGCTACCGGCCTACCATCGGCAAGACGATCAACCGGACGTTCCGCAAGACCGGATGGCTGGGCATCGTCGTGCCGGTGTTTGCGCTGACGGTCCTGCTTCTGGTCGTCTCCGGCAATGCGCTCGCCAATCTCGGCCTGTCAGTGCCGTCGATCGTCCTGATGCTGGCCCTGTTCGCGGTGCCGGCCAGCGAAGGCGCGCTCGCATTCTTCAACACCGTCGTCTCGCTGTTTTTGAAGCCGACGCGTCTCATCGGCTATGATTTCAGGCATGGTGTACCGCCCGAGGCACGGACGCTGGTGGTGGTGCCGTCGCTGATCGGCTCGCGCGACGACGTTGAGGAGAACATCCGCAACATCGAAGTGCATCACCTCGCCAACACGGCGGGCGAGATCCATTTCGCGCTGCTTTCCGACTGGCCGGACTCGAAGACCGAGATCGATACGGCGGATGTCGAAATCCTCGAATTCGCCCGCGCCGAAATCGCCCGACTGAACGCCCGCTATCCCTCGGATGGCGCGCCGCGCTTTTATCTGCTGCATCGGCGCCGGCTCTACAACGCCTCGCAAGGCGTCTGGATGGGCTGGGAGCGCAAGCGCGGCAAGCTGCACGAATTGAACCTCTTGCTGCGCGGCGACAGCGACACCACCTTCCTGCCGTTGGAAGTGCCCTTGCCGGAGAGCGTCGTCCACGTCATGACGCTGGACGCCGACACCCGCACAACCCGCGACGCCGTCGCTGCGCTGGCCGGCAAGCTTTGCCACCCGCTCAACCGTCCGCATTTCGACGCGGCCCGGCGCGAGGTCACGGCCGGCTATTCCATCCTGCAGCCGCGCATCACCGCGTCGCTGACCAGCGGCGACGAGGCGTCGTTCTTCCAGCGTGTCTTTTCCGCCAATCGCGGGCTCGATCCGTACGTCTTTGCCGTGTCGGACCTCTACCAGGACATCTTCGGCGACGGTTCCTTCACCGGCAAGGGTCTCTACCATGTCGATGCCTTCGAGGCGGCGCTGAAGGGCCGTATCGAGGAAAACACCATCCTCAGCCACGATCTGCTCGAAGGCGCGCTGGCGCGATCGGCCTTGGTCACTGACGTCGAACTGGTCGAGGACTATCCGACCCGCTATTCGGTCGACGCATCGCGCCACCATCGCTGGGCACGCGGCGACTGGCAGCTTCTGGGCTTCATCCTCGGCCCGCGCTCAAACGTGCCGGCGCTGTCGCGTTGGAAGATGGTGGACAATCTGCGCCGCTCGGTGACGCCGATCTTCTGGGTGATGGCCGCGATCGCCGGCTGGACGCTGCTGCCCTTCACGCAGGCGGCGCAATGGCAGGCGCTGCTGATCCTCACGCTGTTCATGGCGCCGACTTTCGACATCGTCAACGCCATCCTGCCGAAGAGCGGCGACCAGACG
This sequence comes from Mesorhizobium sp. M0189, assembly GCF_040322135.1. NCBI lineage: Bacteria > Pseudomonadati > Pseudomonadota > Alphaproteobacteria > Hyphomicrobiales > Phyllobacteriaceae > Mesorhizobium > Mesorhizobium sp. M0189. Next base: position 22,678 of record NZ_JAMYSW010000013.1, read on the forward strand.
CCGCGCGGCCATTTCTCGGCACTGGCGCGCGACGTTGCCTTCGGTACCGCCCTGGTGGCGCTGAAGATCGTGCTGATGGCGCATCTTGCCTGGATGATGGGCGACGCGATCATCCGCACGCTCTACCGCCTGTTCGTCAGCCGCCAGAACCTGCTCGAATGGCGCACCGCCTCGCAGGCACACAAGGGCGGCGACAACGATCTCGGCTCCTATTACAGCATCATGTACGGCGCGGTGATCATCGGCGTCGTCGGCCTCGCTGTGCCGGTGCTGGCCGATTCCACCGGCGCCTTCGTCGCCTTCTTCTTTGCCTTGTTCTGGATCGGCTCGCCCGCCATCGCCTGCTGGATCAGCCGTTCGGCCGAAACCGAGGATCGCCTGCGCATATCGGCCGCCGATATCCACGCGCTGCGCACCGTGGCGCGGCGAACGTGGCACTATTTCGAGACCTTCGTGACGGCCGAGCATCACCATCTGCCGCCGGACAATTTCCAGGAAAGCCCGGCCCCCGTGGTGGCGCCCCGCACCTCGCCGACCAATATCGGCGTCTACCTGCTGTCCGTGATTTCGGCACGCGATTTCGGCTGGATCAGCCTCTCCGACGCCGTCAACCGCATCGACGCGACCATGTCGACCATCGAGAGCATGCCGCGCGATCGCGGCCATCTCTTCAACTGGTACGACACCACGACGTTGAAGCCGCTCTATCCGCTGTACATTTCTGCCGTCGACAGCGGCAATCTCGCCGGCCATCTGGTGGCCGTGGCCGCTGCCTGCGCCGAATGGGCGGAAGCGCCGTCGGTGCATGTGCAGGGCGACTTCGAAGGCATCCTCGACACCGTCACCATCCTCGACGAAAGCCTTGAGGAGTTGCCCGACGACCGCCGTCAATTGCGGCCCTTGCGCCAGCGGCTCGCCGACCGTCTCGACGGCATGCGGCGGGCGGTGGAATTGATCAAGGCGCAGCCGGAGATGGCGTCGATCCGCACTATCAACCTGGCCGTCCTGGCCGGCGAGATACGCAAGCTCGCGACAGCCATCCACACCGAGGCCGCATCGACCCAGAGCGACACCATCGCCGATTGGGCGGCCAGGCTCGAAGCCACCTGCGAGGCGCATGTCCACGACGCGCACAGCGACGAAAACGCCGTCGCGGCATTGCGGGCCAAGCTTCTGACCTTGCGCGAGCGCACGCGCCGTTTCGCCTTCGAGATGGATTTCTCGTTCCTGATGCGGCCCGAACGCAAGCTCTTGTCGATCGGTTACCGGGTCGAAGAGCATCAGCTCGACGAAAGCTGCTACGACCTTTTGGCCTCCGAAGCGCGGCTGACCAGCCTGTTCGCCATCGCCAAGGGCGATTTGCCGACCGAGCACTGGTTCCGGCTCGGCCGGCCCATCGTCGAGATCGGCTTCCAGGGCGCGCTGATGTCCTGGTCCGGCTCGATGTTCGAGTATCTGATGCCGCCGCTGGTGATGAAGGAGCCGCAAGGCAGCATTCTCAACCAGACCAGCAAGCTCATCATCAAGCGCCAGATCCAGTATGGCCGGTCGAAGAACGTTCCCTGGGGGATTTCGGAAGCGGCCTACAACGCCCGCGACCGCGAACTGACCTATCAGTACACCAATTTCGGCGTGCCCGGGCTCGGGCTGAAGCGCGGCCTTGGCCAAAACACGGTGATCGCGCCCTACGCGACCGTGCTGGCAGCGCAGTTCACGCCGCATGAATCCGTGCAGAACTTGGCCAGGCTGAGGCGGCTGGGCGCACTTGGCCGGCATGGCTTTTACGACGCGGTGGATTTCACGCCGCAGCGCGTCCCCGAGGGCACCGACCATGCCGTCGTGCTGAACTACATGGCCCACCACTCGGGCATGTCGATCGCCGCCGTTGCCGATGCGATCTTCGAGGGGCGCCTGCGCGACCGCTTCCACAGCGATCCGGTGATCGAATCTGCGGAATTGCTCTTGCAGGAAAGGGCGCCGCGCGACATCCCGACGGCGACCGTCAGGACCGAGGCCGACGAGCGCTCGAAGGACGAGACCGAACTCGAGAGCCCGGATACGCGTATCGTGCTCGATCCGCTCAGGGCGCTGCGCTCGACCAGTGTCATGTCCAACGGCCGCTACTCGGTCATGGCCACCGCCACCGGCTCGGGCTACAGCAGCTGGGGCGAACTTGCCGTCACGCGCTGGCAGCCGGATCCGACCGAGGACCGGCTTGGTTCCTACATTTTCCTGCGCGACGCCAGCAATGGCGACTGGTGGTCGGCCACCGCCGAGCCGAAGCGCGCCACCGACGAGCGTGTGCAGACGCTGTTTTCCGACGACAAGGCGAGCTTCGTCAAATCGATTGGGTCGCTGCGTTCGGAGGTCGAGTGCATCGTCATCTCGGAAGGCAATGGCGAGGGCCGGCGGGTAACGCTCTACAATGACGGCGCCGCCGACCGGCACATCGAAGTGACTTCGTATGCCGAACTGGTGCTGGGCTCCGAGCCCTCGGACAATGCGCATCCGGCCTTTTCGAAGATGTTCGTGGAAACCGAGATTGCACCGAACAACGGCGCGATTTTCGCCACCAGGCGCAAGCGCGAAAAGGACGAACCCGATGTCACCATGGTGCATTTCGTCACCGATCCGTCTGGATCGGCGCGTGATGCCGAGGCGGAAACCGACAGGCGCTCCTTCATCGGCCGCGGCCGCACCATCACGGACGCGGCTGCCTTTGATCCCGGCGCCAAGCTTGGCGGCCATTCCGGCTTCACCCTGGATCCGATCGCCTCGCTTCGCCGGCAGGTGCGCGTGCCGGCCAACAAGAAGATTTCGCTGACGTTCTGGACCGTCGTCGGCGCCGATCGCGCCGAATTGGATGCCGCTATCGCACGGCTCGACCATCCCGAAAGCTTCTCCCGCCAGGCGATGCTCGCCTGGACGCGCTCGCAGGTGCAGACCCGTCACCTCGGCCTCAGCCTGTCCGACGCCGCCAATGTGCAGAAGCTGGCGCGCTACCTGATCTATCCCGATCCGTTCCTGCGCCTGCCCGGCGAATCCATCGCCTCCGGGCTCGGCAGGCAGTCCAGCCTGTGGCCGACCAGCATATCCGGCGATTTTCCCATTTTCCTGGTCAGGATCGCCGATGTCGCCGATCTGGAGATCGTCGCCCAGGCGCTTCGCTTCCAGGAATACATGCGCGCCCGCGGCATGATGATCGATTTTGTCGTCGTCAACGAGCAGGCTTCGTCATACGTGCAGGACTTGCAGCGCGCGGTCGAGACGCTGTGCGAAAACAGCCGGTTGCGCGGCAAGGAGCTTGGACCCCGCCAGCACATCTTCGCGGTGCGCCGCGATCTGATGGAGGAAACGACCTACAGGACTTTGCTCGCCGTCGCCCGGGTGGTGCTGCATACGCGTAACGGCACCATCTTCGACCAGATCGAGCGCGCCGAGGCCGCGGCACTGCAGGCGCGAGACGCCGCCCTCCAGCCGGCAGACCTTGCAGCGCTTCGCGAGCCGTCCTTGCCGGTGCCGACGGCGCAAGCGTTTGCCGCCCAGGCACTGGTCGAGGCCCGCGTCGACGGCAGCGGGCTCGACCAATGGAACGGTTTCGGCGGCTTCGACGGCGGCGGACGCCACTACGTCGTGCGTCTTGCCGGCCGGCGCACGACGCCGCAACCGTGGATCAACGTCATCTCCAACCCATCGTTCGGGTTCCACATATCGGCTGAAGGCGCTGCCTTCACCTGGAGCCGCAACAGCCGCGACTATCAGTTGACGCCGTGGTCGAACGATCCGGTCACCAACCGGCCGGGCGAGGGCATCTATATCTACGATCATGCCAGTGGCAAAGCGTTCTCGCCGCTGGCTGCCGTGGTGCGTGACCCGACAATGACTTACGAAACCTGGCACGGGCAGGGTTTTTCGACGTTCCGTTCAAAACGCGGGCCGCTGTCGATGGACCTGACCCATGTCGTCGATCCCGTCGATCCGGTGAAGATATCGCGGCTGCGCATCCAGAATTCGGGTTCGGCGCCGATGCGGCTACGCGTCTACGCCTATGCTGAATGGGTTCTTGGCGGCCATCGTTCGCGCACCGCGGCAAGCATCGTTCCGTCCCGGGATGCCGCGACCGGCGCTCTGCTGGCGCAAAATCCCTATGGGCTCGATTTTGGCGAACGGATCGCCTTTCTGGCCGCCGACGGTGCGGTGCATTCGGTCACCGCCGACCGCGGCGAATTCATCGGCAGGCTGGGCTCCAGCGAGTTTCCGCATGCCGTGCTGAGCGGCGCCGGCCTGTCGGGCCGTGTCGAGGCCGGCGACGATCCCTGCGCGGCCATCGCACGCGACATCGACATCGCTGCCGGTGGCGACGTCACGCTGCTCTGGCTGCTCGGCGACGCGGCCTCGCCCGAGGAGGCCAGCGCGCTGGTGCAGACCCATCGCTCCAGGGATTTCGATCAGCGGCTGGCCGACAACGAGCGCACATGGCGCGGCTTTCTCGACACCATCCAGGTCGAGACGCCGGACAAGGCACTCGACGCCATGGTCAATCACTGGCTGCCCTATCAGAGCCTGGCCTGCCGCATCCGTGCCCGCTCTGCGTTCTATCAGGCAAGCGGTGCCTTCGGCTTCCGCGATCAACTGCAGGACACCTTGGCCTTGCTGGCGCATGACCCCAAGTTGGCGCGTGACCAGATCCTCAATGCGGCGCGGCGGCAATTTCCCGAAGGCGACGTGCAGCATTGGTGGCTGCCGCGCACAGAGGCAGGCGTTCGCACCATGATCTCGGACGACGTGGTCTGGCTGGCCCACGCCACGGCGCGCTACCTGCTGGTGACGGGCGATACCGCGATCCTGAAGGAGCAATTGCCTTTCATCGAGGGGCAGGCGCTGGGCGAAGGCGAGCACGATGCTTTCTTCATCCCGGAAATCTCGAAGAAGACAGCCTCGCTCTATGACCATTGCGCGCGGGCGCTCGATCTTGCCGTCAAGCGCAGCAGCCCAGCCGGGCTGCCGCTGATCCTCGGCGGCGACTGGAACGACGGCATGAACCGCGTCGGCGAGCACGGCAAGGGCGAGAGCGTGTGGCTGGGCTGGTTCCTGCTGAAGACGCTGGGCGACTTTGCCGCTGTCGCCAAGGCGCAGAGCGATGCCAAGCGCGCGCAGGCCTGGGCAAAGCACGCCGAGATGCTGAAGCGGGCGCTGGAAAGCACCGCCTGGGATGGCGAGTGGTATCGGCGCGGCAGCTTCGACGACGGCACGCCGCTCGGCTCGCGCAAATCGGACGAGTGCAAGATCGACTCGATCGCCCAGTCCTGGAGCGTGCTTTCGGGCGAGGGCGACCCGGCGCGGTCGACGACGGCAATGGGGCAGGCGCTGAAAACGCTCGTCGACGACGAGCTCAAGATCGTCAAGCTGTTCACCCCGCCGTTCTCGAGGACGGAAAAGGACCCGGGCTACATCAAGAGCTATCCGCCGGGGGTCCGTGAAAACGGCGGCCAATACACGCACGCGGCGACATGGTTCGTCATTGCGCTCGCCGAGATGGGTCGCACCGACGATGCCTACCGTTGCCTTTCGATGCTCAATCCGGTCAACCATGCACTCGATGAAGCCGCGGCAGAGCGCTACCGGGTGGAACCCTACGTCGTCGCGGCCGACGTTTATTCCGGGCAGGACAAGGGCGGCCGCGGCGGCTGGACCTGGTATACCGGTTCGGCGGGCTGGCTTTATCGCGCGGCGGTCGAGAGCATTCTCGGCATCGAGCGTCGCGGACAGCGCATTCAATTCACGCCGAGACTTCCCAGCCATTGGGACGGTTATTCGGCGACCCTGAAGATGCTGGGCGCCGAGATCAAGGTACGCGTCGTCCGCGACAAAAAGGCTCGGGCCATCTCACTTGAAGTGAATGGCACGAAGACCAAATCTTCGTCCTTCGAGCCAAAAGCCGGAGACAACGCCGAGGTGATCGTCAGAATACCGGCCTAGATTCAAGGGCTTGGAGCGTCCCTTGCGCTTCCCCAGGGAACGCACGGGCACTCCAAGTGCCTCTACCGGTTATATTTGCGTTTGACCTTGCTGAATGCCTGCACACGACTTTAGACGTCGTGCCCGGGGTCTTGCTGATTAAAATTGTGGCAGTGCTTTCCAGCTGCCATGATTTTGCCGCAACGCTGACATTTCACCTTTTATCTCAAACTGTTAGACGATCACGGCAAATTTCGAAGCGTCGTCATCTTTTGTTCGCGGAATGGGAACGGAAGAGGTAGACGAGCATTGTTTTGCGACGCGTCAACCGATACGAGTCAAAAAATGACGCACTGCACCATAAATAATTGGCGGAGTAGCTGAAGTGTCACTTCTGCAAATCTACTGGCGAGCCCTTGGTTATCTCGCTGCCGACAGGAAACGCGTTGCGTTTATCTGCGGGGCGAATGTCGCGCTTGCCATTATCGCCATTCTCGAGCCGATCATGTTCGGCCGGGTGATCGATGCCATTTCGGACCGCGGCTCGGTATTCTCGACGCTGGCGATGTGGGCCGGCCTCGGCGCGTTCAACATCATCGCCTTCGTGCTGGTGGCGCGCGGCGCCGACCGCTTTGCCCACCAGCGGCGCAGCGAGGTTCTTTGCCAGTCGTTCGAGCGCGTTATCACCATGCCGCTAGCCTGGCATCATCAGCGCGGCACCTCCAATTCCCTGCACACGCTCCTGCGCGCGGTCGAGACCCTGTTCAGCCTCTGGCTCGAATTCATGCGGCAGCATCTGTCGACCGCGGTCGCGCTGGTTCTGCTGGTGCCCACGGCGCTCAGCATGGATATCCGCATGTCGATGGTGCTGCTGGCGCTTGGCGCGCTCTATGTTGGCATCGGACGGCTGGTGATGCGGCGCACCAAGGAAGGCCAGGCGGCCGTCGAGCGGCATTACCACAAGGTGTTTGCGCATGTGACCGACTCGGTCAGCAACGTCGCTGTCCTGCAGAGCTACAACCGCATCGGCCACGAGACCGAGGCGCTCAAGCGCTACGTCAAGAACCTGCTCGATGCACAGAATCCGGTGCTCGACTGGTGGGCGATGGCCAACGCGCTGCACCGGCTGTCGTCGACGATTTCGATGATGGTGGTGCTCTTGATTGGCGCCTATCTGGTGACGCACGGCCAGTTGCGCATCGGCGACGTCATCGCCTTTACCGGCTTTGCCACGCTGCTGATTGCCCGGCTCGACCAGATGTCGGCTTTCGCCAACCAGATTTCCGAGGCACGCGCCAAGCTCGAGGAATTCTATCATCTCGAGGACTCCGCTTCCGATGCCGCCGAGCCCGACGGGCTGCGCGACCTCGTCAACGTCACGGGTCATGTGCGTTTCGAGAATGTCTGCTTCGAGTTCGGCAATTCCGGGCAGGGCGTCGACGACGCGTCGTTCGAGGTCCAGGCCGGCCAGACCGTCGCCATCGTCGGCCCGACGGGCGCCGGCAAGACGACGCTCATCAACCTCCTGCAGCGCGTCTTCACGCCGTCCGGCGGCCGTATCCTGATCGATGGCATCGACACCCGCACGGTGACCCGCAAGTCGCTGCGCCATTCGATCGCCACCGTGTTCCAGGATGCCGGCCTGCTCAACCGCTCGATCGAGGACAACATCCGCGTCGGCCGTGCGGAGGCGACCTATGACGAGGTCCATGCCGCTGCCAACGCCGCCGCCGCGCAGGATTTCATCCTGTCGAAGAGCGAAGGCTACGACACGGTCGTCGGCGAACGCGGCGGACAGCTGTCCGGTGGCGAGCGCCAGCGCATCGCGATTGCCCGCGCCGTGCTGAAGGACGCGCCCATCCTGGTTCTCGACGAGGCGACCAGCGCGCTCGACGTCGAGACGGAAGACCGCGTCAAGGACGCCATCGACGAATTGCGGCGCGGCCGCACCACCTTCATCATCGCCCACCGCCTGACCACCGTTCGCGATGCCGATCTGGTCGTGTTCATGGACAAGGGCCGGGTGGTCGAGATGGGCGGGTTCACCGAACTGTCGCTGCGCAACGGCCGCTTCGCCAGCCTGCTGCGTGCTGGCGGCCTGCTCAACGACGAGGAGGTTCGCCGCCTCAGCCATCCGGTGAACGAAGCCGCCTGAGTGGCACGGTTCACCTTCTCCCCTTGTTGTGGGAGAAGGTGTCACCGTAGGCGACGGATGAGGTGCGCTCCAACTCGGCGCACACCTTCATCCAAAATCCAGACTGCGGCGCACCGAGTAGCGCCTTACTCCGTCCAGCATCCCTCATCCGTCTCGGCGCTGCGCGCCAATCCACCTTCTCCCACAGGGGAGAAGGGGAGACCGCGTCACCGCCACGGCTGCAAGCTCTCATCGCGGACCTAGGCGATAATTGTGTCGCAGACGGCGTTCAGATCCCGCAACTCCAGCTTGGCGCAAAATCTTCATCCAAAAATGGAGATGTAGGCGCACTGCAGATCAGGATGTGAATCCGTAAATCGGGATTGACCGGAAGGGCCTCGGTCTGCGTTCAGGGCGCAAGCTCGCAAAAGCGGACAATGTAACAAGGCAGCCCCTACGCGCGGCCTCGCGGAGTTGGCCATCGCGCAGCCTCGCCGAATTGGCCATCGCGCTATCACGACCTCTGATCGGGAGCGGCGCCCAGCAATGAAATAGGTCAAGACCGATGTCGATTTCGGGGAGGCTCATTCGTCTCACGATAGGAAGCCGAAGAAATTCGCCCAGGCAAGGAAACGGATGCGATGACAATCACTATCACAGCATTTGAACGATCGCCCGATGGCGGCAAGGGACTGGCGCGCGATACGCGCGTTCGCTGGGCGCTCGAAGAAGTGGGTCAGCCTTATGAGGTTCGTCTTGTTTCCTTCGCAGGGATGAAGGCGCCTGACCATCTGGCGATCCATCCCTTCGGCCAGATCCCCACCTATGAGGAAGGTTCTCTCTCGCTGTTCGAGACCGGCTCGATCGTCTTTCATCTTGCCGAGCAGCATGCGGGCCTGCTCCCGAAGGATCGCGATGCCCGCGCACGCGCGATCACGTGGATGTTTGCCGCACTTAACACCGTCGAGCCGCCGATCCTGGAATTAACGACGGCAAGAATATTCGAAAGTGACAAGCCTTGGAGCGAGGAGCGCTTGCCGTTGGTAAAGGACCGTGTTCGCGCTCGGCTGGACAAACTCTCGGCTCACTTAGGCGTCGCCGACTGGCTCGATGATGCGTTCAGCGCGGGCGATCTATTGATGGTATCGGTGCTGCTGCGACTAAGAATGTCAGGCATTTTGGACGAATATCAAAACGTGGCTGCCTATGTTGCGCGCGGGGAAGCACGGCCCGCCTATATCCGGGCTTTCGCCTCGCAATTTGCGATCAACGCCCCATCAACCAACAGCCCACAGCAGGTTTGAAGTCTGCCGCCGAGCGTTTGACCAATCCTCGACGCTTCCAGCTTGACCGCTTTTGGCGTCAACTTCGGCGCGATCAAACACCCCGATCGGGTTGTTTACCGACTGGCGGCTTTCATATTGCGATGAGTACTGATTCAGGCTCGACATGAGCCGTCATCCGACTCGGAGCCACGCGCCGATCCACCTTCTCCCACAAAGGGAAGAAGGAGAGACCGCCGGCGCCGTGGTTGCCGCAACTCCGCCGGCGGTCTATGTAAAGCCGCATGAGCGACACGACTTCACGCCTCTCCGGCTGGATGGACCTTGCCAACCCGACGCGGTTCGTCGGGCTGGTCGACAAGGTAGTGCCGTGGTTGGCGAGCGTTGCCGCCATCATCCTCGCTGTCGGCCTCTACATGAGCTTCGCGGCGCCCGAGGACTTCCAGCAAGGCATCACCGTTCGCATCATGTATATCCACGTGCCTTTCGCCTGGCTCGCCATGATGTGCTACACGCTGATGGCGGTCTCGGCACTGGGCACGCTGGTCTGGCGCCATCCGCTGGCCGACGTGGCGCTGAAATCGGCGGCACCCATCGGCGCCGTCTTCACCGCCCTTGCACTGATCACCGGTTCGATCTGGGGCAAGCCGATGTGGGGCACCTGGTGGGTATGGGACGCGCGGTTGACCTCGGTCTTCATCCTGTTCCTGATGTATCTCGGCATCATCGCGCTGACCCGCGCGCTCGACGATGCCGGGCGCGCCGCGTGGGCCGCCGCCATCATCACCCTGGTCGGCTTCATCAACATTCCGATCATCAAATTTTCGGTCGACTGGTGGAACACGCTGCATCAGCCGGCGTCGGTGTTCCGGCTCGGCGGCCCGACCATCGACCCAAGCCTGTTGTGGCCATTGCTGGTGATGGCACTCGGCTTCACCGTGCTTTTCTTCGCGCTGCACCTAGCGGCGATGCGCACGGAAATCCTCCGCCGCCGAGTCATTTCGATGCGCCGCGTCGCGGCAAGGCAGGCTAACTGACCGCCGTCGAGTTCCTTCGCGCCCCCCTCTGTCCTGCCGGACATCTCCCCCTCAAGGGGGGAGATTGAATGTCACGTATCGTTTCGCCAATCGCGAATGTTGAAAGAGAGGCGAAGCTACCGATCACCCCCCTTGAGGGGGAGATGGCCGGCAGGCCAGAGGGGGGGTGCTGTCCCTCCAGCGTTTGAAGGATTTTGTACCTGAAGCGCACGCGCTCCAGCTGGACTCACCCCATCCGCCCGCGTGCTGCCACCGGCAGCGTTTCCAGCACCTTGTCGCCTTCGATCAGATGCACCTCGTCGAACAGGTTGGTGACGACGCAGCAATGGTCGGGCACGACGCGCACGCGCTCGCCGATGCGAAGCTCGGCGCCGCCTGACAGCGTGACGTTGCCGTGCTCTTCGCTGAGGCTGGTCACCCTTGCGCCTGAAATGCCCAGCAGCTCACCGAAATCGGCGAGCCCCAGTGTGTCGCTGGACAGGGCCTTGCTGCCGGCGTCGAGGATGGCGCGTGTCGGGGTCGGGTGGCTGACCACCGTCGACAGCACCGTCAGTGCGCAATCGTCGAGGCTGCCGACGCCTTTGGCGACCTGGTAGCGGTCGAGATAGATGTAGGTGCCGGGCCGGTATTCGGTAACGACGCTGTGCTCGCCGGAACGCCACATATCGGGTGTGCCGCCGCTGGAGATGCGCTCGCAAGCAAGGCCGGCTGCGGCAAGTGCTTGCCGCGCTTCGGCGAGCCACGCCTCGGTCTCGGCGGCGCGGCCGGCCCCCGGGTAGGTCATCAAGCCGCCGAAGACGAGCCCCCGAACCTTGTCGATCTCGCTCGCCAGCGCGACTGCCTCGCCGGCCGACTGCACACCGCAGCGGCCCATGCCGGTGTCGCATTCGACCAGCACCGGCAGGCCGTGGCCGGGATCGGCAAAGGTGGCGGCAAGCCCCATCAGCGTGTCCATGCTGTCCGTTGTCACCGACAGGGTTACGCGGCCGTGCAGCGCCTTGAGGCGCTCCAGCTTGGCCCGCCCGACGATATTGTAGGGCAGAAAGATGTCGGTCAGTCCGGCATCGGCCATGACCTCGGCCTCGCCGATCTTCTGGCAGGTGATGCCGACGGCGCCCGCCGCGATCTGCTTCTTTGCCCAGTAGGGCAGCTTGTGGGTCTTGACGTGCGGCCTGAGCTTCAGCCCATGCCGGTCGGCATGGGCCTGCGCCCGCGCGATATTGGCTTCGGCGCGGTCGGCATCGATCAGGGTCGCCGGCGTATCGAGGTCGTCTATGCTGCGCATGGTCTCACCATCGGAAAATTGGTTGACCTTATGGCCCTGATCGGACCGCATGTCATGGGGCCAGCGACAGCAGTTTGCATCGACACCGGATGGACGTTCGGCTATTGCGGTTTGAGCAATTCCAGGAAAAGTGTGAAACGGTTTTCCGTCCGGAATTGCGTCCAAAAAAGATCGAGCGGTTCGGCGTTTCCGTGAAACGATGAACCGTTCTAGCGCTCGCAAAGCGACGGGAAGGAACCACGATCATGAAACGCTCCGCCATCAACGACATCATCCGCGACGCCGACGCCTTCATCCGCTCGTTCGGCTACATCATGCCGCCCTTCGCCTACTGGTCGCCGGAAGAGATGAAGGCGCGCCGGCAGGATTCGTCGGCAATCTTCTCGTCGCGGCTTGGCTGGGACATCACCGACTACGGCCAGGAGAAATTCGACAAGCTCGGCCTGTTCCTGTTCACCGTTCGCAACGGCCGCTACGAGGACATGAAGAAGGGCATGGGCATGCTTTATGCCGAAAAAATCATGATCTCGCGCAAGGATCAGCTGTCGCCGATGCACCGCCACAACATCAAGGCCGAGGACATCATCAACCGTGGCGGCGGCAAACTGGTGCTGGAGCTGTTCATGCATGATCGCGATGGCGGCATCGATCCGAAGGCCGAAGTATCGGTGCCTGTCGACGGAACCATCCACAGACTACCTGCGGGTGGGCTCCTGAAGCTCGACCCAGGCCAGAGCGTCACCTTGCTGCCGGGCGTCTGGCACGCCTTCTGGGCCGAGGGCAAGGACGTGCTGATCGGCGAGGTTTCGACCGTCAACGACGATCTCACCGACAACGTCTTCCGCGAACCAATCGGCCGCTTCGCGGACATCGACGAGGACACAGCACCGCTGCACCTGCTGGTGTCCGATTATGAGAAGTGGGTGGGGTAAGAAGCGACGGGCGGTCTGGCCGGTTGGCAAAGTTTGCGCTATCTTTGGTCAGTGGACCCTCCGCCTAATCAACGTGGGAACGTCGCCTGGTCGAAAAAACATTGAGGACTCGCCTGTTACGGCGAGTGCAGTTCTCAATTCGTCGGACAAAACTATATGATTTAACTGCTGCTCATCTCTAGCCAGATGAATAGTGCCTAAGCAGTGCTCAAAGTGTACGTAAAAATTACAAGAAATTATATGTAAGACGTTACCTCCTTCCACCGCGCTGGCAACATCAGATCGTTCTGGATCTATGCAGCGAACCCGGCTGAGTGGCAGAACCCAAGAAAACTTGTTAGTCGTTCCGTCGCGGGCCACTAAGGTTATTGGATAAAATTGAACAAACTCTTGGGGCACGAATTTCAAAATTATTTCCTGCCACGTATCATCAACAGCCGGAGGGTTGCCAGTTGGTGGGCAGTGAAGGCTTTCAAAATTGATTAAATTGGATCTGGCACGAAGCACCGGCCGACCACGAGATTCCTCGATTGGTACGGAGGTCATCGCATCAACGGGGGTTACTGGAGAACCGTAGTCAAAAGTCGCCGGCTGAAACGACGTATCCAATCGATCGTACCAAACCCAAGCCATCGTAGTTCTCCAATAGAAGGGCTGCGAAAGCGAACCTACCGCTGATGCTTATCGGCCCTGCGGTTGCCCAGCAGCAGCTTGCGCTCGAGATGCGCCCGCAATTCCCCGTAATAGGCCGTCAGGAACGCGCGCGCGTCATGGGCTTGGGGTGCCGCGCCGATCTTGCGTCCGATCGTCTCGGCAACCGTCCGCAGGGCGAAATAGTCGTCGCGGCGCAGCACCTCCTCCAGCTTGTGGAGTTCGGCAATTCCGTAGGCGTCGAGCTGGGCGTGGCTGAACCGGAACGCGCCAGCGCCGGCATCCTGCCGGGCCGACAGATCTTCCAGCAAGGCGCGCTTCGGTGCCTCGACCACCCAGGTCCCCGCCAACAGGTCGCCGATCCGCATGCGGTCGCGATTGAACAGCGGGAACAAGGCAAACAGCAGCGTCCACACCAGTCCGAACACCGTCGTCAACGTGTCGGCGAGGTCGGTCCCGCTGCGTCCAACGATGATCGACAGCGGCAGGAACACCTCGATCTCGCGCATCAGGTTGCGGGCGATGACCTGGTCGATCGACAGGCCGTCTCCGCTGCGCGACGCGACCCGGATGCCGACGATCCGCTTGCCGGGCGTAGCCGCGCGCCGGCCCGCTTCGAAGACGATGAAGTAGGCGTTGCGCAGAAAGAAGATCAGGATGATCCAGACGACGAAGAGCGGCTGAAATCCCTCGCTGCCAAGGCCTCCCACCCCGAATAGCGCGACGATCGTGATCACGATTGCAGCCACGGCGATGAACACGATGTCGAGCAGGAAGGCGGAGGCCCGCGTGCCGGCGTCGGCCAACTTTATCCGGAGATCGACGCCTTCGGGCGTGATCAGCGGCCGTATAGCCGCAAAGGCGGCGCGTCTACCGATGGCCATGCCGCACCATCCGGAACAGGTAGAAGTAACCGATCCACAGCGCCAGCATGCCACCGCCAATGGCGTAGCGCGTGACGTCGCTGGTGATGGTCTGCCTGCCAATGCCCTCGAGCAGCCCGGCAAACAGCAGCATGACCGAGACCCCGACCATAGCATTCGCGGCGATGCGTCCGGCACGAGCCGCTGCCGCCATGCGTGTCAATTCGCCGGGAAAGGCGATGCTGGTGCCGATGCGCATGCCGGCCGCGCCGGCCAAAGCGATTGCGAACAATTCGGTGGTGCCGTGGATGGCCAGCCAGCCGCCGAGCTCCATGCCAAGTCCCTTGGACCAATAGACTTGGAACAACGCACCGATCATGCAGCCGTTGAACAGCATCAGCAGCACCGTCGGCACGGCGAAGGCAAAGCCAAGGGCGAAGGCCAGGATTGCGACCTGGACGTTGTGCGTGAACAGATAGGCGGCAAAGCCTGAGAGAAAGCCATTGTCGCCATCATAAAGCATGCTGCGCAGCAGTTCGGCCGAGGCATCGGGACCGCGGCCCCCCGCCAGGCTGGACGGGATGATCGCGTCGAACCAGCTCTTGTCGGATGCCACCAGCCAGGCGCCTGCACCAATGCCGATCACCATCAGCGCGACCGAAACCAATGTCTCGCGCCACAGGTCGCGAATGGCTTCGGGCCAGTCGTGCAGGAAGAAATCGGCGAGGCGCTGCCGCAGCCCGCGACGTGCGCCGTAGAGATAGAAATAACCGCGCAGCGACAGCGCTTCGAGATAGGCGACCAGCGCGTTGTCGAGCGAGGTCGCCCGCGCCACCGAAAGGGAAGACAGCGCCGATCGATAGAGTAGGGGCAGCGACAGCAGCTCCTCTTCGGAAAGCGTGCGCGGCGCACGCTTCTCGACACGCGCCAGCAGTGCCTCGAATGCTTTCCAGTCGGCCTCGCGCTCGCGGCGAAAGCTGGCCAACGACTGGCGTACCGCGTCGCCACGCACCGCACTGCCGGGTACTGGCGCCGTCACAACAGATCCTCCTGCTTGAACTGCAGATAACGCTCAACCAGCGCGGGACCCAGCCGGTTGTGGTTGGCTTCGATGACATGCGCCCCGAGCAGCCGCAGCCGGCCGATGACGACCTGCCTTTCGCGCAAGAGCCCTCCGGCAACGACCGCGCGGGCAACGTCCTCGCCGGAGCGTGGCGGCATGTCGGCCAGGCCCTCCAGTTCGGTATCCTTCATCAGCATGAACAGCACCAGATGCCGTTCGGTGAGCCGGCCCACGGTGCGCAGCATCAATTCGGCACTGATCGGATCGACGAAATCGGTGAAGATGATGACCAGCGAACGGCGGTCGAGCCGCGCCGCCAGCGTCGTCAGCGCCAAGGTGAAGTTTGTCTCCTCGCTGGAATAGTCGATCTCGGCGGCCCGTTTCTGGATCATCGCAAAGCTGGCGGGGCCGCGTACCGCGCCGCTCGAAACGCGCGGCCTTGCATCGAAGCCGAACAGGCTGACCATGTCGCCGCCCTTCAGCGCGATGAATGCCGAGAGCAGGGCGGCCGTCACCGCCCGATCCACCTTCGGCACACCGTCGACCGGCTCGCACATCAGGCGTCCGCTATCGATGGCCAGCACGATATTGTTGTTCTCCTCGATGCGGAACTCGCGCGCCAAAAGCTTGCCGTGGCGGGCGCTGCGCTTCCAGTCGATCATGCGCCGGCCCATGCCCGGCTGGTAATCCTTGAGCGCGTCGAACTCGCGGCCTTGGCCGGCGCGGCGCTGCGCATGGCCTTCAGCGAGGGTCGCACGCTGCAGCAGCGTGAGCGCCTCGCCGCGGGCGCTGCTGACGTCGGGCAGCACCGCAACCTTGCTTTCCACCGGCAGCACGACCTGGTTCCAGACCAGCCCGAACGGCCCGCGCCAGCGCACCCAAAGACGGTCGAAGCTGGCGATCCCACGCCGCAGCGCCTGGAAGCGAAGGTCGAGCGACCCGCCTCCGGGGGTTGGCAGCAATGTCCCACCGCTGTCGCTCACCGGCGCCAGACGCGCATCGTGGCCGACGCGAGCCTCCGCGGCGCGCGGCCCCGAGTGACGGGCGGCGATTTGCACGCTGAACTCGCCGCCGACACCGACCTGCTGCGGCGCATCGATGCTGGCATTCAGCGATGCCCGCCCGCGTCCGGCCGCGGCATCCCCCGCCAGGAAGGCGAGCAGCAGGCAGCTCCACAGCAATCCCAGATACCAGAACGACGGCAGTGCCAGCGCGATCAGGAAGGCCGGCACCGCGCCGGCCGCTGCTGCCCATACTGCTCGGCCGCTGGGATAGATCAACGTGGCGCTTCCGTCTGGTCGACCAGGTCGGAGACGATCTGTTCGACCAGGCGGCCATCGATCTGTGCGGCCGGCGAAAGGATGACGCGATGGCGCAGCGCCGGCACTGCCAGCGCCTTGACGTCGTCGGGGATCACATAGGCGCGTCCGTCCAGCGCTGCCCTGGCACGCGCCGCCCGCGCCAGCATGGCGCCCGCGCGTGGGCTGGCCCCGACTTCCAGATCGGCATTTTCGCGCGTAGCCCGTACCAGCGCCGCTATGTAGCCGATGACATCGTCGACGAGGGTGACGGAGCCGACGGTTGCAAGTGCCTCCTGCAGCGTCTCGCGGTCCGTCTGCGCCTCGATGCCATATTGCGCGATGTCGTGCGAGGCGGAGCCGCCGCCGTGATGGACGATGATGGCTCGTTCTTCCTCGGGGCCGGGATAGCTGACGCGGTGCTTGAACAGGAAGCGGTCGAGCTGCGCCTCGGGCAGGGGGTAGACGCCCTGGTGCTCGATCGGATTCTGGGTCGCGACGACCATGAAGTTGCGGCCGAGCGAATGCGTGGTGCCGTCGAACGTGACCGCATGTTCCTGCATCGCCTCGAGCAGTGCGGCTTGCGTCTTGGGTGGCGTGCGGTTGATTTCGTCGGCAAGCAGGAGATCGCAGAAGATCGGGCCGCGCGTCAGCGTGAACTGCCCGGTCTGGAAGTTGTAGATGTTCGACCCGACGATGTCGCCGGGCATCAGGTCCGGCGTGAACTGGATCCGCCCGTAGGTGACCCCAAGCGCTTGGGCGAAGCAGCGCGCGGTCATTGTCTTGGCCGTGCCGGGAGGGCCTTCGAGCAAGATATGCCCGCCTGCAAACAAGGCGGTCAGCATCAGGTCGACCGTATCGTGCTGCCCGGTAATCGCCTTGGCCACTTCTTCCCTGATCCGTGTCGCCAGGGCCTTCACATCATCGACGTTCACCGAGCCTCCTTGCTGTCCAGTCGTGCAGCCGCTCAGCTGCCTGTTGCATCTGCGTCAGGTTCTTCGCCTCGCCGGCGGCTTGCGAGCGCGTCGTGAATCCGCCGGCTTGCTCCTTATCGCGAGAGTCGAGCCAGTGGTCGAGCGCTGTGCCTTGCAATCCTTGCGGTGCCCCGAGCAGCGCGCCGGCGCGCACCCGCATCAAGGCCGCATAGCGGCCTCCCAGCTCGTCCAGCCGGCCGGCACGCCGCATGAGCATCGCCGTCGTATCGACCAGCGCACGCTTGCCGAAAGCAATTGCACGCTGGTCGGCACGCGGCGGGCCGAATCGGCCGAGGCCATGCAGGAACGCCAGCGCCGCAGCGACCAGGATCGTCAGTGTCAGCGCCAGGAACGGCGGCTCGACCAGAAGCTTGGCCAGATCATACTTCCGCCCCGCGCCGTGCAGCGTCAGATCGAACATCACCGGCCCGTCGTCCGGCTGGAGCAAGGCGATCAGCCCGAGCGCCGCTGCCGCCTTGTCGGGATCCTTGAGGGCGGCGTTGTTGATCAGGTCGGGGTCGGTCAGGATATAGAACGGCTTGTTCTCCACTTGCGTCAGGACGGCCTGGCCTTTGCCGGCTGCAATGACCGGGTGTTCGTCCGCTACCCACTGCAATTCTTCGGGGGCGTTGACGAGCCTGCCGTCGATGTCGAGTTGCTTTGGCGTACTTTGGCCGGCACCAATCTTTGCATCGGCGATCCGGCCAAGCCACTCGTTCACCACCGAACCAGGCAATCGCCCGAATTTCATGTTCCAGCCTTCATGCTCCTGCAGCGGCAGGATCTGCCATTTGGGCAGCACGAAGAGCGTGTTCTGGTCCTGACGAAGGTCGAGGATGTGGTCGAGAGCCTCCGGATCGCTGTCGAGCGAAATGGTGACGATCAGCAGCATGTCGGTGCCGAGATCGTCCTCGGTCCGCGCCATGAAGGGCGGTTCGCCGGTCAGCTTCAGCCATTCGGCCAGGCCGGCGTAGCCGACGCCGCTTTTCGACAGCGGCGTGGCGCCGCCATTGCCGGGTTGCCGGAAATCGGGAGCATAGGTGGACAGCAGGAAGAAACCGGCAGCCGCAAGCAGGCTGGCGAAAATCCCCCAAAACAGTGTCTTTCGATTGAACGGCTCCTGCGCCTCGACCGCCGGTGCGCTCACGTCCAGGCATCCCGGAAGGCGAAACGTTCATAGGCGCCGCGTGCTTGCCGCCAGCCTTCCGCGCCGACCGGCCGGCGCGCGAACAGCGCCGTCTCGACAATGCGGGCGATCTCGGTAAACGCATGGCGTGCCCTTCCCGGCAGGGAAGGAGCATTGGCGATGTCGCGCGCGGTGAGCGACGGGCGCAGGAAGTCCGGCAGCCGGCTGGCAATATCGGCGACGCTGCGCCGAAGCAGCAAGTGAACCGCCTCGTCATAGTCGCCGCGTGCGGCCAGCGCATCCGCTTCCGACAGCAGGATCTGCGCGGCGCCCGCGTCGGGACGCCAGGTCTCTTCGGCCTCGGCCTCGGGCCGCGCGCGCTGCCACGGCAGGTGCCAGGCGATGCCTTTCACCTCGAGGAAGACCAAAAGCAGGATGATTGCGGCGCCCGATATCACCGCCCCCCAGAACAGATAGATCATGTAGGGACCGAGCGATGACAAAAGATCGAGCAGCGGCTTCAGCCAGTCGGGCGGCTGGGGCGGCACATAGGCCGGCAGGTCGAACTGGATCGACTCATCGGCGATCAGCTGCTTGTGCAGATTGGTCAGCCATTCGGCTTCCGCTGTGCCTGGCTGTGCCACCGTCACCCGCTCCCCTGCAACCTGCAGTTCCCAGCCGACACTGACAATGCAGCACAAGAATTGCAAGTGGGCTGGACGCCCACGGTTAATCTTGGCAGAATTGCTATTAGGGCGCCGTGATACTGTTACGGCGAAACACGGGGGAAATCATGGCTTCAACGACATTGGAACGGCCTGAGAAATTCGAGATCGGCAGAGTGTTCAACAACAGCTTCGCCGTGATCGGCCGCAACATCGGCCTGTGCCTTGGACTCGCGCTGCTGTTTTCAGGCTTGCCGGCGATTATTCTTCGGCTGTGGAGCCAACCGCAACTAGATGCGGTTCTGCAGGGCGACCCCGGCGCCGCGGCCGATCCCTCGATGATGTTTCAGAATTCATGGATTACGGTTATTGCGGGATTGCTATCCTTCGTTTTCGCGCTGCTGCTCCAGTCGGCGCTGGTGCGGGCAACGACAACGGCAAGCGGCCGACCTTTGGCGACTGCATTCAGATAGCCATCCGCAATTTGCTGCCGACCCTTGGTATTGGCCTGCTCGTCGGCCTGGGTGCGGGCCTGGCGTCGATAGCTTTGCTGGTTCCCGGCATCATCTTGTGGCTCGGATGGTGCGTGGCGGTGCCGGTTCTGATCCAGGAGCGGCTTGGCGTGTTCGGTTCGATGTCGCGCAGCCGTGTCCTGACCAAGGGCAACCGCTGGCCGCTATTTGGCCTTTTCCTGATCCTGATGGTCATCGCGATGGTCATCCAGTGGGTGATGCTGGCAGTCATCGTCATGTTTGGCGGGATCATTGCCGATGTGGCGGCAGCCTTGGTGTCGACCGTGCTGTCGATGGTGCTGTCGGTCGCCACGGCGGTCAGCTATGTCGAGCTGCGGCAGGTCAAGGAAGGCACCAGCGTCGAAGAACTGTCGCAAATCTTCTCCTGAGGACGGTGGAGGCTTTTCACCGGCTGGCATCTTGCGTTGCGGTCGAGCAGCCGAGCTCGGTCATAACGCCTTTGTCTGTGCCGGCAACGCTGCTGCCAGGCGGTGCGCCCATTCCTCGATGCCGGAGCGGCCCGCCAGCAGGTCCTGCCTGATCTCGACGAGGACGGCTGGAATGCCGCGATCGTCGCCATGGACCGGTATGGCGTAGTCGCCCTCGCGGCTGATCACGTAAGGCTCGTTTGCCGCGACGTTGAGCCCGATGCCGGCGCCCAGGCCGGCAAGCATTGCCTGGCCGAAATCGATTGCCCGGTCGTAAAGCACGCCGCCATGCCAGGGCCTGCCAACACCGAGGTAGACCGGCGTGAAGGAGTGGATCGTCGCGATCCGTGTCGCTCTGCCCTGCTTCGCCCGCTCGTCGAGATGGGCAGCGACGCGGTCATGAAACGGCGCGAACATGATCTCGGCGCGCCGGCTTCGCTCCTCCGGATCGAGGCCGACATTGCCGGGGATCTCAGTGTCCTCCGATAGCACCGGAATGCTGCCGCTGGAACCAAGCGGCCGGTTGAGATCGATCAAAAGCCGCGAATAGGAGCTGAGGAAGGCCGGAGCATCGAGCAGCTTCGACAGAAGGCGGGTCACTTCGGCGGCGCCGATATCCCAGGCGATATGGCGCTGCAAATGGCTGCTGTCGAGACCAAGCCGCGCATACTCGGCCGGGATGTGATTTGACGCGTGCTCGCATATCAGAACGATATCGGAACGCCCCGTTTCGTTGATTGCGTCGACCGCGGGTGGCCAACCTTCCGGTAGGATGGCGTTGGCAAGCGGCTCAGCCATCAATACAGCGTCCGGTAAAGGTCGCAGACTGCCACTGGATCAAGCCCGGCAAGGCGCTCGGTCTCATGCCGCTTGAGGCCGACAAAGGTCTCGACGAACACCGGCGCGAACCATCCTGTCACGGTCTTGTCGGCAACGAGCGCGTCGAGTGCCGCCGGCAGCGTTTCCGGCAGCCGTACGAGGCCAAGCTTCTTGCGTTCGGCGGCGCTCATCTGCGTCGGGTCGCCGGTGACCAGCGGCGGCGCCGGCAGCTTGGCCTTCAGCCCTTCCAGCCCGGCGCGCACGATCGCCGCCAGCGACAGATAGGGATTGCCGGTGGCGTCGGCTGCCCGGTATTCGATGTTGTACTGCCGCGCCGGATCGCGCCCGCCGATTGTCACCGTCGGGCAGATGCGCAGGCTCGCCTCGCGGTCGCGATCGGCAAGCCAGGTGTAGGACGAACTCCAGCTATGCGGCTTCAGCCGGTAGTAGGACGACACACTTGCCGCCGTCATGGCGGTGATTGCGGGCAGGTGGCGCAGCACGCCGGCGCAGAACGAAGCGGTCCGGCTGGAAAGACCGCCCGGCTGGGCCGGATCGTAGGTCGCCGGCTTGCCGGCCTCGTCGACGAAACTGAAATGGATGTGGACGCCGTTGCCGACGGCATCCGGCGCGATCTTGGGCGCGAAGCTCGCCCGCCAGCCGGCACATCGCGCGACTTCGCGCGTGATCTCACGGATGGCGACCGCGCGATCGGCCGCGGCGAGCGCATCGGCTGGCTCGCATGTCACCTCGAATTGGTCGGTGCCGAATTCGGCGATCACCACTTCGGGCGCGACGCCGGCTTCCGCTAGCGCCGCTATCAGATTGGCGGCAAACGGATCGGCGCGGCGCAATGCGGCCAACGACATCGAATGAGCCGGCCCAAAGTCGCCCTCGATATGGAATTCATGCTCGAACGCGGCGATGACGGAAAGCCCGGTCGCCGCCTTCAACTCCGCCAGCGCATCGCTCAGCATGGTCCGCGTACAGCCGACCCACGGGCTGCCGTCCAGTTCGACGATGTTGCCGGCGACCATGTCGAACGGTGTCGGCGATCCGGTCAGCGCCGTGCGAAACCGCGCGTTGAGATCGGGAATGAGCCGCACATCGCCGGACGAGCCCCAGGGATTGGGGTCGACGATGGAATTGAAGGGCGTCAGCGACAGATTGGCCTGCAGCCAGCCGACGCCGGTCGCGGCGATCTTCTGCAGCTTGCTTTCGACGACGGAGCGGCCGCGCGTGATCGCCGAAAGGTCGGTGGTGACGACGGCAACGAGCGGTTCGACGGTCGATGTCATGTAGCTTTTCCCAAGGCTTCGAAACGGGCAGTAATGATGGCGGTGTCGGCGATCCAGCAATAGCCGCCGAAAGCCTCGAGCGCGCCATCATGGCGCTCCTGCGAGGCAGCGGCGCAAGCGTCTGATACGCAGGTGACGAGGTAGCCGCGATCGGCGGCATCGCGCACCGCCATGTCGACGCACTGGTCGGTCATGATGCCGGCGACGATCAGGTAACGCACGCCGAGGTTTTTCAGGACATAATCGATGTTGGTCGAATTGAAGACTCCCGACGACGTCTTCGGCAGCATGATCTCGTCGCCGACCGGTGCCAGCGACGGCACCGGCAGGCCTTCCGGCCGGCTCGGCGCGATATGAATCGGCGTCAGCTTGTGGTCGAGCGAGCAGTCGCGGCCATCCTCGGTCAGGCTTTGGATGATGGTATGGATCACCTCGACGCCGTTGGCCCGCGCCGCCGCCAGCAGGCGTTCCTGGTTGGGGATCGTTCGCGACGCCGTCTGCCGGTAGAAATAGTGGTCGGGACCGCGCTCCGGATGCGCCGGATCGGCGCCGGGCTCCAGCCAGACCCGTTGCATGTCGACCAGCAGCAGCGCGGTTTCGCCGGCCCGGAACGGCTCGTTTCGTTTCGGCAATGATGGCGTCATGCTTGGGGGTCCTGCTTCGCTGATCACGTCTGGCTGATTTAGCTGATTTTGGTCCACGCGTCCTGCGTGGCGGACACACTTATTGGGAGTATTCGAAGTTGCTAATTTGAGTTAAAGTTTGTTTTCGGGCGTGGAGACGGGGGTCTCTGTGATGATCGATTCAGACGTGTTCGACTTTGTCGAACGCTGCAGGAAACACACAGCCACCGGGCCGCTGCTGAGCGACCTTCTCGATACCGTGAGGAACCTCGGCTTCGAGCACCTTATCCTGAGCGGAGTGCCGCTCAGCGGTCAGAAGCTTGCGCCGATGGTTGAACTGAATGGCTGGCCGGCCGGCTGGTTCGAACGCTATGTCGAGGCCGAGCATGCCGCGGTGGATGGTGTTTGCATCTACTCGGCAAAGACCCTGAAGCCGTTCCTCTGGTCCGAAGTCCCGGCAAAGTGGTCGGATACGGAAGGTTCACGACGCGTCGCCGGCGAGGCGACGGAGTTCGGCATCTGTAGCGGCTTCGCTGTGCCGATGCTCAGCATTCACCATTGGCAATCCGTGCTGTCGTTTGCCTCTTCCGCGAAGTCCTGCACCCTTTCGCCGCGCCATCAAGTGCAACTGGTGACGATGGCGGTCTATGCCGGCATGTCGATCCAGGCCTTGGCGGATGATAATGATGACGATGAGGGCGTGCTGACCGACCGCGAAAAAGAAGTGCTGCTCTGGGCCGCGGCCGGCAAGACCTCGTCGGAGACATCCCAGATCCTTGGTCTGACCGAGCGCACCGTCAAATGGCACTCAACGCGGGCCCGCGAGGCTTTTGGCGTCGCAACGACCACGCAGGCGGTCGTCGAGGCAGTGCGCCGGCGCCTGATCCACCCCTAGAGCATGATCCCGAAAAGTTGCAGACTTTTCGGATAAGATCATGCGAAGAAACAAAGAGCTAGAGCAGGACGACCGTCCTGCTCTAGCCGCGTCAACTGTCCTATCGGACAGGTGACGTACATTAGCGAGGCTGCAAATATCCCTGCGAGAACGATCGGGGGATCGCGCCATGATAACGGCCCATGTAGTCAACGCGCATAACAAGCATCTCTACGAAAACGAATTCGACGAGTTTCTGCGCCGCCGGCACGATTTCTTCGTGCATCAAAAACGCTGGCGCCCTCCGAGCCCGGATGGTCGCGAGCTGGATCAATTCGATACGGATGCGGCGACATACCTGCTGGGCATTGAAGACGATCGCGTAGTGACTTCGGCTCGATTGATCCCAACGAGCGAGCCGCACATGGTCTCGGAGGTCTTTTCTCACATGTGCGAAAAATCGGGCGTCCCAAGACGTCCCGACTGGGCCGAATGGACCCGCACATTTGTCGTTCCCGACAAGCGAACTGCTGGACTGAGGGGAACGCTGACGCAGCTGTGCTGCGCGGTAATGGAATACTCTCTCGACGAGGGCCTCAGCGCCGTCGGCGGCGTCCAGGAGACGTACTTCATGCCGCACCACGGCGCCCTCAAATGGCGCGCCGAGCCGATGGGCATGGCGAGGGAAGAAAACGGCGAGTGGTACATCGTCGCGTATATCGAGGTGAACGAGGCGGCGCTAGCGAGCGTGCGGAAGATACTTGGGATTGAGCATTCGTTGCTGGTTCGGCGGGGACGACAGGTACCTTTTGTGGACAACAGAAGGACGGAGCTCGTTCTGTACTAAACGCGAACAACCAGGGCTGTAAGGGAGGAAGCTATGCAATCGCGTGTTTATTCTGTCGAGGACGTGCATATTGAGAGCCTGATCGTAATTCCCGAGAATCCGCCAGCCATCGCAGTATCGGCCAAGGGATCGGTTCCAACAACCGGATGGACGCATCCCGATCTTGCGCCATGGATATATATAACTCCCCCGAAGGACGGTATTCTTGATCTCGACTTTGTGGCGACACAGCCAACTGGCTTCGTACTGCAAGTCTTCACGACCATAGGCGTCGTCAAGGCGTTCCCCGTTCCTGCGTGGGTAATTGGTGTCAGGATTCACAGTTCGACGAACAAAATGGAAGCCAAGATCGAAGGCGCCAGTGAGCCGACCAAAGCCTTGATGAGTGGGGAAGGCTTGCCGGTTCCCTGGCCATTCCCTTGGTGGGCACCGAAGAGCATTCGATAATCCGGGCGTTGGCGAACTCCGAACGCGCGGGTTGGACGGGCGATTTCTTATGGCGGACCAGTGCAGCGAAATTGTCTCTGCCCTGAATAACCATTGTTGGCCGGAGTGAAGCTGAGACCATGTTTCTCTAATGAGGAGTACAGAAATGAGATACTCGACGCTGCATATCGTGACTGGGATCGTCGCATCCCTAATGTCGCCGGCTGCTTTGGCCGCAGATGATGTCGGGCTGGTATCGGGATCGTTCTCCGCGACCTATGTGCCTACGGACACGGGCTGTTCGGCGCTCCTGGTAACGGGGCAATTTCTCGCTCCAACTCCAGATTATAAACTGAGCCTTGCGAAAGCGAGCCCTCAGGATAATCCGCTCATCCTCCAACTAGAACTTTCCGCACTTCCACCGGTGGGGCAGGTAACGCAGGTGTTGACCCTGACGCCTGTTGAGTATGCCGATCCCAACTATCAAGATTGTCACTATGGTGTGGCGGTTAGTTACAACAAGCAGAGGGTCGTTGTTGGCCTAATACCTGCGAGCGTCAAAGGTCGATGAAGCAGTTCCATCCAGGACATGATGTCTAGACACCGAACGCAACATGAGGATCAACATGGTTACGCGAAGAGATGTAATTGTTGGAGGCTCTGCATTCGTCGGTCTAGCGGGAACGGTCTTCAAGGCACAAACCGCCACTTCACGCATTCGCTCGGAGGTCAGCACTCCAGAGGGACGAGGGATGCTGTCGCGCTATCGCGAGGCGGTAAAGCTTATGAGAGACGAAACCAAGTTCCCTCGACACGACCCAAGATCATGGAAATTCCAGGCAAATATCCACTGGGTTCATCCAGAAGACAATTCGGAGGAGGCATTTGATGCCATATTCTCAACCAGCGGCATGTCAAATGAACAAGCAGACGCTGTCAAAAGGCATCGTATTCTGGCGATTGGCACCTCTTCTGCAGTGAGAACATGGGCAACCTGCCAGCATACGGACAATGTAGAGTACTTTTTCTTAGGATGGCACCGACTTTATCTGTGGCACTTCGAGAGAATCGTTGCCTCACTTGTAGGGGATGACTTCGCATTGCCGTATTGGGACTACTCCCAGAAAAACTCTTCCTTCGGTCGCGCCCTGCCTCCTGAGTTTCGAGTTGCCATAAACGGATCACAAGCAGGGAACCTGCTATGGTATGAACACAGAGACGCTAAAATGAACAAGGAAAGCAACCCTGCGGAACTTGAAGAGTCGGATGTCACGTCAACGGTCGCATTTAAGGCCGATGGGCTTTACAAACCAGGTGATATGAGTGGTTTTAGTCGAAGTCTTAACAACGCTCCCCACGGCAATGTCCACGGCGCTATTGGAGGTTCCGGAATTGATGCCGGGATGGGTAGCGTCCCTACGGCCGCGCGTGACCCAATATTCTGGATCCACCATTGCAGTATAGATCGCCTATGGGAAATGTGGCGGAGATCGTCCAAAGGCAAGTCAGACGAGGGGTCTTTCCGCAGCGACTGGGAAAACGTGTCGTTTGCTTTCGCTGATCGTAATGGTGAACGTACGGAAATGGCAGTGCTTAAATCTTTAGACCTGCCGTACTTGGAGTATGATTATGATACCGTTCCCCTCGTGGAGGAGGTGATCACTACATTGGATATTCAATCGTCGCGAAAGGTGATGATCGCCGAAATGGGGAAAGGTGAATCAATCACCGTGGTTGGAACAGGGGCTGTAGTTGACCTCGCTACTACGCCCGATCTGATGACAGTAGGTGCTGTGGAGATTTCTGACGCATCAATTGAATTGGAAATTCGTGCTACCGAAGAGCCGAGTACATCGTTCAATGTATTCGTGAAATTTCCTGCCCAAGCTGCGCTCGAACAAAAAGAGGTAGCCGTGGGTCGGTTCAACGTGTTTGGTGCGTCAACAAAAAATCAACCCGGCGGCGCTCAGTTCTTGGTAACCCTTGATGCAGCGAGTGTTTTACCTGAGCTTAAAATTAGAGGCATTGAAAAGCTTGAACTTCGCGTTTCGCCAGTGAAAGGTGAAACGACAATCCCTATCAAGATCGATTCGGTTCGAATTCTTGTGAAGCAGCGACAAAAAGGCGAACTTAAATAGTATCACAAAATCATGGCTGGGGAACCTGGATTCGAACCAGGACTAACGGAGTCAGAGTCCGTGTTGGGATATTGGTTACTGAGGGCGCGATCAATTGTCCGCATTGGCATCGAGCACCATGGCGACGAATGAGGTCCGCTGAAAGAAGCGTAGCACCCAAATGGATTGCGTATAGGACGGTTCCGACAATAGAAGATAGCGATAGTCAAAAATATCTGGCTCCGCCGATTCAAAATGCATCGCGCCAAGAATCTCACCAGGAATCGCAAAACGCATGACATCTGCGAAGACCTGATGATCTTTGATAGGTGAGGGGAGTCCATGGTGCTTGGACAATCCGCGCACGACCTTGCGAACGATTCGTAAGATCCGCTCATCGTCGGCTGGATAAATCCTATATCGGTCGGGACCGGCATCTGGTGCTGGTTTCATCAGGGCAAAAAGGTCTTTGAGGCGGCGCTTGCCATCGACTTCTGCGAAGGCCCGTCGGGCGGCTCCATGCCAGATTTCATTCACAGCGTCGGTTGCGTCGCCGGCCACGAGGATCACGTTTCTAAAATGCGCGTCGTCGTCGGCCGTTCCGTTGTTGCATTCGGAGCAAGCCGCAATGATGATCCGCTGAAATTTGCTGGTGGCCTTCGACGGCGGATAGAGGCACTTGGGTACGACGTGTTCCCGCGTGGTGATTTTGAATTCTCCGCAAAGACCGCAGTTATCCCACCGTTTTCGTTTGCTCACTGTTCCCGTCTTTCATTTGGCTAGGAGCCTCGCCTTTGAGCGCGCTTTTCCTCTTCTGATGCTTACGTTCCCAATGCTTCCGGCGTTCCTCGTCAAATGTTGGTATGTCTAAATAGATCGACTGGGTGGCATTCGCGATGGCGTCAAGGTCATGGGTGTCCTCATAGCTGGCGAACTTGGCGTGCGTACCGCCCAACTTCTTCCAAGCGTCAGTCAAATGAAACTCGAAAAGTAGCTCGTTCCCGGTGAAGAGGATCACGGGATTTGTTGGACGGAAATCGTTATTCAGTCGTCGGCCCCATTTGACCAAACGCGTCAGCAATTGCTTTTCTTTTACCGTGAAGCTGTTTCTCAGCACTGACACAACAAGGTAAGAACCGGGGAGTCGAGAGCCAATATCAATCATCCGGTCGATGTCGGCCTTTTTCAGAAGCTCACCATCACCAAGCGATTTCGCCTCACCGATGATGAGGTCTGGCGGCCGGTTCGTATCCATGTCCGATGCAGCCTTGAAAATCACATAGTCAGCTTCCCGCTCAATACCATCAAATCTTAACTTCAGCGCAGTCGAGAACGTCATTGCATCAGAGCCGCCTCCAGACAGCCTGTCGAAGACACGCGCGACCAATATTGCGCCGTATGCGCCACGGGCATAGTCCGGCACAGCAAACGGTCCTATCGCCCGGAATGCCCAATTACCGTTATTCTTTTTGAGTCCCGACTGGGGAAACGGGTAAACCTTCAGACACCGTTCACATGTTAGTTCGTATTGGGTCTCCGCTAGGCTATGCCAGTTCTCGAATTGACAGTGTGGGCAGCCTGTTTCGATGCCAAGTCGAATGATGTTTCTGCGCGTGAAGTCCTCAAGCTTAACCTTGCTAAACAATCCCTTGCTATTTCGCTTCTCGATATGAGTGTGCCAAACGTTTAGGGATCTGGACTTGCCGCCCAAATGCTCCTCCGCAGCATCATCCCCAAGCTGGCGTTTTCGAAGACTGCCTGCCATGCTGTTCAAAAGCGCCAACGTATCGAGATTGGCGAGGAGGTGCACGCCCCAGAATCCTTCTAGGTGGTTGAGTACCTGCCCTGCGACCAATCCAGCATCGGAAGCTATAGCTTCAATTCCAAACACTTTGAGGGAGCCGATCACCGCATTCTCGTGGCTGATTGCCCTGAAGGACTCGACGGAATCCTTATATTTCTGAACGAATGACCAACCCTCGGCACCAACCAGAACTTCGTTGCCCATAGTGTCGAGGCTCGGCCAGTGTCGGTCGAAGGTGTTGAATGGGAACACTGTCGCCACGGCAATATTGTTGCCGTAAGTTCCGATCCGGGCAGTGTTGACCCAGCGGGCGTTTTGGCCGCCATAGCGCTCTGCAAAATCCGGGGCCAATGCATCGAACTGGATCATGCACTTATCATCCGTTGTCAGCGCAAATCGCTTGTCGCGCGCGGTGATTTCTGCCCTTAAATATCGCGGGTGCAGTGTGTTCTGAGGCACCCATATCTCATTGCGCCATCTCTTCACCGAAGGTGTGAAGTCGCCGGCTGCTGCAATGATTTTTTCCACGGTTGAGTTTTGGACGTCATCAGAGATCGACCGCGCAAACTCAATCGTTGGATGGTGCATGGCCCCGTTCGGATTGCCTTGGAGCGGGCGAGTTTCATCTTGTAGAATGTGTGCAATGTCATCGGCTAGAACATCAGCCCAATCGATTGGCACTGGCAGTACCGGGCTAGGCTCCGAACGCATGTTCCACAGATCGATAACGTCAATCGAGCGGCGAGGGTCGAAAATAAATACCACCAGATCATGTTGCCAGGAACGCTGAACTTCGAGTCCGTACTGGGTAGTGCGTAGCGGAGTCTGTGCTCCATCTAAGAACACGTTTCGCCAAAGCGCGTGGTCAGCTTTCATCACTTCTGGTTTGAAGACATTGGCATAGCTTTTAGCGAAATAGTCAGAGGCCTCATCGGCCGGATAGTCTCCGAAGACAGCTTCAACTAAAGCGCTCGTTGGATCGACTGGTACAGCCACAGCAGGGCGTGCATCGCGAAGCCGAAAGCGCCGCTCGGTTTCGTAAATCTCAGCGAGTGGGTCTACTATGCTCAGTCCCATGCTGAGTTCGGACCAGTTGCGGTCCTCCCGCTTTCTGAGGAGAGCGTCCAATCCAATAACCGACGTCCGGGCGAGGCGATCATTACGCAATGCCGCTAATCCGATGGCTTCGGCAAGTCCTTCTTGAGCTTCGACGAAAACTTCCGGCTCGAAAAACTGAACGTATCCACGGGCCACATTGTAACCCTTAACTCTGTCTCGCGTGCGCGACATCCAAGCCGTAGGCGGCTTCTGAAAGACAGGGATAATAGGATTATAGGCACCTCCCCAAAGGCACGTGCAAACCTGCATGAACCGACGGATCGATCCCATATCGGTTGGCTTTACAAGTAACGCAATCCGGGTTGGGCGAAGCCTCACTGTTGCGGAAATATCGACCATCGTTCAGGCCCCCCGGGCATTTAGTGCGACAATAGACCGGACAAACCAATAGTCCGTGCAAATTTATTGGAAAAAAGAGAGCAGAAGCTGGATAATCTGCATAGGTCATTATATCTGGGATAGGAGTAACACGCTCCTATTTCGTGACCGCGCATTGGGGTTACCCGGCTTACACTGGTCGGCGCAACCGAGGCGGAGATAGCCACATTGACCGGCCATAGCCTTCGTGACGTACGCTCAATTTTGATGTGCACTACCTTGTGCGAGATACGGCGCTGGCGAAAAAGCCATCGCAAAGCTTGAGGGGAAAAAAATTCCCAACCAAGTGCCCAACTGACACTAGCGGGTCGGGTCTGAGCAGCCGGAAATGTGAGTGAAATCAAGTGGCTGGGGAACCTGGATTCGAACCAGGACTAACGGAGTCAGAGTCCGTGGGTCTACCGTTAACCTATTCCCCAGCAGGCGCGGCTGTCGAAAACCGATGTCGCCGCGCGTGCCTTGTAGCCGCCGCCGGAAAATAGTCAACCCTGTGTCTGGGTTCAATCGTCGGCTTCTGGCGCATTCAATTCTCGCTGCGGCTGAATTGCGAGCGCTCGAAATAGAGCACGACGCCGAGTGCGATCAGCAGCGGGATGATCAGGTAGAACAGCCGGAACACCAGCAGCGCCGCCAGCACGCCGACCTGGTCCATATGTGACAAGCCGGCGAGGAACACCACCTCGAAGACGCCGAGCCCGCCCGGCGCATGCGAGATCTGCGCGATCGAGAACGACACCAAGAAGACGCCGAGCACGACGAAATAGCCGGGATTGCCGGCGGCGGGCAGGGCGAAGAAGATGATCGCCGCCGCCGCCAGCAGCTCGATCGGGCCGACCAGCAATTGCCGCGCCACGATCGGCAGCGCCGGGTAGTGCAGCTGAAAGCTGCCGATTCTCAGCGGCCTCAGATGCAGCCAGCTGCCGAAGACATAGGCCGCCACCACGAGCAGCATGGCGAGTCCTGCCGCTTGCGACAGCTTGTGGTGCGGCGTGCCGGAAAACCGGTCGATCACCTCAGGCTCGAGCAGCAGGACGAGGCCTGAGACGAACAGCGTCGACAGCACGAAGGTGATCCAGCAGATCGCCACCAGAACGCCGACATCCTGCCCGGTCAGGCCCCTGGTGCCATAGGCGCGGTAACGGATCACCGCACCGGAAAACACCGAGCCGCCGATATTGTGCGACAGCGCGTAGGTGGTGAACGAGCAGAAGGTGACGAACAGCCACGAGACTTTTTTGCCGATGTGCAGAAGCGCGATGTGGTCGTAACCGGCGAGCGAGGCATAGGCAATGACCGAGCTCAGCGCCGCCAGCACCCAGCCGCGCGCCGGGATGGCGACGATGCCGTCCCAGACATCGTCGAGCGATATGCCGCGCAATTCGTGCAGCAGCAGCCACAGCGAGAACACCACGGCGGCGATGCCGATCACGGGCCAGAAATAGCGCCTCCAGTTCATGGCGTGAGGATCATGCGTTGCAGCCCGTACCCTTTTTCCGGTTCGCAGCAGGAAAACCGCCCGCGGTCCCGAATGGTTTCGCCCTCCATTTCAGAAATGCCTCATTGAAGCCGGCTATTCAACCGGGAAGGCGCGCCATCATCGGGCCGAGGGCACGGGCGAGACAATGCCGCCGGCAAAATTCGCCGCGAGCACTCTTGGTGATCCGGCCCGGCGCTGATAGTCTGGCGGCAACTTGAACATGTAAATGCGCCTGCTGCGTCCGGTCTCCGGTTCGCGCGGCGCCGGAAGGAACCACAGTGGAAGACCACGAAGCCGGCGCTGGTGCGCCGGAAGTGGGCGTGTCCAGGGGTTCGCCGACGCCGTCCGGCCAGGCAAGCCCATCCACCGGACGCTACGGCCGTCAGGTGCAGCCCCGGTCCGGCAACGGACAGACTGGCGACACGTCCCAGCACCAAAAGGGCCAAGACCAAAAAGGCCCGCATCAGAACGGCAAACCCAAGAAGCGGCGCAAGCGCCGGCGCGGGCGCAAGGTTTTCGCGCGCGACGAGGCTCGTCCGCTGGCGGCCGGCGCTTCGGTGCCCGCCGCCAACGAGACCCCGGCCGCGCCTCCGCCCCAGCCAGCGGCTTACGTGCCTCCGCCCTCAGCCCCGGCAACGTCGCCAAGGCCGGGGCAAGGTGCCCGCACGCCGCCACCGCTGCAGGAGTTGCCGGTGTTTGCCGCGCTCGATCTCGGCACCAACAATTGCCGTCTGCTGGTCGCGGTGCCGACGCGTCATGGCCAGTTCCGCGTCATCGATGCCTTCTCGCGCATCGTCAGGCTGGGCGAAGGCCTTACCGCCAACGGCCGGCTCGGCGAGGCTGCAATGGACCGCGCGGTCGAGGCGCTGAAGATCTGCGGTGACAAATTGCGCAACCGCAAGGTCAGGAAGGCCAGGCTGATCGCCACCGAGGCCTGCCGCACCGCCGCCAACGGCGTCGAGTTCCTCGAGCGCGTCGAACGCGAGGCCGGCCTGAAGCTCGAGATCATCGACCGCCAGACCGAGGCGCGGCTGGCGGTGTCGGGCTGCGGCTCGCTGGTCGAGCGCGACACGCAAGGCGTCGTGCTGTTCGATATCGGCGGCGGCTCGTCCGAAATCGCGCTGATCGACCTCACCGGCCATCGCTCGCCAAGGCTTGCCAACCATATCGTCTCGTGGACCTCGCTGCCGGTCGGTGTCGTCTCGCTGGCCGAGCGTTTTGGCGGCCGCACGGTAACGCGCGAGATCTTTGGCGCCATGGTCGAGGATGTTGCAATGCGGCTGCGCGCCTTCGACGGGCGCGACCGGCTGAGCCACCTCCTGTCCAGCCCGAAATTCCATTTGCTAGGCACCTCGGGCACGGTGACGACGCTGGCCGGCGTCCATCTCGATCTCGAACGCTACGATCGCCGCCGCGTCGACGGGCTGTGGATGGATCGCGACAGCGTCGACCGCATGGTCGAAAAGCTGGTCGGCTGGGATTTCCAGCAGCGCGTCGCCAATCCTTGCATCGGCGCCGACCGCGCCGACCTGGTTCTGGCCGGCTGCGCCATATTGGAGGCGATACGTGCCGTCTGGCCGTCGGAGCGGCTGCGTGTCGCCGACCGCGGCCTGCGCGAGGGCATATTGAGCGAATTGATGGCCGATGACGGCGTCTGGCGAAACAGTGGGCGTGGCCGGCAATGACGAAGAAACCGGAAAAGCCGAGTTCGGCCAGCATTCGCGTGCTGAAGACGAAGATCAAGAAGAAAAGCGGCTTGAAGGAATCGTCGCGCCGCTGGTTGCAGCGCCATATCAACGATCCGTATGTCCAGCGCTCGAAGGCCGACGGCTATCGCTCGCGCGCGGCCTACAAGCTGATCGAGATCGACGACAAGCACCATTTGCTCAAGCCAGGCATGAAGGTGATCGACCTTGGTGCGGCACCCGGCGGCTGGTGCCAGGTCGCCGCCGCACGTACGAAATCTACCGCGGAACACCCGAACGTCGTCGGCATCGACTATTTGGAGATGGACGCGGTGCCGGGCGCGCCGGTGCTGCTGATGGATTTCCTCGATCCTCAGGCGCCGCAGAAGCTGGCCGAGGCGCTGGGCGGCCAGCCCGACATCGTGCTCTCCGACATGGCCGCACCCACCACCGGCCACAAGCGGACCGACCACATCCGCACCATGCATCTTTGCGAGGTGGCGGCCGATTTCGCGCTGTCGGTACTGAAGCCGGGCGGCCACTTCCTCGCCAAGACCTTTCAGGGCGGCGCCGAAAACGAATTGCTGGCGAGGCTGAAGCGGAATTTCCGCTCGGTCCATCACGTCAAGCCGCCGGCCTCGCGCGATGAGTCGGTGGAGCTGTATTTGTTGGCGAAGGATTTTAAAGGCGGAAACGGCGCGGCGTGAAAATCGCTCTGTAGCGATCCTTCGCGCCCCCCTCTGTCCTGCCGGACATCTCCCCCACGAGGGGGGAGATTGGCAGCTTCGGCGCGCTGTCTAATCCTGCAACGTTGAATATTGGCGAAAGCCGATGTCACGTCCGATCTCCCCCCACGTGGGGGAGATGTCCGGCAGGACAGAGGGGGGCGCCTCCGGCGTCCGTAAGTACGAGCAAAGGTCAACTCCCCGGCGGGCTCACCGGCTCCAGCGTCTTCGGCGGTGTCAGTCGGCCATGTCCCGACACGGCATTGCCGGCGTCCGGCGCCAGCCGCATGAACGACAGCGAGGCTGCCGCCGACATCGCCGCTACGATGAAGAAGGCGGTGTGGAAGTCGCTCAGCGTCAGTGGGCCGCCATGGATCTTGGTCGACACTTCCAGGATGCCGCCGGCCAGCGCCACACCGAGCGCGATTGCCAACTGCTGGAACACCGCGGTGATCGGCGTCGCCTTGCTGGTGTCGGCGGCTGAAATCTCGGCATAGGCAAGCGCGTTGATGCCGGTGAAGAACATCGAACGGATGAAGCCCCCGGCGAGCAGCATGGCGAGGATCAGCCCATAGGGCGTGTCGGGTGTGAACAGGCCGTTGATGGCAATCGACGCGGCAGCGATGAGCGAGCCTGAAATCAGCACACGGCGGAAGCCCGCGACCCTGAAGATCAGGGCGGTGACGAATTTCATGCCTATGGCGCCGATTGCCGAGACGAAGGTGATCATGCCGGACTGGAACGGCGTCAACCCGAAACCGATCTGGAACATCAGCGGCAAAAGAAAAGGTACGGCACCAATGCCGATGCGGAACAGTCCGCCGCCGAGCACTGACGAGCGGAACACCCGATTGCGAAACAGCTCGAGCGCCAGCAGCGGATTCTTGGCGTGGCGCGCGTGCAGCAGATAAAGCACCGCCGATGCCAGCCCGACGGCAACGGTGATAAAGCCGGCAGCCGGCGGCAGGGCCGGCAGGCTGACCACCGACAGGCCGAACACAATGCCCGATGCCGCCAGCCCGCTCAGCACGAAACCGATGAAATCGAGCGGCGGCGTCTGCGCGGCGTCGGTCTTCGGCAGGAAACGCGTGGCCAGCCAGATCCCGATCAGCCCGATCGGTACATTGATCAGAAAAATCCAGTGCCAGGTGAAATAGGTTGTGATGAAGCCGCCGACCGGTGGACCGACCAGGGGGCCGACCAGAGCCGGGACGGTCAGCCACGACATGGCGGCGACGAGCTCGCTTTTCGGCGTGGCGCGTACCAGCACCAGGCGTCCGACCGGCGTCATCATGGCGCCGCCAATGCCTTGCAGGAAGCGTGAGACCACGAAAGCCGGCAACGAATTGGACATGGCGCAGGCGACCGAACCGATGATGAACACGGCGATCGCGGCGCGGAAGACATTCTTGGCGCCGAAGCGGTCGGCCATCCAGCCGCTGATCGGAATGAAGATCGCCAGGGATACCAGATAGGCGGTCAGCGCCAGCTTGAGCGCGATCGGGCTGGTGTGGATGTCGATGGCGATCGCCGGCAACGATGTCGCAATGACGGTCGAATCCATGTTTTCCATGAATAGAGCGACCGCCAGAATAAGCGGAATGGTGCGGTTCACGATGGATCCGGCCTTGAAATGTGCGTCGCTATTGCTTGCCGGCCTTGGGGCCAAACCGACACGTAGGGCGGTTATCACGCCTTGGCCCGGATGTCGCATTAATTTGCTGTCACGTTTGTGCGACCGCAAGTCGTGCGCAGCACCTGGGGCAAAATGCATCGTCGCCACTATACAACCATCGGCTTTTCAACGGCGACGGGACGTGTTACGAGCCAGCGCCAATCCTGAAAGGGAAGAAGACGAGTCGGCGCTGTCCATCCAGGGCGAGCGCCTTTCCTGCATTCCGAGGGCTGGCCATGGCAAAAATCATCGAGACGTCCACCGGCGCATTGGCGCTGACCTTTGACGACGTGCTGCTGCAGCCCGGTCATTCCGAGGTCATGCCTGGCGAGACCGACATCCGCACCCGCATCGCCGGCGACATCGACCTCAACGTGCCGATCCTGTCGGCCGCCATGGACACGGTCACCGAGGCGCGGCTTGCCATCGCCATGGCCCAGGCCGGCGGCATCGGCGTCATCCACCGCAATTTCTCGCCGGCCGAACAGGCCGAGCAGGTGCGGCAGGTAAAGAAATTCGAATCCGGCATGGTGGTCAACCCCGTCACCATCGGTCCCGAGGCGACGCTGGCCGATGCGCTGGGTCTGATGCGCACCTACAGCATTTCGGGCATTCCGGTGGTCGAGAACGGCGGCACCGGCGGCCACACCGTCGGCCGGCTCGTCGGCATCCTGACCAACCGCGACGTCCGCTTCGCCTCCGACCCGGCGCAGAAGGTCTATGAGCTGATGACCCGCGAGAACCTGATCACCGTCAAGGAGAACGTCGATCAGGACGAGGCCAAGCGGCTGCTCCATCAGCACCGCATCGAGAAGCTGGTTGTGGTCGATCGGGACGGCAATTGCGTCGGGCTGATCACGGTCAAGGACATCGAGAAGTCGCAGCTCAACCCGCACGCCACCAAGGATGCGCAGGGACGCTTGCGCGCCGCCGCCGCCACCAGCGTCGGCGATGACGGTTTCGAGCGGGCCGAGCGCCTCATCGACGCCGGCGTCGACCTTCTGGTGATCGACACCGCGCACGGTCATTCGCAGCGCGTCCTGGATGCGGTGACGCGGGCCAAGAAGCTTTCCAACTCGGTTCGCATCCTGGCCGGCAACGTCGCCACAGCGGAAGGCACGCTGGCGCTGATCGATGCTGGCGCCGACGCGGTCAAGGTCGGCATCGGGCCGGGCTCCATCTGCACCACCCGCATCGTCGCCGGCGTCGGCGTGCCGCAGCTCTCGGCAATCATGTCGGCGGTCGAGACGGCGCAAAAATCGGGTGTCTCGGTCATTGCAGATGGCGGCATCAAATATTCGGGCGATCTGGCCAAGGCGCTGGCCGCCGGCGCCAGCGCGGCGATGATCGGTTCGTTGCTGGCCGGCACCGACGAGAGCCCGGGCGAGGTCTATCTGCACCAGGGCCGCTCCTTCAAAGCCTATCGCGGCATGGGCTCGGTCGGCGCGATGGCGCGCGGCTCCGCCGATCGCTACTTCCAGGCCGAGGTGCGCGACACGCTGAAACTGGTCCCGGAAGGCATCGAAGGGCAGGTGCCGTACAAAGGACCTGTGTCTGGCGTGCTGCACCAGCTTGCGGGCGGCCTGAAAGCCGCTATGGGTTATGTCGGTGGCCGCGACCTTGCCGATTTCCGCGAGCGCGCCACTTTTGTGCGGATATCCAATGCCGGACTTCGTGAAAGCCACGCCCATGACGTCACGATTACCCGCGAAAGCCCGAATTATCCTGGCGGAGCCTGATCGCCATGCGCATTGGCGCAATCTGGCGGCGATGATCCTGCGGCTGTCGCGCCACGCCGCCGCACTCTGTTTCGCCACCGTGGCGATTTTCATCATCATGACGGCGATGGAGTTCCTCTATTTTCGCCAATTGAGCGGCGGTCTGCCCTCGCTCGACATGCGCTATGCCGGTTTCACTCCGGATGAGGGCATGGCCTGGCTGACGGCGCTCGGCCGGCGTGGCAGCGAGATCATTCTCGTCTGGCATTACCTGACCTTCGACCTGCTGTTTCCGGCGCTGCTGTCGCTGACGATGGTCAGCCTGATCCTGGCAACGGGCCGGCGGCTGAAGAATTTCCATTCGCTGCCTGCGCAAACCCAGTCGATATTCGCAGCTGTGCTGGTGCTGCCCTACACGCTCGCCGACTATGCCCAGAACATCGCCGTGGCTCGTCTTTTGTCCGATTTCCTGTCTGCCAATCCGGATTCGCTATCCTTTGCCTCGGCGCTGATCGTCACCAAATTCGCGCTTCTGGCGGTGCCGGTGACCGTCATTGCGGCTTTCACTCTGATGGCTCAGAAACGGCCTTGAAGGCTGGGTGACAACGACAGAGGGCGTCTTGAACCAGACCGCGATCTTCTGGCCGATGCTGGCGCAGGTGCTGCTGGTCTATATCGTCTATGTCGTAATGGGCCGGCGCCGCTATGGTGCGGTCAGGTCGGGCGAAGCCAAGACCGGCCAGTTCAAGACGCGCTCGACGGAGCCTGGTTCCAGCATCACCGTCGCCAACAATCTGAGCAACCAGTTCGAACTGCCGGTGCTTTTCTACGTCTTATGCCTGACGCTGCACGTGACCAATGGCGTCAATTATCTGACCTTGGCGCTGATGTGGATCTTTGTGGTCTCCCGCTATCTTCACGCATCGGTCCACTTGACCAGCAATCGGCTAATCCTGCGCAGCAGGGCATTCTACGTGGGCGCGGTAGTTCTCGCACTTGGCTGGATATGGCTGGCGCTGCATCTGCTCGGCTTGGTCTGAGCAAGCTCAAGCTACAAATCGAACACCGCGATCTTGCGCTTGTCGAACCTGATCGCGAGTTCACCGCGCACCAGCCTGAGCGCGGCCTCGCCAAAGACGGCGCGCCGCCAGCCTTGCAATGCCGGCACATCGGCGTCCTCGCCCTCTGCAGCGATGCGATCGATGTCGTCACTGGAGGCGAGTACCTTCGATGCGACACCTTCCTTTTCGGCAACGATCCGCAGCAGCACCTTCAGCAACTCCGCCGCGGCGCTCGACCCCTCCGGCGGCTGGAAGCTCTTCGGCAGCTTCGGCATCTCTTCCCTGGGCAGCGCCAGGGCAGCGTTGACTGCGCCAAGCAGTGCCGTCGCCGTCGACGAGCGCTCCCAGCCCTTCGGCGTGGTACGCAGCTTGCTCAGCGCCGCCGTATCGCGCGGCGCCTGCTGCGCTACTTCGTAGATCGCATCGTCCTTGAGCACCCGGCCGCGGGGCACGTCGCGCTCGCGCGCTTCGCGTTCGCGCCAGGCGGCCACCGCCTGCACGATCGCCAGTTCCTGTGGCTTGCGCAGCCGCATCTTGAGCCGCTTCCAGGCATCCTCGGGATGCGGATCGTAGGTCTCGCGCGAGGTCAGCACGTCCATTTCCTCGTTCAGCCAGTGGGCGCGGTTTTCCCGCACCAACTCGGCGCTGAGGTGCTTGTAGACTTCGATCAGATGGGTGACGTCGGCGAGCGCGTAGTCGAGCTGCTTTTCGGACAGCGGACGATGGCGCCAGTCGGTGAAACGCGACGACTTGTCGAGCCGCGCGCCGGTGATGCGCTGCACCAGCTGGTCGTAGGAGACGCTGTCGCCGAAGCCGCAGACCATCGCCGCGACCTGGGTGTCGAACACCGGATGCGGCACCAGATCGCCGAGATGCACAATGATTTCGATGTCCTGTCGCGCCGCATGGAAGACTTTGACGATCGCCTCGTTGGCCATCAGCCTGAAGAACGGTTTCAGGTCGATGTCGGGCGACAGCGGATCGATCAGCGCCGTCACCCCGGGCGCTGCCATCTGGATCAGGCACAGGATCGGCCAGAAGGTCGTTTCGCGAATGAATTCAGTATCGACGGTGACGAATTCCGCCTTTTCGAAAGCGGCAATAACGGTCTCGAGTTCGTTCTGGGTGGTGATGACGTGCATCAAATCGCTTTTGGCAAGGGATAGGGTCTCTTTCAATTTCAGCCGCGCGCGCTTTCGTCAAGCGCAAGCACCTTTATCGGGCTTTGCGGGTTCATCGGGATCGGCATTCCGCTTCGCCAACCGGGCAAAAACCGTCGATGTGCGCAACAGCGCCGTAAAACGGCTGCGATGGCTCGCCGGCACAGCAGAGCGCGCCCGCATCCGGAAAAGGATGACCGCCACGAAGATCGCATAGACGGTGGCGCTGAACACGAACAGCGCGCTCGGCCCGAAATATTGCATCACCGTCGAGGCTGCGAAGGGGCCGCCAATGGCGCCGAAGGAATAAAACAGCATCAAGGCTGCGTTGATCAGCACAAACTCGCCCTTGTCGGCGCGGTCGTTGGAATGCGCCGCCGACAACGAATAGAGCGGCATGGCAAAGCAGCCGAAGATAAAGACGAGCAGGAAGTTGAGGAAAGGGCTGCCGCCTGCCACGAACGCCAGCGCCAGTGCCGCCACCATCGCACAGCACGTCGTCATCAGCAGCACCGAGCGCCGGTCCCAGCGGTCGGAGAGATAGCCAAGCGGATATTGGATGATGGCGCCGCCGAAAATGCCGACGCTGACGAAGGTGACGACGTCGGCGACCGACATGCCGATCTGCTCGGCATAGACCGGCGACAGGGTGCGGAAGGCGCTGTTGGTCACGCCGACGGCGATGCAGCCGAAGCAGCCAAGCGGCGAGATGCGCCAGACGCGTGCCAAATCGAGTTTGACGTCTTCCGGCGGCGTCGGGTTGGAGCGGTCGCCGAGCGAAACCGGCACCAGCGACACGGTGATCATCATCGACATGATGGCGAAGATGGCAAAGCCGCCAGCGCCGAAGATCGGGATCAGGAATTGGGCGCCCGTCACCGAACCGATGTCGACCATGCGGTAAATGGCAAGCACCCGCGCCCGGTCGGTGTTGGTGACGCCGGAATTCAGCCAGGCTTCCATGATGGTGAACAGGCCGGCAAAGCAGAACCCGCCGGCAAAGCGCACGGCGCACCACATCACCGGATCGATGACCAGCACCAGCAGCAGCGTTCCCGCCGAGGCGATCGCCGCCAGCGCGGAAAAGGCGCGCACATGGCCGACGGACTTCATGATGCGGGTGACGGCAAGGCAGCCGAGCAAAAAGCCGGCGAAATAGAACGTGCCCATCAGGCCGATAGAGGAAGCGGGAAAACCCTCCTGCGCACCACGCAGCGCAATCAAAGTGCTCTGCAGGCCGTTGCCGCCGAGCAGGATGCCGGCGGCGATCAGGAGCGGGATCAGCGGGCGGATGGAGGACATGAAGGAAAGCCTGTCGTTGATCCTTCTTGAACCATCGCCTTCGCCAATGCCAGCGGCAATTCCCGGAGGCGTTGGGGCCAGCCGGGGGCTGCCGCTTCGCGCCGGACGTTCCGTGTTGGGAACTCAAGGCGTATCTTTGTAGTTCAGTGCTGGTGGGCGAATGCGCGTCTTGTGAGCTGCGGGTGTGCTGAGGACGGTGTCGGGCATCGACGTCCGTTTCTGCTGCTGCCTGAAGTTCCAAAGGGAGATCCGACATCATGAAGTTTCGTTCCGCATTCGCTGGATTTGCCGTGGCCGCAGTTCTGGCGGCCGGGCCGGCGCGGGCTGTCGACCTCGCCATGGTGTCGGGCGATACCGGCAACGGCCAGAGAATCCTTCGCGAGATCCTCGATCAATACGAGAAGAAGACCGGCAACAAGGTTAGCGTGGTTCCGGTGCCGCCCTCGGGGACCGACCAGTTTAGTCAAT
Organism: Mesorhizobium sp. M0189; assembly: GCF_040322135.1. Taxonomy (NCBI): domain Bacteria; kingdom Pseudomonadati; phylum Pseudomonadota; class Alphaproteobacteria; order Hyphomicrobiales; family Phyllobacteriaceae; genus Mesorhizobium; species Mesorhizobium sp. M0189. The sequence goes on from NZ_JAMYSW010000013.1 coordinate 64,463, forward strand.
ACAGGCTGTGGCTTGCCGCTGGAAACAGCGACGTTGACGTCTATCAGACGGACGTCATTTGGGCCCCCCAGCTTGCAAAGCAGCTCGTCGACCTGACCGCGGCGACCAAGGATGTCGTCGGCGCTCATTTCCCATCGATCATCAAATCGCAGACCGTCGACGGCAAGCTCGTCGCCTTGCCGATATTCACCGACGCTCCGGCGCTCTACTACCGCAAGGATCTCCTCGACAAATACGGCGCCAAGGTCCCGACCAGCTGGGCCGAGCTTGCCGATACTGCCAAGCTTGTCATGGACAAGGAACGCGAGGGCGGCAACAAGGACATGTGGGGCTTCGTTTTCCAGGGCAACGCCTATGAGGGACTGACCTGCGATGCACTCGAATGGGTGAAGTCGAACGGCGGTGGTCAGATCATCGAGCCGGACGGCACGATCTCCATCAATAATCCGCAAGCAGCCGCGGCGCTGGAAATGGCGAGGAGCTGGGTGGGAACCATCTCGCCTCCCGGCATTCTGGCCTATCAGGAAGAAGAGTCGCGCGGTGTCTGGCAGACCGGCAACGCCGTCTTCATGCGCAACTGGCCCTACGCCTATGCGCTTGGCAACAGCGAAAGCTCCCCCATCAAAGGCAAGTTCGAAGTGACGACGCTGCCGTCCGGGTCGGGTGAGGGCGCCCGCCCGGCAGCAACGCTTGGCGGCTGGAATCTTGCGGTTTCCAAATATTCGAAGAACCCGGCCGCAGCCGTCGAGCTGGTCAAATGGATCGCTTCGCCTCAGATGCAGAAGTACCGCGCCTTGAAGGGGGCATATCTGCCGACCATTCAGGCGCTCTATGACGATGCCGACATCGCCAGCGCCCAGCCGGTTATCCCGCGCTGGAAGGAAGTTGTCCTCAACGCGGTGCCGCGTCCCTCGGCCCAGGCCAAGACCAGGTACAATGAGGCATCGAGCGAGTTCTGGACCGCCGTCCACAACACCATGTCCGGCGAGGGCACGGCCGCCGACAACCTTGCCGATCTGGAGTTCTCCTTGACCAGGCTCAAGGGCACCGCCTGGTGACCTCGCCGCGCTCAGGCTCGCTGCTGGCGCGTCAGCGTGTGCGCTCGGCATGGCTGCTGCTTGCCCCGATGCTCATCGTGCTCGCCGCCGTTGCCGGCTGGCCGTTGATGCGCACGATCTATTTCGGCTTCACCGATGCCTCGCTCGCCGACCTCGAAGCCCGTCGCTGGGTTGGCTTCGCCAATTATTTCTCCATCCTGCAAATGCCGAGCGGCCGCGTCATCTATGACGGGCTGCTCGCCGATCCGGTCTGGTGGCGCGCCGTCTGGAATACGGTGCGCTTCGCGGTGATTTCGGTAACCTGCGAGACGGTGCTCGGCATGATCGTCGCGCTGGTGCTCAACACCAAGTTTCGCGGCCGCGGCATCGTGCGCGCCGCGATACTAATCCCTTGGGCCATTCCGACGATCGTCTCGGCGAAAATGTGGCAGTGGATGCTCAACGACCAGTTCGGCATCATCAACGACGTCCTTCTCAAGCTCGGCCTGATCGGCACCAAGATCGCCTGGACGGCTAGCGCCGACACGGCCATGGTCGCCATCCTCATTGTCGACATCTGGAAGGCGACCCCGTTCATGGCGCTTCTCATTCTCGCCGGCCTCCAGATGCTTCCACAAGAAATCTACGAGGTCGCCAAGCTCGACGGCGTCGGCGCGTGGAAAGTTTTCTGGAAGATCACCTTGCCGCTCATCCGGCCGGCGTTGATGGTGGCCATGATCTTCCGCGGTCTCGATGCGCTGCGCATCTTCGACCTGATCTACGTGCTCACGCCAAACAATATCCACACCAAGTCGATGTCGGTGTTTGCCCGCGAGAGCCTGTTTGAGTTCGACAAGTTTGCCTACGGCTCCGCCGCCTCGACGCTGCTCTTCCTCATCCTCGCTTTGCTGACCATGCTCGTTCTGTGGCTCGGCCGGATAAGACTGGACAAGGACTATTGATCATGTGGGGCTGCTGACCATGTGGATCGTCAAGCGCACGGCTTTCTACCTCCTCGTCGCCGTTATCGTCGTCGTCGCGGTATTCCCGTTTTACTACGCCATCGTCACCAGCCTGAAATCCGGGACGGCGCTCTTCCAGATCGACTATTGGCCGAAGACGATCACCTTCAGCAATTACAAGACCGTTTTCACCGAAGGGACCTTCCTGCGCAACCTCGTGAACTCGCTGTTCATCTCGAGCGCCGTTGTCGTCATTTCGCTGTTCCTCGGCGTCACCGCCGCCTATGCCCTGGCGCGCATCCGCTTCCGCGGCCGCTCGGCTCTGCTCCTCATTATCCTGTCCGTCTCGATGTTCCCGCAATTGGCGGTGCTTGCCGGTCTGTTCGAGCTGATCCGGGCCTTCGGCCTCTACAATTCGCCGTTCGCGCTGATCTTGTCCTATATGATCTTCACCTTGCCGTTCACCGTCTGGGTGCTCACCGCCTTCGTTCGCGACCTGCCGATCGAGCTGGAGGAAGCGGCGATCCTCGACGGCGCCACGCCCTGGATCATCATCAGCCGCGTTTTCCTGCCGCTGATGTGGCCGGCGCTGGCGACCACCGGGCTTCTCGCCTTCATCGGTGCGTGGAACGAATTTCTGTTCGCGCTTACGTTTACCTCCAACAACGAGCAGCGAACCGTGCCGGTCGCCATTGCGCTGCTCTCCGGCAGCTCGCAGTTCGAGATCCCGTGGGGCAACATCATGGCCGCATCGGTGATCGTCACCGTGCCGCTCGTCATCCTCGTCCTGATCTTCCAGCGCAAGATCATCTCCGGCCTCACCGCAGGCGGGGTCAAGGGATGAGGTGCATAATTGAACTGCTGGACAGAGCAGCGAACTCGGATTAACGCCTCTGGCATAAATTGATGCCGGTGGGACAGGGGCGGGAAGAACGCGAACTCGTCCCGGGCGCCGCTTGCCTTGACAAATGCACACTCTCATGTGCTTTTCGCGCAAATTTTCAGGCCGGGCCATCGTGCTTTGGCCGCAACCAACATCCGGACCTAGCAATGACAATGCATCGTTACCGCAGCCATACCTGTGCCCAGTTGAGAAAGAGCGACGTCGGCTCCGCCGTTCGCCTGTCGGGCTGGGTGCATCGCGTGCGCGACCATGGCGGCCTGCTGTTCATCGATTTGCGCGACCATTACGGCCTGACCCAGATCGTCGCCGATCCGGATTCGCCCGCCTTCAAGATTGCCGAGACCCTGCGCGGCGAATGGGTCGTCCGCGTCGACGGCGAGGTCAAGGCGCGCCTCGCCGACACCGTGAACCCTAATTTGCCGACCGGCGAGATCGAGATTTTCGCGCGCGAGATCGAGGTTCTGTCGGCGGCCAGGGAATTGCCGCTGCCGGTCTTCGGCGAGCCGGATTATCCGGAGGACATCCGCCTCAAATACCGCTTTCTCGATCTGCGGCGCGACACGCTGCACAAGAACATCGTCGCGCGGACGAAAATCATCGCCGAGATGCGCAAGCTGATGGGCGAGGTCGGCTTCACCGAATTCTCGACGCCGATCCTGACCGCCTCGTCGCCGGAAGGGGCGCGCGACTTTCTGGTGCCGTCGCGCATTCACCCCGGCACTTTCTACGCGCTGCCGCAGGCCCCCCAGCAGTACAAGCAGCTGATCATGGTGTCCGGCTTCGACCGCTATTTCCAGATTGCGCCGTGCTTTCGCGACGAGGACCCGCGCGCCGACCGTCTGCCGGGTGAATTCTACCAGCTCGACGTTGAGATGAGCTTCGTCGAGCAGGAGGACGTGTTCACCACCATGGAGCCGGTGATGCGGGGCGTGTTCGAGACCTTTGCCGCCGGCAAGCCGGTGACGCAGAAGTTTCCGCGCATCGCCTATGATGTCGCCATGCGCAAATACGGCACCGACAAGCCGGACCTGCGCAACCCGATCGAGATGCAAGCCGTCTCCGATCATTTTCGCGATTCCGGCTTCAAGGTATTTGCCAACATCCTTGCCAACGATCCGAAGGCCGAGGTCTGGGCCATTCCGGCCAAGACCGGCGGTTCGCGCGCCTTCTGCGACCGCATGAACTCATGGGCGCAAGGCGAGGGCCAGCCCGGGCTGGGCTACATCTTCTGGCGCAAGGAGGGCGAGAAGCTCGAAGGCGCCGGGCCGCTGGCCAAGAACATCGGCGAGGAGCGCACGGAGGCGATCCGCCAACAACTCGGCCTTGCCGATGGCGATGCCGCTTTCTTCGTCGCCGGCGACCCGAAGAAATTCGTCTCCTTCGCGGGTGCGGCGCGCACCCGCGCCGGCGAGGAGCTCAACCTTGTCGACCGTGATCGCTTCGAATTGTGCTGGATCGTCGACTTCCCGTTCTTCGAATGGAACGAGGAGGAGAAGAAGATCGACTTCGCGCACAATCCGTTCTCGATGCCGCAAGGTGGCATCGATGCGCTTAACGGCGAGGATCTGCTCGGCATCAAGGCGTTCCAGTACGACATGGTCTGCAACGGTTTCGAGATCGCCTCAGGCGGCATTCGCAACCATCTGCCGGAAACCATGGTCAAGGCGTTCGAAACGGTCGGGCTGGACCGCGCAACCGTCGAGGAACGCTTCGGCGGCCTTTACCGTGCCTTCCAGTATGGCGCGCCGCCGCATGGCGGCATGGCGGCCGGCATCGACCGTGTCGTCATGCTTCTGGTCGGTGCCAGGAACCTGCGCGAAGTGACCATGTTCCCGATGAACCAGCAGGCCTACGACCTGTTGATGAACGCCCCGTCGGAAGCCAGTCCGCAGCAGCTTCGCGAATTGTCGCTGCGCGTCGTGGCAACGAAGAAAGAGGTTTAGGAAACGCTCCGAACCGGTCCTGTGGATTCATAAAAAAGCCCGGCATCGCTGCCGGGCTTTTTGCTTGAAGGCTGTCTCGGTCAGTCTTCGTTCGCGGTAACCGTCACGCCAAGCGTTTTCGGCAGGTCGAGCGGGTTGGACATGGCGCCCGCCATGATCAGCGCGAACGGCACCGCTGCCGGCGGCTCGGCCGAGACCTCGATGCTCTGCGGATCGTCGAGGAACTTGTTGACCGCGGCCGAAACCTGCGCCGTCAGTTCCGGATTGTTGAGCTGCGCCATGCCGAATGGCACGATCGCCTTGGCCTGGTTGGCAATGTCCTTGCCGGACATGCCTTGCTGCTTGCCGGCATAATCGAGCACCTTCTTGGTCAGCGAATCGTCGTCGAAGCGGATCGAGGCGCTGTTGAACGATAGCTGCTGCAGCAGCCCGAGCATGGCCATGCCTTGCGCCGAATTGTCGGCGCCTTCAGGCTGAGCTGCCATCTTCTTCTGCATCTCCTGCATCGATTTGATGACATCCAGCGTGTAGCCGCCGAGATTGAAGGTCATACCGAATGTGCCGGCATTGTCGACCGAAATTTCGTATTTCGACAAATCCATCTTGCCGTCGGTAGGCTGCCAGGTGCCTTCCATCTCAAGATTGCCCGATATGTTCTGGTAGCCGAGTGCGTTGATGACTTCCTTGGACTTCGGATCTTCGACCAGCGTCAGGTCGGCAGTGAACTTTTCCGTGGTGCCGGAGAACGCCATGGCCTTGCCGTCGGCCGGCGGCGTGATTGCGATGGCAAGCCCGTCCATCGAGAAGGCAGGCTTGTCGGCGACCTTGACGGTCATGTTTTCGAGCTCGGCCGATTTGTACATCATCAGCGAGCCCAGCGGACCGCTTGCGCCTTCGGCCGGAACCGTCATGTCGTGGATGACGAAGGGGCTGAGATTGAGCGTGACGCCATCTTCGCTGTGTTCGAACGGCGAAGTCGATACGGTCGCGATTTGATAGCCGCCATTGGCTTCGGTCACGCCTTCGAGCTTGACGTCGCCGATCTTGAGCGCCTCCTTTTCGGCCGCCGGTCTGACCGCTACGCCTTGCAGAACCATGCTGGAGGTGTCGCCGGTTACTCCGGTCCAGGAGAGGTCGACGCCCTGGGCGGCGAGGGCAGCCTTCAGCCGGTCGGCGACCGCGGTATCCTGCGCGAACGCCGCATTCAGCGGCAGCGTCAGCAAAAAGGTCGAAAAAGCCAGTCTTTTAATAAGTGTCGAGTGTCTGATCGTCATCGAGAGCTCCCCTGAGAGTGTCCTGAAATTCTTTTCAAATCGTCGCGTCGTCACCATTCAGCGACGAACTGGACCGGAAAAAGGCGGGCCTCGGCACAATGGTCGAAAATCGCGGCCAAAGGCAAACCCGATCCATCAGGCTTGCGATAGAAGCCGGATGTAACGGATTGATGTTGGCCGGCGTCGCGACGCTTCCAATTCCTGTTGCACAGTGCAGGTCGCGCAAAAGTGTGCAGCGGTTTTGCGCGACATGGATCAAAACAAGGACCTAAAGCGCGCGCATAAGGCCGGTCGAACGCGACGCGCTTTAGGAGGACGTATGCCGGCGCCTCTTGCCGCGAATCACCCGCTCGGCTAGTGCCAGCCCATGGGAAAAAGGCTTTTGCCGCCTGAAACTGGCGGCGGCGACAATATCGAGCCGGTCGATCTGAAGAAGGCGCTGGAAGAGCGCTATCTCGCCTACGCGCTGTCGACCATCATGCACCGGGCGCTGCCGGACGTGCGCGACGGGTTGAAGCCGGTGCATCGCCGCATAATGCATGCCATGCGCTTGTTGCGGCTCAACCCCGACCATGGCTTTGCCAAATGCGCCCGCATCGTCGGCGAGGTGATGGGCAAGTTCCATCCACATGGCGACCAGTCGATCTACGACGCATTGGTGCGGTTGGCGCAGGATTTTTCGATGCGCTACCCGCTGGTCGACGGGCAGGGCAATTTCGGCAATATCGACGGCGATAACGCCGCCGCCATGCGCTACACCGAAGCGCGCATGACCGACGTGTCGACGCTGCTGCTGGAAGGCATCACCGAGGACGCGGTCGATTTCCGCCCGACCTACAACGAGGAAGACGAGGAGCCGGCCGTGCTGCCCGGCGCCTTCCCGAACCTGCTTGCCAACGGCTCGTCCGGCATCGCCGTCGGCATGGCGACCTCGATCCCGCCGCACAATGCGGCCGAGCTTTGCGACGCCGCGCTTCACCTGATCGATCATCCGGATGCGCCCGTCACCAAGCTGATGGACTTCGTGCAAGGTCCGGATTTCCCGACCGGCGGCATCATCGTCGACAGCCGAGCCTCGATCCTCGAAGCCTACGAAACGGGTCGCGGCGGCTTTCGCGTCAGGGCGAAATGGAGCCAGGAGGACCAGGGCAGGGGCACCTGGAACATAGTCGTCACCGAGATCCCCTATGGCGTCCAGAAGGCCAGGCTGATCGAAAAGATCGCCGAGCTCTTGATTGCGCGCAAGCTTCCGTTGCTCGAGGATATCCGCGACGAGAGCGCCGAGGACATCCGCGTCGTGCTGGTGCCGAAGAGCCGCTCGGTCGATCCCGGCATCATGATGGAATCGCTGTTCAAGCTGACCGAGCTCGAAAGCCGCTTTCCGCTCAACATGAACGTGTTGTCGCGCGGCAAGGTGCCGAACGTGCTGTCGCTGAAAGGCGTGCTCAAGGAGTGGCTTGAGCACCGCCGCGACGTCTTGATCCGCCGCTCCAAGCACCGTCTCGGCGAGATCGAGAGGCGGCTGGAGATCCTCGCCGGCTATCTGATCGCCTACCTCAACATCGACGAGGTGATCAGGATCATCCGCGAGGAGGACGAGCCCAAGCAGGTGATGATGGCCCGCTGGTCACTCACCGACACCCAGGCCGAAGCCATCCTCAACATGCGGCTGAGGGCGCTGCGCAAGCTCGAGGAATTCGAGATTCGTGAGGAATTCAACGGCCTGACCGGCGAGAAGAAGCAGATCGAGGCGCTACTTGCGTCCGACGCCAAGCAGTGGGCGACGATCAAGTGGGAAGTCGCCAATGTTCGCCAGAAATATGGGCCCGAGACCGAGATCGGCAAGCGCCGGACCGAGTTCGCAGATGCACCCGAACATGACCTGACCGATATCGCCCACGCCATGATCGAGCGCGAGCCGGTCACCGTCGTCGTATCGGAAAAGGGCTGGCTGAGGGCCATGAAAGGTCATCTGACCGATCACTCTGCCCTGACCTTCAAGGAAGGCGACAGCCTCAAGCTCGCCTTCCATGCCCAGACGACCGACAAGGTGCTGGTCTTCACCACCGGCGGCAAGTTCTACACGATCGGCGCCGACCGGCTGCCGGGTGGGCGTGGCCATGGTGAGCCGATCCGCATCATCGTCGACATGGACAACGACCAGGATATCGTCACCGCCTTCGTCCATGATCCCAAGCGCAAGCTGCTGCTGGTTTCGCATGACGGCAACGGTTTCATCGTGCAGGAAGAGGAGGTCGTCGCCAACACCCGCAAGGGCAAGCAGGTGATGAATGTCAAGGCGCCCGACGAGGCCCAGCGCTGCGTGAGCGTCGCCGGCGACCATCTCGCCATTGTCGGCGAGAACCGCAAGATGCTGGTGTTCCCGCTGGCCGAGATCCCGGAGATGGGACGCGGCAAGGGCGTGCGCCTGCAGAAATACAAGGATGGCGGCGTCCTCGACCTCAAGACCTTCACGCTCGCCAGCGGCCTGTCCTGGCAGGATTCGGCAGATCGCACCTTCACCAAATCGCGTGACGAGCTTGCCGAATGGATCGGCGCCCGCGCCTCGGCCGGTCGCATGGTGCCGAAGGGCTTTCCGCGCACGGGCAAGTTCGGGTAGGCGCGCGAACGCGAAGGAGCGTGACCTTTCGGGGGGCGGTCAGGCGAGGTGGTGAAAGGGAATTCGTGTTTTCGCGCCCGGCGGCGCATTTTGTTCTTGCTTTGTGCCGGCAGCTATGCTACTAATTTCACTATGGTGCTGATTCGCACCGACGACCCGCCTCCCAAGGCGGGTTTTTTGTTTCGGGCTCCTTTCGACCAAATTGGAATGCCGTCACGATTGCTGCACTATATCAGTGCATAAGCTTCGCCATGGGAAATCGCGGGGATAACGCATCTGAACGACACGGGCGTTGGGGAGGTAGTCGCTTGAAGGAAGTCAGGATACAGAAGCCGGAGCGGCAGCAGCGCCTGTTTGGCCTGTCGACGCCGCTCAGGGCCGCTGTCATTCCGCCGCTGTCGGCGGCGCGCTGGCTCCTGGTGCTGATCGTCGCCGCCGGCGTTTATTTCTTCCACGGCTTCCTGTTCCCGGTCCTTGCCGCCCTGGTTATCGCTTTCGCCAGCTGGCCGCTCTATCGGCGGCTGCTCGCCGGCGTCGGCGGCAACCGCACGATCGCCGCGACCCTTGCGATCCTGTTCATCCTGACCTTCCTGGTGGTGCCGATCGCGCTTGCCGGCACCTATGCCATCAACGAGGTGCGCGAATGGGTCGGCTGGGCGATCGAGACCAACCGCTACGGCGCGCCGACGCCGCACTGGATCGCCACGCTGCCTGTGGTAGGCGAATGGCTCAATGAACAATGGACGGTCAACGTTGGCCACCCAGGCGGTATCGGCGAACTGATCCAGCTGATCAGCGGCGCCAATATCGGCAGCATCTATCGCGGCGTGCTTGCCGCCGGCGGCAGCGCCTTCGGCCTTTTGCTGACGCTGCTGTTCATGATGATCGCGCTGTTCTTCGCCTATCGCGACGGCGAGCATTTCGCCGGGCAGGTCGATCGCCTCGGCGAACGCATCCTGCCGGCCAGATGGGAACGGATCTCACGCGTGGTGCCGGCGACGATCTCCTCCACCGTCACCGGCATGACCGTTATCGCCATCGGCGAAGGGCTGGTGCTGGGCATCGCTTACTGGTTGGCCGGCGTGCCGTCGCCGGTGACGCTCGGCGCACTGACCGGCATCATGGCGCTGATCCCCGGCGGCGCGCCGCTGTCGTTCACGCTGGTCTCGATTTACCTCGCCGCCAGCGGCTCGCCGATGGCCGGGCTGGCGCTGTTCATCTGGGGCGCCGTCGAACTCTTCGTCGTCGACAAGACATTGCGCCCGAAGCTGGTTGGCGGACCGATAAAGCTGCCCTTCCTGCCGACTTTCTTCGGCCTGATCGGCGGCGTCAAGACAATGGGTTTTCTCGGCCTGTTCATCGGCCCGGTGCTGATGGCCCTGCTGGTCGCGATCTGGCGCGAATGGCTGCGCGAGGTGGAGCTGACCGATGAACTCGCTGCCGCCGAACCGGCGGAGCAGGAAGATGCACCGCCGCAGATCGAAATTGTCGCCGAACGCGCCGCCGCGAAAAAGAATCAGGCCGGGTGACTGACGGCGAGCGTAGCGCGGCGCTTACGCCCCTCGTGCAACTGCCTGAGCGAATGGCCGATCAAGGTGACGATGAGGATCGTGCCGCCGATCAGGCTGTTGCGCGACGGGGTCTCGGCGAAGATCATCCACACCCAGACCGGCGCCAGCACGGTTTCTAACAGGTAGAACATCGCCACTTCCGGCCCGGAAATGTATTTCGGACCGTTGGCGAGGCAGAAGAACGAGATCGGCATGATGACGGCGCCGTTGAAGACGATCCACCACGGTGCGTTGACGTGAAAACCCACCTTGGAAACCATCAGGGCGGCGATGGCCAGTGGCAGCACGACTCCGATCAGCGCGGTGAAGCCCATATCCTTGCCGCTGGCGCGGGAGATGGTGATGGCCGCGGCGATCATGAAGGCGGAGCATAGTGCCATCAGGTCGCCGAAGAGATGCCCGGTTCCGACGGAATCACCGACAATCATCACGACGCCGGCGATCATCAATGCCAACGCTGCGACCGTCAGGGGCTGTGGCCTCTCCTTCAGGAATAGCCACGACAAAAGGGCCGCGAACATGGTGGTGAAGGCCAGGATGAAAACGAGGTTGGCGGTCGAGGTGTTGTAGACGCCAGTGATGAAGGCGATCGAGCCGAGTCCGTAGAGGGCGGCAACGATGAGCCCTGACCAGCCCGGGATAAGCTGCGGTGCCTTTGCGCTCAGCGAGCGCCAGATGGCCCAGATGACGAGCGTGGCCACGAAGGTCGTGCCGGTGCGCAAGAGCAGGATCGTCCATGCCTCGCCGTCGGCGAGCCGGATCAGCGGAATGTCGACGGTCAGCGTCAACCCGCCGATGGTGGTGATCAGAAGGCCTCTCTGGTGGTCGTTGTGGGAAGACATGCAGCAATTCTCGCGATAGGCTTGGAGGCGCAAAATTGACCCGCCCGGTCTTCCGCCGATCGGCCGGAAGCCCAGCGGCATCCTCCTCGAAACAATTTAAGGGTGAATACCGAAAGCGGAAATCAGCGCGAAACCGCTTCGTGATTGTAGCGTTCCCAGCCTTTCGGGCCGAGATGCTCCTGCGGCTGGAAGCGCATCTTATAATTCATCTTGCGCGAGCCGTTGACCCAGTAGCCCAGGTAGACATGGGGCAGCCCCATCGCCCTGGCGCGGGCGATGTGGTCGAGGATCATGAAGGTGCCGAGGGAACGGTCCTCGAAGTCCGGGTTGAAGTAGGAATAGACCATCGACAGGCCATCGGCCATCTTGTCGGTGAGGGCCACGGCGATCAGTTCGCCCTGGCCCTTGCCGGTGATGAAGCTATCAGATCCGCGGCGACGGTATTCGATGACCTTGGTGTCGACATGGGTATCCTCGACCATCATGGCGTAGTCGAGCACGGTCATGTCGGACATGCCGCCACGGCGGTGGCGGGCGTCGAGATAGCTGCGGAACAGCGAATACTGCTCGGTGGAGGGTTCGGCGTCGTGCATGGCGCCGACCAGATCCGAATTATGCTGTATGACGCGTTTCATGTTGCGGCTGGCGGTGAATTCCTGCGCCAGGATGCGCACCGACACGCAGGCGCGGCAGGTCTCGCAGGCCGGCCTGTAGGCGATGTTCTGCGACCGCCTGAAACCGCCCTGCGTCAACAGATCGTTCATCTCGGGGGCCTTGTCGCCGACCAGGTGAGTGAACACCTTGCGCTCGAACTGCCCCTCGAGATAGGGACATGGCGAGGGCGCGGTCAGAAAGAACTGTGGCGACTGGGTCGGGTGCTGCGTCATCGAGCCTTGGAAACACTCCTGCGAATCGCTCTACCTTTGGCGCGGACGCCGAAAAATTCAACAGGATTGTGAAAGCCTGGGTGATTGGACGTCTTCACTTTTGCGCGCAAAGGCCGCGGCCGCGCTTCAAAGCCGCTCAGCGGCCGCTGCGGCTGACGACCGTGCCGAGCAGCAGGTCGTGCAGCGTGCGCTTGCGGTCGGAAAACAGGCTCACCAGCAGGACCAGCGGCGAGAGGATGACATTGCCGGCCCAAAACAACACCGAATGGACGACGGCGGTCAGCCCGTCGATGCGGCTGCCGTCGAGCCGGTCGAGCCGGATGCCCATCATCTTCATGCCGGTGGTGGCCTGATCTTTACTGCCGAGCGTGTTCCAGATGTAGAGGATGGCGACGGCCGGCACGAGAATGGAAAACAGCATCCAGCCGAGGCCGAGCGTCAACAGCCCAAACAAGAACACCAGGATCGCGAAAGGAATGGTGAGCAGCGCGACGATGAAATAATCGATGACGAAGGCGAGAATGCGCCGCGTGCGCACGCCCTCATAGGCGCGGACGTCTTCGAGCCTGCTGGTGATGATTTCGCCGTCGAGAACGCGAGCGTTCATGTCATTTCCTCGTAATCGAACCCGGGTTAATGCACGGGCCGCGTATTGATGAAATGGTGAAGGTTCGCGGTGGAATCAAGATCGAACCATTCGCCACCGTAGATGGTGACGGAGTGCCCGGCGCCGTCTGACTTGTTGAATTCATGGCGCGGATAGCGTTAGCTTGCTGCGGCGCAACAAAAGGTGCCGAGCCGAGGGGACGGGGCGACATGGACTACGACATGCTGGTCATCGGCAGCGGCCCATCCGGGCGCCGCGCCGCGGTGCAGTCGGCCAAGCTCGGCAAGTCGGTGCTGGTGGTCGACAGGGGCCGGCGTCTCGGCGGCGTGTCGGTACACACTGGCACCATACCGTCGAAGACGTTGCGCGAGACGGTGCTCAACCTCTCCGGCTGGCGTGAGCGCGGCTTTTATGGACGCGGCTACCGGGTCAAGCAGGACATTTCGGTCGGCGATCTGGTCGAGCGCCTGCACAAGACGCTCGACCATGAGGTCGAGGTGCTGCAGCACCAGTTCATGCGCAACACGGTCAAGAGCGCTCGCGCCGCGGCAAAATTCCTCGGCCCCAATAAGGTCAGCCTGACCACCGACACCGGCGACTACAGCGAGGTTGGCTTCGCCCATGCACTGATCGCGGTCGGCACCCGGCCGCACCGGCCGCGCGACGTGCCGTTCGACAAAACACGGATTTTCGACAGCGACGAGATGCTGGAGCTCGACCGGCTGCCGCGCACGCTGACGGTGATCGGCGCCGGCGTCATCGGCGTCGAATATGCGACGATCTTTTCCGCGCTCGACGTTCCGGTGACGCTGGTCGAGCCGCGCAATACCATGTTGGATTTCGTCGACCGCGAGATCGTCGACGACTTCATCCATCAGATGCGCGACCGCGGCATGACCATCCGCTTGGGCAGCGCCGTCAAGGAGATCGCCTCCAAACCCGATTATGCCGAGGTGATGCTGGCAGACGGCCGCACCATACGTTCCGAGATGGTGCTTTATGCTGCCGGGCGTACCGGCAATGTCGGCAGCCTGGGCTTGGAAGCGGTCGGCATCGAGTCCGATTCCAGGGGCCGCATCAAGGTCGATCCGCAGACCTTCCAGACCAGCGCGCCCAACATCTATGCCGCCGGCGACGTCATCGGTTTTCCGAGCCTGGCCTCGACCTCGATGGAACAGGGCAGGGTGGCCGCCTGCCATGCGTTCGGCGTGCCCTTGCCGCCGCCGCCCGAAACCTTTCCCTACGGCATCTACGCCGTGCCGGAAATCTCCACCGTCGGCCAGTCGGAGGAGCAGGTGCGCGAGAGTGGTGCTGCCTACGAGGTCGGCGTGGCGCGGTTTCGCGAGACATCGCGCGGCCACATCATGGGCGTCAATACCGGCTTCCTGAAGCTTCTGTTCTCGATCGAAACACGCCGTCTGCTCGGCGCCCATATCGTCGGCGAGGGCGCGACCGAACTCATCCACATTGGCCAGGCGGTCATCAATCTCGGCGGCACCGTCGACTTCTTCGTCAACAACACCTTCAACTATCCGACGCTGGCCGAAGCCTACAAGATCGCCGGGCTGGACGCCTGGAACCGCATGGGGCGAGGATAGCTTCGAGGCTCATCGATCTGACGTTGCAACGGCGACCGCAGGATCCGCCAGCCATTGCCTGACGATCTCGGCGTCCGGATCGCCGATTTCATGGCCGGAGGCAATGGTTTGGGTCTCGACCTTGGCGCCATGCGAACTCAGCAGGGCGGCCAACACCGGCGCGAATGGCGCATAGGTCAGGTCGGCGGCGCCGGCGATGATCAACGCCCGCGCCTTCGACAGGTCGGCCGGCGGCACCTCGTCAAGCACCGGCATCGGACGCAGCAATGCGGCGCGCTCGATCAGGCCCGGATGCAGCAGCATGACGCTTGAGACCAGATTGGCGCCGTTCGAATAACCGACAAAGGTCGCGCGGCTGAGATCGAAGCGGTGGCGCTTCGCGATGCCGTCGACGAAGCCCGCGAATGCGTCCGCCTCCGCACGGATGCTCGCCTGTTCGAAACGCGTCGGGGTGATTCGCGTGAACCAGCGGAACCCGCCCTCCTGAGGGATGCGGCCACGGACCGCAACCAGCGCCGCATGCGGCGCGATTTGCCGACCAAGCGGCAGCAAGGTCGTCTCATCGACTCCCGATCCATGCTGCAGGAACAGCCAGTCACCGGGTAAATTGGCGGGTCGATGGAGCCGGTAGAAAAAGCCTGAATTTTCCTGCAAAATACCGTCTTCGAGGCTCTCCTCGGCCATAGTCACATCCTTTTGATTTCGCGTTACTTTCGTTAATTTGCCGGCTTCAAAACGAAATATTTTCAAGCTCCGCGAAAGTTGATTGAACCGGGCGCATTTCAGTCCGTTTCTTTGCCGATATAATCCCCGCGGGAGGGATCGAAGCAGTGTGCGCCGGGTGGTCGCATGCCGGCATGAACAACCAGCTTTAAGGCCTTTTATCGATGACCATGCCAGTTTCGCCGGAACGCGATACGCGTATTGACGTGTTCCGGGCTCTCGCCCTCCTGACCATATTCATCGACCATGTGCCGGGCACCGTTTTCGAAACCCTGACCTACAAGAATTTCGGGTTTTCGGATGCGGCCGAGGCCTTCGTGCTGATCTCCGGCATGTCCGTCGCTCTCGCCTACGGCACCAAATTCCAGCCGGGAAACCGGCTGATTGCAACGCTGAAAATGTGGCGCCGCGCCGGCGTGCTCTATGTCACCCACATCGTCACGACGATGGTGGTCATGGCTATCTTCTGCGCGGCGGCGGTGTTTGCGAAACGGCCGGACCTTCTGACGCTGATCAACATCGAGCCGCTCGTCAGAAACCCGCCACAAGTCCTGGTCGGCATCGTCACGCTCGGCCATCAGCTCGGTTACAACAACATACTGCCGGTCTATGCAGCGCTGCTGTTGATGGCGCCGGCCTTCCTGCTGTTCATCAGCTATCGGCCACTGGCGGCGCTTGCCGTGTCCGCAGCCCTTTGGCTGCTTGCCGGAATCTACCAGATCGCGCCACCGAACTACCCGGAGCCCGGGTTCTGGTTCCTCAATCCGCTGTCATGGCAATTGCTGTTCAATATCGGCATGGCCAGCGTGTTGCATGTGCGGCGCGGCGGCACCATCCCGGTCAATCGCTGGCTGGTCGGCGCCGCCGCCGCCTATGTGCTCACGGCGCTCGTCTGGGTGCACAGCCCGCTGTGGGGGCATGTGTCATGGCTCGACCTGCCGGTGGTGCTGACCGGTTTCGACAAGACATTCCTGTCGTTGCCGCGACTGCTGCACATCCTGGCGATGAGCTACCTGGTCGTCGCCTTGCCTTCCGTCTCGAACCTGTTCCGCACCGGTCGTGACAATCCGCTCGCCATATTGGGCAAACGCTCGCTGCCGGTTTTCATTGCCGGAACGGTGATTGCCATGGCGGCGCAAGTGATGAAGCTGATCAACCCGGGCGGCATTGCCTATGACAGTCTGCTGCTCGCCGCCGGCATCGCCATGCAGTTCGCGCTCGCCTTCTATCTGGAGTGGCTGTCCGCCATCGGCTGGTCCGGCAAGGGCAAGCCGGTCCGCAACGCGCCGCCTGGCCGTCCATCCTTTGGCATCGGTCCCATGGCGGCCAATAGATAAGATTTGGAGCCGATCTGCCCAGTCAGCCTGTACTTGGCGGCGGTCCGGACGATGCCCTGACGACAAGTTCGACGTCGAGCGTTTCTCGCCGCACTGTGCCATCGAAGTCGAGGATTCTTCGCGCTGCCCGGCGGCCGATCTCGGCGATCGGCTGGGCGATGGTGGTGAGCGGAGGCTCGCAAATTGCGGCTTCAGGCACGCCGTCGAAGCCGACGACGGAAACATCGCGGGGAACCGTGATACCCCGTGCGTTGAGCCATTCCAATGCCACCATTGCGATCCGGTCCGACATCGCCAGGATGGCGGTCGGCGGTTCCGCCGAGGCGAAGATGGTTTCGAGACCAGCCCTTGTGCTCGCCTTGTCGTTTTCGGTCTCGTAGACCGGCACCTTGGCGGTGTCGACACCAAATTGGGAAAGCTCTTCGAAATAGCCGAGGAGGCGGTCACGGGTCCCGGTATAGGCTGCCGTCCGGACCTGCTCGGGCGAGACAAGTCCGGTGCTGTCGTCGGCGAAGGCCAGCGACAACACGGCGAAGCGGCGATGTCCAAGTACCGCCAGATGGTGCGCCGCCAGCCGGCCGCCGGCAACATTGTCGATACTGATCGCCGAGACCGTGTCGTCCTGCGAGCCGAACTCGAGCGCGACGAAGGGGAGCTTTCGTTCGCGTGTCAGCTCGACGAGGCGCGGACCGCCCTCGATGCAGAACAGGATGAAGCCGTCGACCAGGGCGCTCTGGATGTTCCAGGCAAGTTTTTCCTCGTTGCCAGCTGACACCAGGGCAATTCCCGCGCCGGTGGCGTCGCATGCCTCCGAGATGCCGGCCATCATCACGCGAGCAAAGGGGTCGTCGAAGAAATAGGACAGCGGCTCGGTGGTGGCGACGCCGATCGCATTGACCTTGCCGGCACGCAGCAGGCGGCCCTTTGGATCGGGGCCGGCATAGCCCAGCGCCTCGGCCGCCGCCTTGACCCGCTCGCGGACTTCCTCGCGCACGATTTCGGGACGGCTGAAGACATTGGAGGCAGTGCCGTGTGATACGCCCGCGGCTTTGGCGATGTCGGCCAGCCGGATGGGCCTCCTGCTGCCTTCGGTGAGTGATGCCATTTGTTTGTCTCCGGGATTCCGGTCCAACAGTATCGCCGATTACCTAACACCTTCCTTGGATCGATTCAAATTTTTGCTTGACATTTATGGTGCGGCGCGTATTCTTTGAATCGATCCAAGAGCGTTTTTCGTTCTACCGATTGGATCGATACAAGAGGAGAGTGCCATGCACCCCGTCAATTATCTGTTCGAGGACATTTACCGGAACGACTGGAGCATCCGCTCGAGCGCGGAGGCCCGGAAGCGGCGCGACAGGACCGGTCCGTGGATTCGCGACCTGCGTTTCCTGAAGCGACGCGAGTGGAGCTGATTGGCAGCGCATTTTTTCGCCTGCTGATTGGATCGATTCAAATAAGCTAGAGGAGATTAAGCCATGCACCCGGTCAAGCATCTGTTCGAAGACATCTATCGCAATTATTGGGGCATCTCGCCGGCTACCGAACGGCCGGAGCGACGGCGTGTGGTCAAGACGACCAAGCGCGACGGGCAAGTCCGGCTCGAACGTCCGCGAGACTGAGCTGGCAAGACAGAGCTCGTGGATCGAGCGCGGCTGGTGAAAGAGCAGCGGCCGCCATTGGTTGTCGCATCAATGGCGGCGCGGGCGCACCAGCGCCGAGGCGGCCATCACCAGCCAGCCGCCGATCAGCAAGGTGCCGCCGATCGGCGCCGACATCGGGAACAGCCGCGAGCCGAGGAAGTCGCGAGCGAGGAGATCTCCCGAGAACAGCAGAAGCCCGACGAGGAGGATGAGGCTTCCGCTTCGCAGGATGGTATTGCCACCGAGCAGCCCGACGGCAAGCAAAACCGGCGCATGCATGAGCAGGAAGGACGCGGCCGTACCGACGAAAGCGCCGCCGAGATGCGCCGACGCCGCCGAAAGCGCCACGCCGGTTGCGCCGCATAGGCCGCCGGCAAAAATCAGAATGCGGCTGCCTGCCGCGTGTTCATCCGTGCTCATTTTCCAGGCCTCCGTAATTGCTGGCGACCGCCTGAGATAGCGCTGCGCGAACCGTGTCAGGATTTGCCGGCTTCCGCCAGCATGTCGCGTTCGCGGCGCGACTGGACCAGCCAGTTATAGGCCGCTCCGCCCGCCATCAGCACGGATGTGCCGAGAAACACCGCGCGCATGCCGAAATGGCCACCAACGAAGCCGCCGAGCAACGGTCCGGCGACCTGCCCGACATATTGCGCCGAGATCGACAAGCCCAGCACATTGCCGCCGACGCCGTCAGGCACATTGTGGCGGATGACGCTGGTGATGCAGGGCAAAAGACCGCCAAGCGCCACGCCCATCAGGAAACGCAGGCCGACGAGCTGCCAGCCTTGCGTGACGAAGGCCTGCGGGATCAGGAGCAGCGCCGAGACTGCGAGCGCGGCAACGATGACGTTCCAGTGGCCGATACGGTCGGCGAGCTTGCCGAGCCGCGACGCCGACAGGATGGCGCCGAGCGCTGCCGCCGACATGACGATGCCGGAGACCAGCGTGACCTGGCTCGGATCTTCGATGAGCTGCTGGACATAGACGGTGATGATCGGCTCGATCGACATGGTGGCGAAACTCAACAGCGTCCCGGTCGCCAGCATGGCGACGACGGGGCGCTTGTCGGGAATTTGCGACCAGCCGCCTTTCGCCTTTTCTTCTGACGCGGCCTTGGCGGCAACCGGGCGAGGGGCCTCCTTGATCAGCAAGGTGGTTGCCAGAAAGGCCAGGAAAATGACGCCGCCGGCGAGCAGGAATGTGGCGCGGATGCCAATCAGCGGCGGCAGCGCGCCGCCGAGCAGCGGGCCGACCAGGGCACCGGCCGTGATTCCGGCCGACAGCACGCCCAGCGCCCAGCCGGAGCGATCCTTCGGCGTCTGCATGGCAACCAGGATGGTCGAGCCCGAAGAATAGCCGCCGGCAAAGCCGATCAGCAGGCGCAAGAACACCAATTGCCAGACAGTCTGCACCATGCCGGTCAGCGACATGCACAGCGCCATGCCGAAACTGGCGCGCACCAGCATCAGTTTGCGGCCGTAGCGGTCGCCTAACCGCCCCCACAGGGGTGCGACCAGCGCGGCAGCAAGGAAAGTGGCGCCGTAGGCGATGCCCGACCACTGCACGATCGCCGCATGGCCCTCGGCGCCCAGCTGTTCGACGTAGAGCGGCAGGAACGGCAACAGCAGCGTCATCGCTGCGAGCGTGCTGAACGAGCCGGCAAAACACACGGCGAGATTGCGGCGCCAGTGGACGTTATGCGTGCCTTGCACGGCGAGGGTGGCGTCTTGCGGCATGTCAGAGACTGCTGTCGTTGGGTTGCTGCGGATACCATTTTGGGATACCAAACTGGTATCCGTCATGGACGCAAGGCTGGTCGCTGTCAATGCGGTCCCTGCAAAGTGATCGCCAGTAATGGCCGGTGAGCAGAGGGCCAATGAACCGGCTCCAACAACGGAACGCCAATGTCGCAGATGCAGAACGTCGAAAAGCAGCTTCGCGAGATGATCCTCGGGCTCGAGATCGGTCCCGGCGAGCGGCTGACGGAGCGCTGGGTCGAAAGCCGCTTCGGCGCCTCGCGCACGCCGGTCAGGGCGGCGTTACTGCGGCTCGAGACCGAAGGCCTGATCTGCCGCGACGGCCGCGGCTGGACGGTCTCGCCCATCAATCTTGCCGAGCTGGAGCAGATCGCCGTCTATCGCGAGGCGGTCGAGGTCGCGGCAGTCAGGCTGACTTGTGCCTTGCAGGACAGGGGTGCCGTCGAAATCATCGAGGCGATGCTCGATTCCTGCGACGACCAGACGCCGCGCGAGGAATGGCATCGTGTCGGCATGGATTTTCATATCGAGCTGGCGCGCCTGTCAGGCAACGAGTTCCTGTTCAGAGCGGTTCGTGATGCGATGACGCGCCTGTCGCGCGCCCGCTGGCTCGAGGTTCGCGACGAGGCAGCGCTTGGCCGTGCCTGGGCCGAACACCATGACATTCTGTCGGCGGTGCGGGCCGGCGATGCCGACGGGGCCGCCTGCGTGCTTTCATCTCATATCGACGGTAGCCGCGACCGGCTGGTCACGTCGTTGCGCAACGACCGGCGCGGCCTGCGCGCCAGGGGATTTGCCGTCGTCGCTTGAGTGAGGATCGGCGGCCATTGATCACGAAAAAGGCAGATGAGCGAAGAAAGCTACTTTCGGTCTCGCTTCGCAAATGCCGATGGCGTAAGAGCGGCGATGGAAAACAACCGATTTGACACACCCGTGACCGTCAAGGGCGCGGCGGGAAGCAATCAGCTCTTGCGTACGGCCCGCGAGGCTTCCGACTACCTCCTCAACAATTGGCCCGGCAAGCGCAGCCCCAAGCACCGCGAAGCGCTGCAAGCCTGTCATGATGCGCTGGCCGGCGACAAGCCGGCCATGAACGCAAGACGGGCCTTCATTGCCGCCGCCCGCGAAGTGAACGTCTTCGTCAGCGACAAGGCGCCGGCCGGAGGCATAGCGGGGACTTGATCGAGACCCGGGCCGCCTGACAGGCCTGCTATCATCACTCGGCCGTTTCGGTGTTGGTTTGGGACTCGCTTTCGCCCTCGGGCTTCGAGCGCTCCTTGGCCGCGACCTTGGCAGCCTGCTTTTCCGCCTTCTTGGCAGCCTTCTGCCGGTCGCGTTCCTTGCGTTCCTGACCGTAGTTCGGTGCTCGTGGCATATCGTTTCCTTTCATTGTGCTTGGCCTTTGCCTAGGAGCATTGGGCCACAAACACAACACCGCAAGGCACGATCGGCTCCATATCTCGTCGCAGTCCGGGGAGCCCCGCTTCAGGGCGTTTTTTCAGGCGCCGTCCCGGTCGAGGACGAGATCGGCGGGCCCGAACCGGTCCTTTGCCGTGAATTGCTGGTGCCAGTAGGGATAGAGCACGGGCGGCCTGCTGACCACGTCGAGGCGTGTGCGCTCCTCATCGCCGAGCACCAGGCTTGCAGCAGCGATATTGTCCTTGAAATGCGCTTCGGTTCGTCCGCCGATCACCAGCGAACTGACGGCGGGCCGGCCAAGCAACCAGGCAAGCGCCACCTGCGCTGCCGACACGCCGTGGTTCTTGCCGATATCGATCAGCACGTCGACGATCCGCCACAGCCGGTCCTCGTCGCGGATCGGCGGTTCCGACCAGCCGCTGAGCTGGCGGGCGGTCGGCTGGTCACGGTGATATTTGCCGGACAGCAATCCGCCGGCGAGCGGGCTCCAGACCAGCACGCCGAGCCCCTGGTCGACCGAGATCGGCAACAATTCATACTCGGCCTCGCGGGCTTCCAGAGTGTAGTGGATCTGCTGGGTGACGAAGCGCGGCTGGTGATGACGGTCACTGATACCGAGCCCCTTCATCACCTGCCAGCCGGAATAATTGGAACAGCCGACATAGCGGACCTTGCCCTGCGCGACCAGCGTGTCGAGCGCGGCGATGGTTTCCTCGAGCGGTGTCAGGCCATCCCACTCGTGCAGGAAATAGATGTCGATGACATCGGTCCTGAGGCGCTTCAGGCTCCTCTCGCATTCGCGGATCAGATGATAGCGCGACAGGCCTTCATCATTGGGGCCTTTGCCGATCCGCATGCGCGCCTTGGAGGCGATCAACACGTCGCCCTTGCGCTTGCCGCCGAGCGCCTCGCCGATGATCTCCTCTGACACCCCGTTCGAATAAACGTTGGCGGTGTCGATGACGTTGATGCCGGCATCGATGCAAAGGTCGATCATCCGGCGCGCCTCGTCGAGGTCGGTCTTGCCGACCGCCGAAAACGCGCCGCCGCCGCCGAACGTCATGGTGCCCATGGTCAGCGTCGAAACCTTCAGCCCGGAACGGCCGAGAGTGCGGTATTCCATGTCGTATCCTCATGATTTTATCGGGAAAGGGCGTTTCAAACGACAGCCCTGAATGAACCGGGCATTTGTAGGATAATTCGTTCCGCTTG
Organism: Mesorhizobium sp. M0189; assembly: GCF_040322135.1. Lineage (NCBI taxonomy): Bacteria > Pseudomonadati > Pseudomonadota > Alphaproteobacteria > Hyphomicrobiales > Phyllobacteriaceae > Mesorhizobium > Mesorhizobium sp. M0189. The sequence goes on from NZ_JAMYSW010000013.1 coordinate 86,799, forward strand.
TCGCCCGTGTTGCAGGGCAACATCGATCACATCTTACGGATTGGACGCGCAGCCAGCGCAACAGCGGCTGCAATAAAACCGTCATTGCTGGCCTATACTAACATCGGTTCAGCGCTTCGATTTCCGGCCGCCGGGCCGGGCGGCAGAGCGCCTGACAGCGGCCGACACGGCCTGTAAGCGGAGCAGCGCAAATGACCGAGATAAAACAGAATTCCCCGGCCAGGGACTGGCTGGAAGCGGAACTCGCCGACACGCTCGACGAAGATTATGAGCTGGAAATCTCTGAGCCGGCGCTGTCGATGGAGATCGCCAAGATCTATAAGAATGCGCATCCGCCATCGATCGACCGCCTGCAATATTTCGGGATCTAATCACGCTGCAATCCGAATTGATCAAGCTGCAGTCCTGGGTCGCCTATCACAAGAAGAAGCTCGTCGTGGTATTCGAGGGCCGCGACTCGGCGGGCAAGGGTGGCGTCATAAAGCGCATCACCCAGCGGCTCAATCCGCGCATCTGCCGCGTCGTAGCACTACCGGCGCCGACCGAGCGCGAGAAGTCGCAATGGTATTTCCAGCGCTACGTTCCGCATCTGCCGGCCGGCGGTGAGATCGTGCTGTTCGACCGCTCCTGGTACAACCGCTCCGGCGTCGAGCGGGTGATGGGCTTTGCCCAGCCGGATCAGGTCGAGGAGTTCTTTCGCGACGTGCCGGATTTCGAACGCATGCTCCTCCGCTCAGGCATTACGCTTGTCAAATACTGGTTTTCGATCACCGATGAGGAGCAGCAGATGCGCTTTTTGATGCGCATCCACGACCCGATGAAGCAATGGAAATTGTCGCCGATGGACCTCCAGTCGCGCGTGCGCTGGGAGCGGTACACCAAGGCCAAGGAAGAAACCTTCGCCCGCACCAACATCCCGGAAGCTCCCTGGTTCATCGTCGAGGGCAACGACAAGAAGCGGGCGCGGCTGAATTGCATCGACCATCTCCTCAAGCAAATGCCCTATGAGGAGGTGCCGCACGAGGAGATCACACTACCGGAGCGCGTCTTCAATCCCGAATACGAACGTCAGGTGCTGCCGCGCGAACTGTATGTGCCGGAGAAATACTGACTAAAGCAGCGAGGAGGGGCGCTGCCTCCGTGGGCAGCGCCCTGCAACAAGCTAGGCGCGCTCGATGATGACATGCGTGGCCTTCGGCGTCGCGACCTGCTCGCTGCAGCGGTAGCCGAGCTTGGGCATGTCGATGCCGGCAAAAAGGCTCTCGCCTGCGCCGAGCAGGACAGGTGAGATCGCCAGATGCATCTCGTCGATGAGCTTTTCCTTGAGATACTGCCGGATCGTAGAAACGCCACCGCCCAGCCGTACATCCTTGCCGTCAGCCGCTGCTTTCGCCTTCTCCAGCGCTGAGTGGATGCCGTCGGTCACGAAATAGAAGGTCGTGCCGCCCTCCATGACAATGGGATCCCGCTGATGGTGCGTCAGCACGAAGACCGGCACGTGGTATGGCGGATTGTCTCCCCACCAGCCTTTCCAGCTCTCGTCAGGCCACTCGCCGCGGATCGGCCCGAACATGTTGCGGCCGAGGATCCAGGCGCCGACATTCTCGAAGCTGCGCGCGGCGAACGCCTCGTCAGTGTCCGTGGTCCCGCCATCCTTGCCGAGAACCATCTTGCGGAAGGTGCGGGTGCCGAACATCCATTCGTGCAGGGCTTCCCCGCCAACACCCAGCGGGTTCTTCAGGTCTTGGTCGGGACCGGCGCCGAAGCCGTCGATCGACAAGGTGAAAGCGCTGACGCGAAGTTTGGACATGAGAGCCTCCTTGATAACCAATTGTGAGATGCAAGCAGTTATCGGGTAGCTTAACTGATTGCATTTTGCAAGCGGTTTTTTGAATCGCCGGGGCCAATCGCTTCCAAATCATGTTGGAATGACCAATCTCAATGTTGGCGCCGCCCCTCATCCGCCTGCCGGCACCTTCTCCCGTATAGTGACGGGGCGAAGGGGCTGGCCGCAACCTCGGCGATGTTTTTGCAACGCTGGAGATTGGCGAAATCTTTTGCGAACGCGTCTTTCTCCCCGTCACTATACGGGGAGAAATGCCCGGCAGGGCAATGAGGGGCAGCGCAAACCTGAAGCGATTGCCTGCGGTGGCCATGTCGCGCTTTGGACGAAGGAACGTTACTCGATGTGGGCGCTACGGAGGCGCATCACCCCTTCAGCATCTCAGCCACTTCCGGCGCGAAATAGGTCAGGATGCCGTCGCAGCCGGCGCGCTTGAAGGCCAGCAGCGATTCAAGCATCGCCTTTTCCCCGTCGATCCAGCCATTGGCGGCGGCGGCCTTGATCATCGAATATTCGCCCGACACTTGATAGGCGAAGGTCGGCATCTGCAACTCGTCCTTCAGCCGGCGGATGATGTCGAGATAGGGCAGGCCGGGCTTGACCATCAGCATGTCGGCGCCCTCGGCGAGATCCTGCTCGGCCTCGCGCACCGCTTCGTCGGAATTGGCGTGATCGATGTAATAGGTCTTCTTGTCGCCCTTGAGCAGGCCGGCGGTGCCGACCGCCTCGCGGTAGGGGCCGTAAAAGGCGGATGCGAACTTGGTCGCATAGGACATGATCGCTACATCCTGAAACCCATTGGCGTCCAGCGCATCGCGGATGGCACCGATCCGGCCGTCCATCATGTCCGAGGGGGCGATGATGTCGGCCCCTGCCGCCGCCTGGATGACGGCTGCTGCCGTCACCTGCTCCACCGTTTCATCATTGACGATAATGCCGTCGCGCAAGATGCCGTCATGGCCATGCGAGGTGAACGGGTCCAGCGCCGCGTCGGTGATGATGCCGATCTCCGGCACCGCGCGCTTGATGGCGCGGGTGGCGCGGTTGATGATGTTTTCCGGATCGAGGATGTGCGAACCGGTCTGATCGCGCAGGCCGAGCTCGACATTGGGGAAAGTGGCGATCGCCGGAATGCCAAGCTTAGCCGCGCGCTCAGCCTCCTTGACGGCGAGGTCGAGCGACAGGCGGAAGACGCCGGGCATGGCGGCGATCGGTTCGCGCACTTGTCTGCCGTCGACGACAAAGATCGGCCAGATCAGATCGTCGACCGAGAGCCGGTTCTCCTGGACAAGGCGGCGCGACCAATCGGCCTTGCGCATGCGCCGCAGCCGCCGGCTGCCGGTGATCTCGTCGACGCTGCGCGCGCCGGCAGGCTTTGCAGGGGTGAATTTGTTCATCGCCAAAACTCCGGATCGGGCGACTTTTACCACGAGCCTCCGCTGCTGACCAATGCGACACGATTGTGCCAGCGGTCCTGTCGGGCGCTATTCTGGTTGGCCATTGCCTGACAGGATCTGCGCAGCACCCCGCATGGCGACGCGGAATGCCTCGTCGAAGTTGACGCCGCGCACTTGCCACTTGTAGGTCTTGCCGGCCATGGCAAGCCGCCAATCGGCGATCCAGCCCAACTCCTTGTCGCTCCAGACTAGGCTGCCGGCCAAGAGCTCTTGGTTGCCGACAGTTCTCGCAAGCAATTCGGGTGAGAGCGCACGCACCTGTTCGAAAATCGCCCCGGTTTTTACCAGAGCGGCCTTGCTTGGAATGACGATCTTCATCGCCAACGGTCCGGCTGCCGATTGAAAGGACTCTGCCATATAGGGGCTTTCGTCTCCGTCGCTCGCCAAGACAAAATGCTGGCGTGCATCTTGCACAGCCAGCAGTACCGAGATGATTGGCCGCTCGCCGAGCCACGGCTTGCTGCCGAGCTCAGCAAGCACTTTATCGATCACCGGTGGCGTGTACTGGCAAGTGAGATCGTGCGGCCGGTCGTACGTGCCTTGATCATCATGGTTTGGAATACCTTCCATGCGATCGCGGTAGCGGAAGCTGCTGACGAAGCTGCCGGCCTTGTCGCGCAGTGCTGTCATCTGAGGTTTCGCCGGCAGGCGCTGGTCGCCGGATACCCGCACCAGCACTTTGTCGAGGCAGACCTTGAAGCCGGCCTGACGATGTTCTTCTCCCTGACCATTGACGATGGTTTGCGACTGGTAGAGTTCGGCGAGGCTTGTCGCCAAGGCTGGATGGCCAGCCAGGCAGGTGCCGATCAACCCGATTGCCATCAGCGCAGGGCGCGAAAATCGAATCATAGACGACGTCCCGTCGGTGCGCGTTGCAACGCGCCTGCCATGACTTTTTCGTCATTGCTGCCTCTAGCCATCGATTGTTAGCACCGGCGTCCGGTCCGGGCCAGAGGCTGCGCTGGCGTGCCCGCCATTGACGCGGCCATGCGCCACGCTTTAGCACTTCACTCCCGGCGGGGCGCGGGGAGGGTTCTCTGGCGATGGATTTTGGCGGAGGCGACGAGATTCGCTTCGAAAGATTGGGCAGGGCCGGCGTCGTCACGCTGACGCGGCCGCAGGCGCTCAATGCCGTAACCCACCGCATGGTCAAGGCGCTGGACAAGGCGCTGCGCAGCTGGGAGCGTGACGACGGCATTGATGTCGTTGTCGTCAAGGCCGAGGGCAGGGCGTTTTCGGCAGGCGGCGACATCCTTCATATCTATGAGGCCGGCCGGGCAGGAAAGCCTCCGGTCGATTTCTTCGCCGACGAATACCGGCTGAACGCCCGTATCGCCCGTTTCAAAAAACCCTATGTCGCGCTGATCGACGGCATCGTCATGGGCGGCGGCGTCGGCATCTCCTTCCATGGCTCGCAGCGGGTGCTGACCGAGAACGCCCAGTTCGCCATGCCCGAGGTCGGCATTGGCTTTTTCCCGGATGTCGGCGCCAGCCATCTGTTGCCGGATCTCGGCGGCAGCTTCGGCATGTATCTGGCGCTGACCGGCAACCGCATCCGCCATGGCGATGCTTTGTGGTCGGGCCTGGCCACGCATACGATCAGAGCGGAGGATCAAGCTGGCTTTCTCGACCGGCTGGCGGCAAGCGGCGACCCGGAATCGGTGCTGCGCGGCTGCTTCGTCCCGGCCAAACGCGAGACCGACATGCCGACGCTCGAAGCCATCGCCAGGCATTTCGCGCAGCCGTCGCTGGCCGATATCGTCGCCAGCCTGGAGCGGGCAGCCACTGCCGACGAGTTCGCGGCAAAGACGCTGGCCACCATCCGCACCCGGTCGCCGACCAGCCTGCATGTCGCCTGGCGCCAGATCAGCGTCGGGCAGACGTTGTCGATGGACGAGTGCATGAAAATGGAGTTCCGTATCCTCAACCGCATGCTTGCCGGGCACGACTTCTATGAAGGCATCCGCGCTGCCATCATCGACAAGGGCTCGACGCCGCAATGGCGGCCGGCAGGCATCGATAACGTCAGCGCCGTGGACGTCGAAGCCTATTTCGCACCGCTCGGCGAACGGGAACTGAAGCTGTGAGCGACGTCGCCTCGAGACGCGTGGTGCTGCAGCCCTCGACGGTCGAGGTCATCTTCGCCTGGTTCCAGCGCGTCATCGCCGGCTACTGCCTGCTGTTCGGCATCTTGTACTGGATCCGGCTGATCGGCTTTTACCCCGGCCCGTTGTGGCGCTTCGACCTGATGCCGGTGCACTGGCAGGTGGCGGCGGTGGTGCTGGCGGTGTTTTTTCCATTCGCCGCCGCCGGCCTGTGGATGCTGGCGTCCTGGGGGCCGGTGATCTGGTTCATCTGCGCGGTGACCGAGACGGTCATGTATGCCGGCTTCCCCGAGCTGTTCGGCCACCGGCTGCTGATCGTCGCCTCGCATCTTGCGGTGGCGCTGCTCTACATCGTATTCCGCGTGGTGATCTGGATCCAGAAGCGGCAGGCCCGGCGATAGCAATTCCGGTCAAGGATCGGTGGCTAAATCTTTAGGTTAATTATCCTTGCTCGGGTGACCGTCCGTTAAGCCTCTTTCGAAACCCCTTACCGGTAAGCTCTTGTTAGCCTTGGCGTTTAAGTCGAATTTTATGAGTATTCGATAGTGTCGCGATCAAGGTGAAGAACAAAAAATCACCGGGCGACAAACGAGAGGCAAAGACAATGATCAATTCGCGTCCGGCGGCGAAGACCGCCAACGTATCCGATGACCGCCGCGAGGCGATCCGTTCGCTGTACATGGAATCGCTGCAGCTGGTCGAGCGGCTGCACCGCCGTCTGCTTGACGTGATCAAGGACGAATTCGACCGCAACGGCCGCTCCGACATCAACGCCATCCAGGCACTGCTCCTGTTCAACATCGGAAATTCGGAGTTGACGGCCGGCGAGCTGCGCTCGCGCGGCTATTATCTCGGCTCGAATGTCTCCTACAATCTGAAGAAGCTGGTCGATCTCGGCTTCATCAACCACCAGCGCTCGCGCATCGACCGCCGTTCGGTGCGGGTTTCGCTGACGCCGAAGGGCAATGAGGTGGCGGAAGTCGTCGCCGGCTTATACGAGCGCCATGTCGGCTCGATCGAGCAGGTCGGCGGCATCAACACCGAAGAGTTCAAGCAGATGAATCGCGCCCTGCAGCGGCTGGATCGGTTCTGGAACGATACGATCGCTTACCGGATGTAAGGCATATTCGCCACATGACGGGGAACCGCGCCGCAGAAGCGCGGTCGGAGCAAGCCAGTCGAGGACCGGTGCCAAGGGGCGCCGGTCCTTTTCTCTTGCTTCCGCTTACTGAAACCATGCTACGCTGGCGATCTTTGCCCTGCTCTCGCTGTTGGGCGGAAGGTAAACTGCTCGGGCGAGACGAGATATTGGTCTTTGTCTCACCCGACAGCTAAATCATGCGTTCTGCAGTCTCGCCATGGGGCTTTACTGACGCGGTAACCTGCGGACTACCTTTCGAAAGATATGATCTTGGTTCATAGGAAGGCCACTATGCTCAATTTCGAAGAAATCCTGACACGCACCTGGTTTGAAGTGCCGGAGGAATATAGGAAGTTTGCGCACAGGGAATCGCCGCCATTTCAAATCGACTGGGATTACTACGCGTACTGCTATGCTGAGACCTTCGAAGCCATATCGAAGCTCGCCCTTAGCGATAAGCAGGATTTGCGCCGATACGCAATCCCGCTGTTCTATCTCGGGCGCCACAGCATGGAGTTGGCGCTAAAAGCGGCCATCGTTGAGTTTGCGGAATATACGCAGATTCCGGCCCAGACTGCGGGGCACAATCTGCTCGAACTCTTCGACACCTTCGTTGAGCAGTGGGAAGCCACGGACTTTCCGAATGACAACGGGCAGGGCTGGGAATCTGGATGTCGCGAAATCATCAGGCACGTCCAGGGCATTGATCCGAAGAACGACCGCTTCCGATATCCGACCGATCTGAAGGGCAACGAATTCGAATACACGCGTGTGGAGTTGGAAGGCCTGGTGGGCGCCCATAAGAACATCACCGACTTCTGCCGGATATCGGTCGGAATGCTCAACGAGATGCTGGAGGCATGAGATGGGCGTTTATGACGACATCGTAGACTTCCTGTCGGATGAATTGCCGTATTCAGCCAAGACGTTCCTCGCCAGGCGCCGTAACCCATCTGATTCAACCGAGACCTGGAATTACTTCAGCTACAGCTACGAGAACGGCTTCGTCGCCTTGGTGGAGGCCATTTATGGCAAAGTGGAGGGGCACGAACACTTGCTCCCGCCCTTGTACATGCTGGGGCGGCAGTCGATGGAGCTCTCCCTGAAGGCCGCTATCGCCGAGTTTCCTCCGTACACGAAAATCCCACCCCTTCTTGACGGCCACAATTTGCCGAAGCTGTTCGAACATCTTTGCCAGCAAATCAGGGCAATGGACTATTTCAACGACAGTGAGTGGACTTGGAAAGTCCGCGAATTAGTCGAGCATATCCACCAGTTCGATCCCAAAGGAGACCGTTTTCGATATCCGCAGGGCCTTGATGGCATGAAGTACCGGCATGTCGATATTACCTTTACCGAATTAGTGAAGGCACATGGCTTAATAACGGTTTTCGCCGACGCTTCGGCTGACGAGCTTCATTTGGAAAAAGGCATACCGTTAGAGCAGCGTCCATAAAACTACTTTACGGTATGGCAACTACCGCCGTTTCGCCAGCATCACCAATGCCGACTGTGCAAGCGGCGGCGTCATCTTTGGACCCGTGAAGTATGGGATTGATCACCTGGCGCCGAAATACGAGGCCGCTGCCTGCACGATGCCCACCGCGATAACGATCGCCGTCACGGTAATCATCCTGCGCTGCTGGGTGATATTGTCCCGATGACGGCGCTCTTCAAGTTCGTAGGTCGCAAGCGTTGAGAGCCCTTTGGGCTGGAGCTTGTATTGGTTGTGCTGCTGCGCCTTTAGGTCGCCTGAATCGGCCAACGATTCCAATATGAGCTTGTAATAAGCCCGCGTACTTTGCTCGTCGGGGTGGCGAAACGAACGCCGGGTATACAGTATCTCCAGCAGCGCGATTTCGCTGATATGGAAGCCATGCTGCTTGATGGTTTCGGTTTGGAACAATTGCAAAACTTCGACGCGGTCTTTGCGGGCGAGTGTGAGCCGGTTGAATCGTTTCTGAGCAACCTTTTCCCGCCATGCGAAAAACGCCGAATGATTGACTATGCAGTTCAATATGAAGCGGCTCGGCCATGTCGTGACCAACTGGTGGCCGTGGTAGTAGTGGGTGACTTCGAAATGAAAATGCTGGAGCTGGACCGTCGGAACAACGCTTGGGTAACCTTCAGCATGGCCTACGTTAAAATACAGGTCTTCGGCGCCCTGTGGGATTAGCTTGTGCACCAAGAATTTCTTGCCGTCGGCCTTGTTGATGAGTCGGACGATGAACGCGTCGTTGTTGAGCGCTTCGGGAAGGGACGTATAAATTGAACCGGAAACGGGTCGCCAGTGAGCAAGGCGTAACGCCAGCATATAGATAGAGCGCTGCAACCAATCGGTTCCAAGCATCGTAAGCCTCCCAAGCCCAACTTCACCCCCGACAGCGTCGGGACAATTGCTTTGGGCTCCTACACAGGAGCCTTTCCATATGTGGCATCTAGTCCGTCAGCCAGTTGGCGGGAGTCCAAGGATTCCCGTGATCACTCCGACATAGAAGCCGATAATGGTCTGGATCATACTGGCCGAAAACTTGATCTTCTCGGGGTCTCCGGTAAAGAGATAGAGGCCAACGAATAAGAGCAGGAACAGCGTAATCGTGGCAACCATAAAAACCATTACCGCTGGCCGATAGACCTCTGGATTCGTAAAGTCGGAGGCTACCGGCGCCGCGTTGGCCGAATTCACAAAGCTGGGACCACGGACATCATTCAACATGCCGCCGGGTATGTTTGTGAGGGCTTTGAGCGCGGCGTCGGTTGATTGCCGCATCTCAGCCAAGGGGCCGTTCGCATCAACGTCGGGGTATTTTTCCAAAATCTTAGAAAGCGTTTGAATGTTCCTATCCGCCGTCTGGATGGCCATACTCATGGCGACGAAGTCAGCGACAGGCACCGACACATTGTGACTTGCCGTTCTTTGATAGAAAAACCCAGCGATTGCTCCGACAGCAACGCTTAGCAGGACCGCCGCCAGTGCGCTCGAAAGAAAGATGCGGTATGAGGCGTATATCCGCTCCATTGCAGAGAGTTTTGCCAGCTCTTCAGGTGATTTGTCTGTCAATTGCCCCTCCTGCCCATCTTTTTTGTTGATACCACCCTTCTTGCCCACAGTGGTCAGTGTCAACATTAGCAAGCGGATTTTCTTGTCACCCGTTCAGTATCGCGTCATGCTTCCTGTAATGGGAAGTAACAGGGCGCTATCAGGAACGAGCAGGGCGTGCCTCCTATCGAGCACCAGTTTAAACTGGACAATCCGGCGATCCCGCTGGGCGCCCCGTTAGCTACAGCAACGATAGGCGGGACGAGGCCAAGTCTTTGTCGCTCGCCGACGTGCTCCTCAGCCTCGCCCGCAAGCCGCTCCTAATCGTCTACATCGCCGACGGCGGTCGTGCACAGGCCGGTGCCGAAAAGCACCGGTCTTTCCGTTTCGTCAGGCCGGCCGATCCAAATTCGAGCAACAGCCACGTTGCCGCCATATTCCAGTGGAACCGAAGATGCGGGTGATGCTGGGGCCAAAGCCGTGCATTTGTCCTGTGCCCAAGTCACTTCCCATGTGTTTTTACACCGAAGTGATGCGGGCCATGGTTGGCTAATTGTTAAGAAGCCAACTCTAGAGTTGGGGCGAGACCGCCCGGTGAGTTGAATTGTAGCAAGAATGTCTGGAACGTCCATGAGAACCAGCCGCCGTTTCTTCCTTTCAGGGGCCTCCGCGCTCGCAGCCGCTATGGTCGCCGGCCGCGCCAGTGCGCAGGATGTGATCGGGGATATCCTGAAATCCTCGGCCCGCGGCAATTGGGACGACCAGTTCGACGCCCGCCCCAGCCAGGGCGGCAAAGTGGCCTCTACGCTGCCGATCTTCAGCCTGCAGACCGTTTCGTTTACCGAGCAGGCGGTCGCGCAATACCAGAACATCGTCGCTCAGGGCGGTTGGGAGCCGGTTCCCGACACCAAGAAATTGCAGCTCGGCGTCGATGATCCCGACGTGGTCCCGCTGCGCAAGCGTCTGATGATTGCCGGCGATCTGGCGCAGAGCGCCGGCATTTCGACAGCTTTCGATTCCTATGTCGACTCCGCGGTCAAGCGCTTCCAGGCGCGCCATGGCCTGCCTGCCGACGGGACGCTGGGCCAATATTCTTATGCCGCGATGAATGTTTCGGCGCCAATTCGGCTCGGCCAGTTGCAGACCAATCTGCAGCGGCTGCGCGAGCGCGCGGGCACGCTGGGCAACCGTTACGTGCTGGTCGACATTCCAGGCGCCCAGATCGAAGCCGTTGAGAACGATCGCGTCGTGCTGCGCCATACCGCAATCGTCGGCAAGATCGACCGGCAGACGCCGATCGTCAATTCCAAGATCAACGAGATCATCGTCAATCCCTACTGGAACGCGCCGGTCTCGATCGTGCGCAAGGACATCATTCCGCTGATGCGGAAGGACCCCAACTATCTCAAGGACAGCCACATCCGTCTGTTCGCGCCGGATGGCAGCGAGGTTGATCCGCTGACCGTTGACTGGTCGACCGACGACGCCGAGAAGTACCGCTTCCGCCAGGATCCGGGTGCTGGCAACGCGATGGCCTCGGTCAAGATCAATTTCCCCAGCCCGGACGGCGTCTACATGCACGACACGCCGCAGCAGAGCCTGTTCGGCAAGATGATGCGCTTCGATTCATCGGGCTGCGTGCGCGTCCAGAATGTGCGCGATCTCGTCACCTGGATTCTTCGCGATACGCCGGGTTGGAACCGTCAGCACTTCGAGGCAGCGATCAAGAGTGGCGAGAACGTCCCGGTGCAGGTCACCAATCCGGTGGCGGTCTATTTTCTCTACATCTCGGCCTGGTCGACGGGGCCGGGCGTGGTGCAGTTCCGCGACGACATTTACGGCCTCGACGGGGCCAACGAGCTGCAGATCACATCCGCGCTCTAAACAGCTGAGTTCATTTGCAAAAGGCCGCCGGAAGGGCGGCCTTTTTTATTGTCGCCGTCGCGCTCTGAGCTTTGCGCATGATTCCGAAAATCGGTTCGCCACGGACCATATGCAAACCACGCGGCGCTGTTCACCGAGATCACGCTCACCGAGGCCCTGCTGAAGGGTCGGCAGGCAAGGAAATAGAGGCCGCCAGTCTCTCTGGCGCAATCCGGCCAGCAAATTTCGCGCAGCAAACGTGGCGGGCCGAAAGCAACTGTGTTAATGGCGCGACAGACCCCGAACCTTGAGGATTTCAGCCCATGGCAACAGCAGCGGCAGTGTCGAACAAATTCGAATCCTTCTTCGAAACCACGCTTGCCGATGCCGACCCCGAGATTTTCGGCGCCATCCGCAACGAACTCGGCCGCCAGCGCCATGAGATCGAGCTGATTGCCTCGGAAAACATCGTCTCGCGCGCCGTGCTCGAGGCGCAAGGGTCGATCATGACCAACAAATATGCCGAGGGCTATCCGGGCAAGCGCTACTATGGCGGCTGCCAATTCGTCGATGTCGCCGAGGAACTGGCCATCGAACGCGCGAAAAAGCTGTTCGGCTGCAACTTCGCCAACGTCCAGCCGAATTCCGGCAGCCAGATGAACCAGGCGGTGTTCCTGGCGTTGCTGCAGCCCGGCGACACCTTCATGGGCCTCGACCTCAATTCCGGCGGCCACCTGACGCATGGCTCGCCTGTCAATATGAGCGGCAAATGGTTCAAGGTTGTCTCCTATGGCGTGCGCAGGGAAGATCATCTGCTCGACATGGATGCGATCGAGAAGACCGCCCATGAGACCAAGCCGAAATTGATCCTGGCCGGCGGCACCGCCTATTCACGCGTCTGGGACTGGGAGCGTTTTCGCGAGATCGCCGACTCGATCGGTGCCTATCTGATGGTCGACATGGCCCACATCGCCGGCCTGGTCGCCGGCGGCATGCATCCGTCTCCGCTGCCGCACGCCCACGTGGTCACCACCACGACGCACAAATCGCTGCGCGGCCCGCGCGGCGGCATGATCCTTTGCAATGACGAGGACATTGCCAAGAAGATGAACTCGGCCGTCTTCCCCGGCCTGCAGGGCGGACCGCTGATGCATGTCATCGCCGCCAAGGCGGTGGCTCTGGGCGAAGCGCTGAAGCCGAGCTTCAAGATCTACGCGGAGAGCGTCGTTGCCAATGCCAAGGCGCTGGCCTCCAGCCTGCAGGAAACCGGTCTCGACATCGTCTCCGGCGGTACCGACAACCATCTGATGCTGGTCGATCTGCGTCCCAAGAACGCCACCGGCAAGCGCGCCGAAGCTGCCCTTGGCCGCGCTAACATCACCTGCAACAAGAACGGCATCCCCTTCGATCCGGAAAAGCCCTTCGTGACCTCGGGCGTTCGGCTCGGCACGCCGGCCGGCACCACGCGCGGCTTCGGCCAGGCCGAGTTCCGTGAGATCGGCAAGCTGATCACCGAAGTGCTGGATGGACTGAAGGTCGCCAATTCCGATGAGGGCAATGCGGCCGTCGAGACAGCCGTGAAGGCCAAGGTGGCGGCATTGACGGATCGTTTTCCGCTTTATCCGTATCTTGGTTGACCGACGCTAGTGACCTCCATGTGCGGGACAATCCCGGTGCGACAGCAAGGCACCTGCGGAGAAGCTCAATGATGCCAACTTTCCGTTTCGCCGGCTTTGGTGCCTTGCTGGCATCGGCTATCTTGCAGCTGTCCGGCCTCGCCTTGGCACAGACCGAGCCGACCCCGGCAGCACCCAAGACAGAGACCTTCGGCAGGTGGTCCACCACGGTGGACGAGGTCAACACCGGTGAGGATGTGCGCAAGACCTGCGCCGCCTCGACGGTCTTTTTCGACGCAAACGGCACCAGCGGCACCCTTACGCTAGCCATCTCGAATGGCGACGTACTGCCGCCCGAGGGCTATCCGAGCCTCATCATCGCCGTGAGAAACGGTGACTTGCCTAAGGGCGACAACATCCCGGCGGTGTTCCGCGACGTCAACGACAAGATCAAGGCTGGTTTTCATCTTATCGCCGACGGCCAGTGGATAGTGAACAACAAGCCCGAGACAACCCTCGCCATACTGCGTGCCATGCGCCGTACCAGCGCCCTCGATGTCAGCTTCGCCGACAAGCCGGTCGCGACCATATCGATGGACGGCTTCACCAAGGCCTATCGCTATCTCGGCACGTCCTGCGGCTTCCCGACCGGCGACGTCGCTCCCTGATTGGCGGATTGCCGTCCAACTGATTGCCGCTCTCGCAATTTTCCTCGTGCCTCGCTATCTCTGAGACGCGATCGGTCATCGGCCATACTTTGCCATCGTGGCAAAAACCTCTAAGCCTTTCGCTCCACGAGAATCGCGAACCGAAGGCTCTCCATGCGCTGTCCCTACTGCCAGTCCGAAGATACGCAGGTGAAGGATTCGCGCCCCGCCGAAGACGGCGCGGCGATCCGCAGGCGGCGCGTCTGCCCGGATTGCGGCGGCCGCTTCACCACTTTCGAGCGCGTCCAATTGCGCGATCTCGTCGTGGTGAAGAAGTCGGGACGCAAGGTGCCGTTCGACCGCGACAAGCTGCTGCGCTCGGTCGAGATTGCGGTACGCAAGCGTAACGTCGACCCGGAGCGCATCGACCGCGCGGTGACCGGCATAGTGCGCCAGCTGGAAAGCTCGGGCGAGACCGAGGTCGCCTCCGGCGAAGTCGGCCGGCTGGTCATGGAGGCGCTTAAGTCGCTCGACGATGTCGCCTATGTGCGCTTTGCCTCCGTCTACCGCAATTTCCGCGAGGCCAAGGATTTCCACGACGTGTTGGGCGAGCTCAAAGGCGACGAGCTCAAAAGTGACGAGCCCAGGGGCCGAGAGCTGAAGAGCGAAGAGGACGCCGGCTGAGCATGGCAGGGTCCGAGCGCAGCACGGCGAAGCAAGAGGTCCTCGATCGCCGCTATATGGCGGCAGCCCTCAGGCTGTCGCGCAAAAATGCCGGCCGGACGTCGACCAATCCTTCCGTCGGCACGCTCATCGTACGCGATGACGGCGACGGGCCAATGATCGTCGGCAGCGGCGTCACGGCCGTCGGCGGCCGGCCGCATGCCGAAACCGAGGCGCTGGCCGAGGCCGGTGAGCTGGCGCAAGGCGCCACCGCCTATGTAACGCTGGAGCCTTGCGCCCATCACGGCCGCACGCCGCCTTGCGCCAATGCGCTGGTCAGCGCCGGCGTGGCGCGGGTGGTTGGCGCTGCCAGCGATCCGGACCCGCGTGTTTCCGGCAAGGGCTACGCCATCTTGCGTGCCGCGGGCGTCGAGGTGATGGAAAAAGTGCTGGCGGCCAAGGCCGCGGAGCAGATGGCCGGCTATTTGATTCGATCTCTGAAAAAACGCCCGGAAGTGATTCTGAAGCTTGCGCTTTCGAGCGACAATAAGATCGGCGTGAAAGGCGAGGGGCAGGTCTCCATTACCGGCGATATCGCGCGGCGCGAAGTCTATCTGATGCGCGCCGAAGCGGACGGCATATTGATCGGCATCGGCACCGCGCTGGAGGACGATCCGGCGCTGACGGTGCGGCTGCCGGGACTTGAGAACCGTTCGCCGGCGCGCATCGTGCTCGACCGCCAGATCAGGCTGCCGGAGACCTCGAAGCTGGTTTCCGGCGTTGACCGGGTCCCGCTCTATGTCGCCGCGTGTGCCGAGGCCGATCCACGTCGGCGGGCCGCGCTCGAACGCACCGGAGTGCGCTTCATCGGCACTGAGACGTATGAAGGCGATATTGCGCTGCCGGAACTGCTCGAGGATCTGGCGGCGCTGGGCATGGCGAGCGTGCTGGTCGAGGGCGGCGCCAAGGTGGCCAAGGCGTTCCTCGACGAACAACTCGTCGATCGCATCGTGCTGTTTCAGGGGCCGGATGCGATCGGCGAGGACGGCATTGCATCGCCGATAGATGCCAACCATATCCCGCCGGGATTTCGCAAATTGCGCGACATGCGTTTCGGCGAAGACACATATGCCGAATGGACAAGAGACATTTAGGACCGAACTGATGTTCACTGGGCCAAAGTAATGTTCACTGGAATCGTCACCGATGTCGGCACCGTCGCCGCCGTGAAGCCGCTCAGGGAAGGCGTCGGTTTGCGCATCGACACCGCCTACGATCCGCAGACCATTGCCATTGGCGCTTCAATTTCGTGCGGCGGCGTCTGCCTGACGGTAACGGGATTGCCGGAAGACGGCGCGAACGCACGCTGGTTCGAAGTCGAGGCCTGGGAAGAAGCACTCAGGCTGACGACCGCGATGGGCTGGAAAACCGGCGCGCGCATCAACCTGGAGCGGGCGCTGAAGATCGGCGACGAGCTTGGCGGCCATATCGTGTCAGGCCATGTCGACGGAATGGCCGAGATCGTGGCCCGCAAGGAAGAGGGTGACGCCGTTCGCTTTACCCTGGAAGCACCGCGCGAGCTTGCCAAATTCATCGCCCCCAAGGGTTCCGTCGCGCTCGACGGCACTTCGCTCACCGTCAACAAGGTCGAAGGCACCCGCTTCGACGTGCTATTGATCCACCACTCGCTGACGGTCACCACCTGGGGCGAACGCCAGGTCGGCGACCGCGTCAACCTCGAGATCGACACCATGGCCCGCTACGCGGCGCGACTGGTGGAGGCGGCCAAAGAGGGACTTTGAGGCGATCGCCCATAAAGTCCATTCCCTGATGCGGCCGCCACCGGGTTGGCCTTGAACGTTCCTTCAGCAATCTTCCGCTTGCGATCAAACCGGCTTCGGCCTAAGTCACCGGCGATCCCCGGAGACATCTATGGCTGGCACATCCCAACACGGCAAAGCGTTCATCCGTCCGAAGAAGAAGGCCCACCTTCTTGTCATCGAGGCGCGCTTTCACGACGACCTTGCGGACGCGTTGCTCGAAGGCGCGACCAGCGCGCTCGACGAAGCGGGCGCGACATACGATGTCGTCACCGTTCCGGGCTCGCTCGAAATCCCGGCGGTGATTTCCTTCGCGCTCGACGGTGCTTCCGAAGGCGGGACGAGCTATGACGGTTTCGTCGCCCTCGGCACGGTGGTCCGCGGCGACACCTATCATTTCGATATCGTCGCCAATGAATCCAGCCGTGCCCTGATGGACCTGTCCGTGCAGGATTCAGTCTGCATCGGCAATGGCATCCTGACCACCGAAAACGACGAACAGGCCTGGACACGGGCCAGGCGCTCCGAAGGCGACAAGGGCGGCTTTGCGGCGCGTGCGGCGCTGACTATGATCGCCCTAAAGGAACAACTGGGAGAGCGAACGTGAGCGAACCCGCTTCGCCCGGCCAGCCTGCGGTTCGCCATGCCAACAAGCGCGGTGCTGCCCGCCTGGCGGCTGTGCAGGCGCTCTACCAGATGGATGTCGCCGGCAGCGGCGTGTTTGAGATCACCGCCGAATACGAGGCGTTCAGGCTCGGCAAGGAAGTCGACGGCGCGCTCTATCGCGAGGCCGATGCGCAATGGTTTCGCGCCATTCTTGCCGGCGTTGTCGAGCACCAGAAGACCATCGATCCGATTATCCGCCAGGCGCTGACCGAGGACTGGCCGCTGTCGAGGCTCGATTCGACGTTGCGCGCCATATTGCGTGCCGGCGTCTACGAATTGATGAAACGCGAGGACGTGCCGGTGGCGGTCATCGTCTCCGAATATGTCGACATCGCCAAGGCATTTTACGAAGAAGACGAGCCGAAACTGGTCAATGCGGTGCTTGATCGCGTGTCGCGCCGCGTGCGTGGCGAGGGCCGCGGCAAGGACGCCTCATGACTGCTATCGTCGTCGTTGAGGCCGGCAAGGAAGCGCGTCGCACCGCTTTCATCCTCGCAGCCTCGCAGGCGATCATCGGTTCGGCGGCACCCATCGCCATTTCCATGGGCGGACTGGCCGGGCAGTACCTCCTCGAAGCCGACAAGTCGCTGGCAACCGCGCCGATCACCGGCTTCAATGTCGGCGTGGCGCTCGGTTCCCTGCCGGCCGCGGCGATCATCCGCCGGCTCGGCCAGCGCGACGGCTTCATGACCGGCACTGCGGTCACAGCGCTTGGCGGGCTGGTCGCTACGTTGGCGCTGTTTCATGCCAGCTTCTGGCTGTTCGCTTTCGGCCTTGCCGTGATCGGGATCGGCGGTGCCTTTGTCCAGCAATTCCGCTTTGCCGCCGCCGACAATGCTCCGCCTGAATTCAAGGCGCGCGCCATCTCCTTCGTGCTGGCCGGCGGCATCGTCACCGCCATACTTGGGCCGCAGATCGTCATTTTCACCGGCGACCTGTTCTCGCCGGTGAAGTTTGCCGGCTCGTTTGCGTCCATCCTGGTGCTGGCGGCGGTTGGCGCCGCCATCCTCTCTTTATTGCGCATCCCAGCCAAGGCAACCGAGAAGGTGGAAATCGCCGACAGCGACGCCCGGCCGCTCTTAGAAATCGTCACCAGGCCGCGCTTCGTCGCGGCGCTGTTTTGCGCCATCGGCAGCTACGCGCTGATGAGCTTCGTCATGACCGGCGCGCCACTGGCCATGGTCGGCTGCGGCCTTTCGACCGACGACGCCACGCTCGGCATTTCCTGGCATGTGATGGCGATGTTCGCGCCGAGCTTCTTCACGGGGTCGCTGATTTATCGTTTTGGCGCGGAGCGGATCGTGGCCATCGGCCTGGTGCTGCTCATTGGCTGCGGTATAGTCGCGCTGTCGGGGTTGGCACTGTGGCAGTTCTGGACAACGCTGATCCTGCTCGGCCTCGGCTGGAACTTCAGCTTCATCGGCGCCACCGCCATGGTGGCTGACAGCTACCAGCCATCCGAAAAAGGCAAGGTCCAGGGGTTCCACGATTTCGTCCTGTTCGGCTCCGTCGCCTTCGCCTCGCTGATGTCGGGCGCAGTCTACAATGCCTGGGGCTGGGAGATGCTGAACTGGATGATTTTTCCGGTCGTCGCGCTGTGCTTCGTGGCACTGGGCGTGTTGAAGATGACGGGCTTGCGTGCGGCCAGCTGACGCCACGCTGTCGGGACGAGACAACAGCGGATTCACCCAAATCCGAACAAAATTATTGCGTCCATCACCCTTCTTATGAAACCGTGTACCCCGACGGGGCATCGAAGCCATGCTCATATGCGGCAGCCATATTCCGGTTCACAGCAAGGGATTTGTGAGATGTTTTCAATCAAGGTTCTGGCCGGCACCGTGCTGGCGCTCGGCATCACGGTGGCCTCGGCGAGTGCCCAGGTGGTGGTGTCGTCGAAGATCGACACCGAGGGCGGCGTGCTCGGCAACATCATCCAGCTGGTGCTGAACGCCAATAATATCCAGACCACCGACCGCATCCAACTCGGCGGCACGCCTGTGGTACGCAAGGCAATTACGGCCGGCGAGATCGACATCTATCCGGAATACACCGGCAACGCCGCATTCTTCTTCGAGAAGGCCGACGATCCGGTGTGGAAGGATGCCGCTAAGGCCTACGAGACTGCCAAGAAGCTCGATTACGACGCCAACAAGATCGTCTGGCTGTCCCCGTCACCGGCTAACAACACCTGGGCGATCGCCCTGCGTAAGGAGGTCGCCGATACCAACAAGCTCGTCACCCTTTCCGACTTCGGCAAATATGTCTCGGGCGGCGGCAAGGTGGTGCTGGCGGCGTCCGCCGAGTTCGTCAATTCGGCGGCCGCGCTGCCCGCTTTCCAGAAGACCTATGGCTTTACGCTGAAGCCGGACCAGTTGATCACGCTGTCGGGCGGCGATACGGCGGCGACCATTGCCGCTGCGGCCAACCAGACCAACGGCGCCAACGCGGCCATGGTCTACGGCACCGACGGCGGCATCGCGCCCTCCGGCCTCGTCGTGCTTGAGGACGACAAGGGTGTGCAGCCGGTCTACCAGCCGGCGCCGATCATCCGCGAGGCGGTGCTGAAGGAGCACCCGGAAATCGAGACGCTGCTGAAGCCGGTCTTCGCCAAGCTCGATCTCGTCACGCTGCAGGAGTTGAATGGCCGCGTCCAGGTTGGCGGCGAACCGGTCAAGGGCGTCGCCGAAGACTTTTTGAAAAAGAACGGCTTCCTCAAGTAAGGCGATTCCGGCGCGCCGCTTTCGAGGTGCGCGGATCGGCCGATGGGGGAGGGCGTGCGCATCCGGTTTGACAAGCTCGGCGTGGTTATCGCGGCGATATCAGCCTATGCGGCTTTTGCGGCACCATTCGCCACGTTCCGCGCCAATCGCATCGTACCCGGCGAGGCGCGCTCGATCCTCGAATCTTTGCCTGCGGCGGTCGGTGCGCTATTGATGGCGATTGTTGTCGCAGCGGCGCTCATTGCATTGCTGAAAACGCCGCTTGCTCTGCGCCTCGCCGCCAGTGTGGTTGCACTTGCGGCGCTGGCGCTGCTGATCGGCGTTGCCGGCAGCTTCCTGACGACCGCCGGCAACACCTTCGCCCGTATCTCGCCGGCTTCGGGCTTCTGGCTGTTTATCTTCGCCTTCACGCTTCTGCTCGCCGACGTGCTTACAAGGCTGAACCTGTCGCCGCAGGCACGGGTCGGCGTGCTTGTTGTCGCCGCAGCGGCGATCGGCCTGCTGCTGGTCTCGGGGAGCTGGAACAGCCTGTCGATCCTCAAGGAATATTTCAATCGCGCCGATAGTTTTTGGGCGGAAGGCTCCAAGCACGTGACGCTGGCGCTGGGTTCGCTGGCGGCAGCAGTGATTATCGGCCTGCCGCTCGGCATCCTCTGCCACCGCGTCGAGAAATTGCGGGCCGGCGTGCTCAACGTGCTGAACATCATTCAGACCATTCCTTCGATCGCGCTGTTCGGCCTCTTGATAGCACCGCTCGGCTGGGTCGCTTCGCATGTGCCGGGTGCTGCCGCGCTCGGCATTCGCGGCATCGGCACGGCGCCGGCTTTCGTCGCCCTGTTCCTCTATTCACTGCTGCCGGTGGTGGCCAACACCGTGGTCGGCCTTGCCGGTGTGCCGCGTGCCGCCAACGACGCAGCGCGCGGCATGGGCATGACCGACCGCCAGCGGCTGTTCGGCGTCGAGTTTCCGCTGGCTTTCCCGGTGATCCTCACCGGCATTCGCATCGTGCTGGTGCAGAATATCGGCCTCGCCACCATTGCCGCGCTGATCGGCGGCGGCGGCTTTGGCGTATTCGTATTCCAGGGAGTCGGCCAGACGGCGATGGACCTGGTGCTGCTCGGTGCCGTGCCGACGGTGGCGCTGGCCTTCGCCGCCGCCATCATCCTCGATGCAGTGATCGAAATGAGCGCCAGCAAGCGCAGGGTTTAAACGGCATGATCGAGATCGAAGGCATCACCAAGCGCTACGGCGAGACGACAGTGGTCGACGACGTGTCGATAGTAATCGAGCCGCGCAGCATCGCCGTCATCGTCGGCACCTCCGGCTCCGGCAAGACGACGCTGCTTCGCATGATCAACCGGCTGGTCGAGCCGACATCGGGCGTGATCAAGCTCGACGGCGTCGACAACCGCTCGGTGCCTGATTATGAGCTGCGTCGCAGCATCGGCTATGCCATCCAGGGCCACGGTCTGTTTCCGCATCGCACGGTGGCACAGAACATCGCCACTGTGCCGGTATTGCTCGGCTGGGACGCCAACCGCATCAAAGCCCGCGTCGACGAGCTGATGACGCTATATCAGCTCGACCCGCAAGCCTACGGGCCACGCTATCCGCATGAGCTTTCCGGCGGCCAGCAGCAGCGCGTCGGCGTCGCCCGAGCGCTTGCCGCGGAACCCAACGTGCTGTTGATGGATGAGCCGTTCGGCGCGCTCGATCCAATCATCCGCAACAAGGCGCAGGAGGATCTGCTGGCGATCCAGAAGCGCTTCGGCACCACCATCATCCTAGTCACCCATGACATGGAAGAGGCCGTTCACATGGGCGACAAGATCGCGGTGATGGACGGCGGCAAAGTAGTGCAATATGCCGCGCCGGCCGAGATACTGGCGAAACCGGCCAGCGCGTTTGTCGAGACCCTGGTTGGCGCCAGCGAAAAACCGTTCCGGCTGTTATCGCTTGGCCGGGTGCGCGACGCGGTGGAAAAAGGCACGGCCGAAGGCGAGGCGATCCCCGGTGATGCCAGCCAACGCGACGCGTTGGCCGAACTCCTGTGGTCGGGCCGCCCGGCACTGCCGGTGAAAGATACTGATGGCAAATCGCTTGGCCGCGTCACTGTGGATGGACTGGTTAAACGCGCGGCGAGGCCGGCATGAAAGCCTGGCTTCCATCACTGCTCAGGCTTGCCCTGGTGGTGCTGCTTATTGCCTTCGTCACCAATCCCGGCTGGTTCGAACCGCTGCTGAAGCCGCTGACAGAGAACAACGCGCCGGTAATCTACAATCAGGGCAGCCTTTTGACGTTGACGCTGCTGCATCTGCAGACCGTCCTGATCGCAACGGTTGCCGCGACGATCGTTGCGGTCGCGCTCGCCATTCTGGTCACCAGGCCAGCCGGCGCCGAATTCCTGCCGCTGTCGCGCAGCCTGGTCAATATCGGCCAGACCTTTCCGCCGGTGGCGGTGCTGGCGCTTGCCGTGCCGGCCGTCGGCTTCGGCGAAAAGCCGACGCTGATTGCGTTGTTTCTCTATGGCCTGCTGCCGATCTTCGAGAACGCGCTGACCGGCCTGACGACGCTGCCGGCCAATGTCGTCGAGGCGGCGCGTGGCGCCGGCATGACCGGCTGGCAAAGGCTGGTCAAGGTCGAACTGCCGCTCAGCGCGCCGATCATCCTCGGCGGTATCCGGCTGTCGGTGGTGATCAGCCTCGCCACCGCGACCATCGGCTCGACAGTGGCGGCGAGGACATTGGGCGAGGTGATCATCGCCGGCCTGCTGTCGAACAACCTCGCCTTCATCCTGCAGGGCGGCCTGATCGTCGCCGCCCTTGCCGTGCTGATCTATGACGGGCTGTCGGCGATCGAGCGCTACACGGGCCGGCGCATGGGGCGCGAGGTGGAGTAGCCCCTCGGGGCAAAGTTCGCTTCTTTCAAAGGCCACTCGAACGCGCCGGATGATCGAGCGTCAGTTCGAGCGTGGTGCCCGTCTCGCTGGCGATCCAGCGGCGGCGGATGATGGCGAAATCGTGCTGTGTGCCGGCTCTAACCACAGAGACTAAGTCGCCCACCGCGCAATAGCTGTCCAGATCGAGGGTTTCGAGAATCGCGGCAATGTCTTGCTTCCCGGCATAATGTCTCGCGACAGTCGTGAGCACTATGATCACTGGTCCCCCCGTTGCGCGATCTTCGGGACTCGGCGATTGATGAGTGCGATGCCCCGATCTTTCAGCAGGAGTTCTTGCCATGACCGCGCGTTTCTCCAAGATCATCATGTGTTTGTGTCTGGCGGCTTTCGCCTTCCTTGTCGCCTTCGGCAACATCACCGATTACGGCTCAAACTTCGCCTTTGTCCAGCATGTGCTGAGCATGGACACGACCTTTCCTGGCAACGCCCTGATGTACCGCTCGATCACCAACCCGTCGCTGTGGACGGCGGGCTACTGGCTGATCATCATTGGCGAGGCGCTGACCTGCTTGCTCTACCTAGTCGCCGCCTGGCGACTCTGGCAGGCGCGCAACGCCAGCGGACAGGCATTCAACGATGCCAAGAAGTTCGCCATCATAGCCGCCACCATGGGTTTCCTCGTTTGGTATTTCGGCTTCATGGTCGTTGGCGGCGAGTGGTTTGCCATGTGGCAGTCTTCGACATGGAATGGTCAGGAGGCGGCGTTCAAATTCTACATGACAATGCTGGTGGTGCTGATCTTCGTCGTCCAGCCGGACGGCGACCCGCGCAAAGTTTGACGGCCGTTCGCCGATTTCAATCGATCTAATCGGATGGCAGTGTCGAAAGGCGCGCTGCCGTCCAGCCTTTTGGATGAAACCCGGGATGTTTTGAGCGAAAACCGGACAAAAACCGAACAATATCTTGACGTTCCGAGCCCTGTTTCGCATAAGCCGCTGCGAAGGGACGGATTCCGGTTGCGGAAAATTCGTCCCCTGTCTCAACGGCCCGGGGAGGGGTTCTTTTGGGCCACCAATCGAGGAAAATTCGGCAATGACCATACTTTCAGCTGTCATCGCCTGCGGTCTGCTTTCAGTCCTTTACGCCATCTGGGCGACACGTTCGGTCCTCGCGGCCGATCAGGGCAATGCACGCATGCAGGAAATTTCCGCGGCCATCCGCGAAGGCGCGCAAGCCTATCTGGCGCGCCAGTACACCACAATCGCCATCGTCGGCGTCGTGGTCCTGCTGCTCGCCTGGTGGCTGCTTTCGATCACCGCCGCCATCGGCTTCCTGATCGGCGCCGTTCTATCGGGCGCCGCTGGCTTCATCGGCATGCACGTCTCGGTGCGCGCCAATGTGCGCACCGCGCAGGCGGCTTCCAACAGCCTCGCTGCCGGCCTCGAGATCGCCTTCAAGTCTGGGGCTATCACTGGCATGCTGGTTGCTGGCCTGGCCCTGCTTGGCGTCTCGATCTATTACCTGATCCTGACCCAGTTCATGGGCCTTCAGCCCGATGACCGTGTCGTCATCGACTCGTTGGTTTCGCTTGGCTTCGGCGCCTCGCTGATTTCGATCTTCGCTCGTCTCGGCGGCGGCATCTTCACCAAGGGCGCCGACGTCGGCGGCGATCTCGTCGGCAAGGTTGAAGCCGGCATTCCCGAAGACGATCCACGCAATCCGGCCACCATCGCCGACAATGTCGGCGACAATGTCGGCGATTGCGCCGGCATGGCCGCCGATCTGTTCGAGACCTATGCGGTGACCGTGGTCGCCACCATGGTCCTTGCCGCCATCTTTTTCGGTGGCACCGCCGTTCTCGGCGCGACCATGCTCTATCCGCTGGCCATCTGCGGCGCCTGCATTCTCACCTCGATCGCCGGCACCTTCTTCGTCAAGCTCGGTTCCAGCGGCTCGATCATGGGCGCTCTCTACAAGGGCCTGATCGTCACCGGCCTGCTGTCAATTGTCGGCCTTGCCGTCGCCACTTCGGCATGCATCGGCTGGGGTGAGATCGGCACCGTCGCCGGCATGGCCATCACCGGCACGAACCTGTTCATCTGCGGCCTGGTCGGCCTTGTGGTGACAGGCCTCATCGTGGTGATCACCGAATATTATACCGGCACCAACAAGCGTCCGGTGAACTCCATCGCCCAGGCCTCGGTCACCGGTCACGGCACCAACGTCATCCAGGGCCTGGCGGTCTCGCTCGAAGCGACGGCGTTGCCGGCGATCGTCATCGTCGGCGGCATCATCTCGACATACCAGCTCGCCGGCCTCTACGGCACGGCGATCGCGGTGACGACGATGCTTGGCCTCGCCGGCATGATCGTCGCGCTCGATGCCTTCGGCCCAGTCACCGACAATGCCGGCGGCATTGCCGAAATGGCCGGCCTGCCCAAGGAAGTGCGCCAGTCCACCGACGCGCTCGACGCTGTCGGCAACACCACCAAAGCGGTAACCAAGGGCTACGCCATCGGGTCGGCCGGCCTCGGCGCGCTGGTGCTGTTTGCGGCCTACTCTAACGACCTGAAGTTCTTTGCGGCCAATAGCGACAAATACCCCTACTTCCAGGGCATGGGCGACGTCTCCTTCGACCTCTCCAATCCTTATGTCGTCGCCGGCCTGATCTTCGGCGGCCTGATCCCGTATCTGTTCGGCGGCATCGCCATGACCGCCGTCGGCCGCGCCGCCGGTGCTATCGTCGAGGAGGTGCGCAAGCAGTTCCGCGAGGATCCGGGCATCATGGCCGGCACCTCGAAGCCGAACTATGCGCGCGCCGTCGACCTTCTGACCAAGGCAGCGATCCGGGAGATGATCGTTCCATCACTGCTGCCGGTGCTGGCGCCGCTGGTGGTCTATTTCGGTGTCCTCCTGATCTCCGGTTCGAAGGCATCCGCCTTTGCCGCGCTCGGCGCCTCGCTGCTCGGCGTCATCGTCAACGGCCTTTTCGTTGCCATCTCGATGACCTCCGGCGGCGGTGCCTGGGACAACGCCAAGAAGTCGTTCGAAGATGGTTTCGTCGACAAGGACGGCCTCAAGCACCTCAAGGGCTCCGAAGCACACAAGGCCTCTGTGACCGGCGACACGGTCGGCGATCCCTATAAGGATACTGCTGGGCCGGCGGTCAACCCGGCGATCAAGATCACGAACATCGTCGCGCTGCTGCTATTGGCCGTGCTCGCGCACGGCTAAGCTCGGTCGCCACGGCTCAAGACAAAAACCCGCGGGATCGCTCCCGCGGGTTTTCATTGCCTGAGATGTGCCGCCGCTTACAGGGAAGCGAAAAGAAAAGAAGCCGACACCGTCGAGTGGATCAGGTGCCGCCGAGCGTACTGCCGCCGCTGGCGCCCGGAACACCAGGCGTCAGCTTGCTGGCGCCACTGATGATCTGGCTGAGGAAGTTCTGGTCCTTGCCGCCGGTCGGCGTGGTGCGCGAGATGAAGTCGAACACCTTGCCGTCCTTCAGGCCGTAATTGGCGATCTGGGTGACGCGCCCGTCATCGCCAAAATAGACCGCCAGCACATGCTGGTCGACTAGCCGCGGCTTGTCGAAGGCGACATAGCGCTTGCGCGTCTGCGAAATGTAATAAAAGGCCTCGTTGTCGAAGGTCGCCTTCGTCGAGGGAGTGCCGAGCGCCAGCAGCACCTGTTCGCGGCTCGAGCCGACCGGCACCAGGTCGATCGCCTGCTGGTCGATGACGTAGCCCTGCGTCAGCGTCTCGCTCGGATTGAGATCGCCGATCATCTTGGACGAATTGCAGGCGGAAAGCGCCGCAGCGATCACCAGCAGCGAAACCGCACCGGCGGGCCTAGGCAGGAAAGTCGACTTGAATTTCAGCGCGCGCAACTACAACTCCATAAGCTGGCCGCAACTTGCGCTGGGCCGCAAAACCGGTAAACCAGCTTGCTTGCCGATGCAACAAGGCCACTTCAACAAACGGTCCCGGGAGACCACCCTCAAATGTTCCAGCGCCTCTTTGGCCGCGAACGTCACGCCAACCGCGCCATCACCGAGGCGCTTTACGCACAAATCGTGGCGGCGGCGCGGCAACCGGTGTTTTATTCCGCCTGGAACGTGCCGGACACGCCGCTCGGCCGCTTCGAGATGCTGTCGTTGCACATGTTCCTGTTCCAGCACCGGTTGCGCGGCGAGGGCGGTGCTGCGGCAGAGGTTGCGCAGGTGCTGATCGACGAGTTCTTCATGGATGTCGAACATTCGTTGCGGGAATTGGGCATTGGCGACGTCGGCGTGCCGAAGCGAATGCGGAAACTGGCGAAGATGTTCTATGGCCGTACCGCCGCCTATGACGATGCGCTGAAACGAAATGACCATGATGCGCTTGCCGCCGCCCTTTCCCGCAATGTCAGGCCGGATGCCGGCGCCTGGCCGCAAGCGTCGCAACTGGCACTCTATGCCGCCGATGCATCAAGGCAACTCACGCAACAGCCGACCGAATCGATCGTTTCCGGCACGGTGGCATTTCCAGTGGCCAACTCTGAGCGAAGGCAGGCCGAATGAAGGCGGCGAAGTGGAGGCGAAGATGAAACATCCTGATACCCACAGCCCAGTGTCATTCCTGGCAAATGTCGCCCGGATGCCGCAAAAAGGGCTGCCGGTGGTGATCGATGCCGACGCCGGGCAGCGCGCCATACTGGCCGTCGAGCATGAGCTGCTTTCGGTCGAGAACTATCGCGCCGAACTTCTGATCGAGCCGTGGAAGCGCAATGGGGTGAAAGTCAGCGGCCATGTCGAGGCCGATATAACGCAGGCCTGCATCGTCACTCTCGACCCGGTCGAGGCGCATATCGACGAGCCGGTCGAGGCGCTGTTCCTGCCGGAACAATCCAAGCTCGGGCGGCAAGGTTTCGACGGTGGCGGTGAGATCCTGCTCGACGCCGAAGGGCCGGACAGCCCGGAAACCTTTTCCGGCGACGCGATCGACGTCGGGGCGCTTGCCGAACAGTTCTTTGGCTTGGCGATCGATCCCTATCCGCGCAAGCCGGGTGTGTCGCTGGAGGCCGCCGGCGATGCCGAGCCTGTGGAGAATGAATTCCAGCAAAAGCTCAGATCACTGCTGGGAAAATCCTGATGGCTGACCCAATTTGAGAAAAGTTGGTTGTGCGGCAGCCCAAAACCGTTATTTTCGCCGAACCTTCGCGAGCCCCGTACCTTGGCAAGCCCGCTGGCCAAGCAACCGTGAGATGAACACCGCGTGATCAGGATTTCCATCGATGCCATGGGCGGCGATCACGGGCCAAGCGTGGTCATCCCGGCGCTCATGACTGTCGCCACCCGCCGTCCGGACATACGCTTCGTCATCTATGGGCGCGAAGAAGCGGTAAGGCCTGAACTCGCCAAATTCCCCAAGCTAGCGGAGGTGAGCGAGTTCATCCACTGCGAGATCGCAGTCCGGATGGACGACAAGCCGAGCCAGGCACTGCGCCATGGCCGCTGGAAGTCATCGATGTGGAAAGCCGTCGAAGCGGTCAAGGCAGGCACGGCGGACGCCTGCATCTCGGCTGGCAATACCGGCGCACTGATGGCGATGTCCAGATTCTGCCTTCGCACCATGGCGACCATCGACCGCCCGGCGATTGCGGCGCTCTGGCCGACATTGCGCGGCGAAAGCGTGGTGCTGGACGTCGGCGCAACCATCGGTGCGGATGCGCATCAACTGGTTGATTTTGCCATTCTGGGTACCGGCATGGCGCGCTCGGTTTTCGGCATCGAACGGCCGAGCGTCGGCCTGCTCAATGTCGGCGTCGAGGAGATCAAGGGTCAGGAGGAGGTCAAGGAAGCAGGCCGTATGCTGCGCGAGGCCAACATGGCCTCGATGAACTACCATGGCTTTGTCGAGGGTGACGACATCGGCAAGGGCAGTGTCGACGTCGTCGTTACCGAAGGATTTGCCGGCAATATCGCGCTCAAGACGGCGGAAGGCACGGTCAGGCAGATCGCCGGCTACCTGCGCGCCGCGATGAACCGGACACTGATGGCCAGGATCGGCTATATCTTCGCCAAGACCGCCTTCGATCGCCTGCGCGAGAAGATGGATGTCGGCCGCTCCAATGGCGGCGTCTTCCTGGGATTGAACGGCATCGTGGTGAAAAGCCATGGCGGGGCTGATTCGGATGGCTTCGCTGCGGCGATCGAGCTCGGCTACGACATGGTGCTTAACAATCTGCTTGACCGCATCGAGGCCGATCTCGACCTGTTCCATGCCCGCAATCCGAATGCCCAGACAATCCGGAAATCCGACGTCGTCATCGACGCAAAGGAATAGGAAAGAGCATTGATCAGATCAGTCGTGCGCGGCACGGGCGCCGCGCTGCCCCGCCGCATTATGAAGAATGCCGATTTTGAAGGCATGGTCGAGACCTCGGACGAATGGATCGTCCAGCGCACCGGTATTCGCCAGCGCCACATTGCGGCCGACGACGAGACGACGGCCTCTCTGGGTGAGGCGGCAGCGCGCGCAGCCCTCGACAGCGCCGGCCTGACGGCTGACGACATCGACCTGATCGTGCTGGCGACCTCGACGCCCAACAACACCTTTCCCGCGACCGCAGTCGAGATCCAGAACCGGCTCGGCATGCACCACGGTTTTGCCTTCGACCTGCAGGCGGTCTGCTCGGGTTTTGTCTATGCGGTGACGACCGCCGACCTCTATATCCGCGGCGGCTTGGCCAGACGGGTGCTGGTGATCGGCTCGGAAACGTTTTCGCGCATTCTCGACTGGAACGACCGCTCGACCTGCGTTTTGTTCGGCGACGGCGCCGGCGCGATAGTGCTGGAAGCAGGCACGGGGGCAGGCGGCATCGCCGACCGAGGCGTTCTGGCGGCCAGCCTGCGCTCCGACGGCATCCACAAGGACAAGCTTTTTGTCGACGGTGGGCCGTCGACTACCGGAACGGTCGGGCACCTCAGGATGGAAGGCCGCGAAGTGTTCAAGCATGCGGTCGGCATGATCACCGACGTCATCGAGGCGACGTTCGCACAGGCCGGCATCAGCGCCGCTGATCTCGACTGGTTCGTGCCGCATCAAGCCAATAAACGAATTATTGATGCTTCGGCCAAAAAGCTCGGGATAGAGGAGCGGAAGGTGGTGGTGACCGTCGATTTGCACGGTAACACATCGGCTGCTTCCGTGCCGCTGGCACTATCCGCGGCCGTCGCCGACGGCCGCATCAAAAAGGGTGACCTGGTGCTGCTTGAGGCGATGGGCGGCGGCTTCACCTGGGGCGCCGTCCTGCTGCGTTGGTAAGTGCCGAACTAACGGGTTCGGGTCCTTGACCTTGACGGATCAATTACTTAGGTTCTGCCGTTGCTTGTATCGATTTTATTTTTTGAGCTGATGGGACGGTTCGTATGGGGGGAAAGACACTTACGCGCGCCGACCTCGCCGAAGCCGTTTACCGCAAGGTTGGGCTGTCGCGTACTGAATCGGCCGAGCTTGTCGAGGCGGTGCTGAATGAGATCTGCGAGGCGATCGTTCGCGGTGAGACGGTGAAACTGTCGTCCTTCGCGACCTTCCATGTCCGTTCCAAGAACGAACGCATCGGGCGCAATCCCAAGACCGGTGAGGAAGTGCCGATCCTGCCGCGCCGGGTGATGACCTTCAAGTCATCGAACGTGCTGAAGAACCGCATCCTGCGCTCCCATCAAAACAGCAAGGCCAAGGGCAGCAAGTAGATTCCCGATCTCCCTTGCCGAGAACCCATGCTTCAGGCTTCGGTTGAAAAACGAAGCCTGCTTTTACGCCGGGCTTGAATATTGTTTCATAAACCGCTGAAATAAGATGCGATTCGGCAGGCCGGATCGGTATTTGGGTGTGATCCGCCCCGGTGGACGGAAAAGCTGCTCTCTTTGTTTTACCGTGATGTTGCCCAAAACCGGTCCCCGCCTTTCGCGATCATGCTCTAGCGTGAGGATTCGCCCATGGACAAGAGCCCCGATGCTTTCCGCACCATCAGCGAGGTCGCGGAGGATCTGGATTTGCCGCAGCACGTGCTGCGCTTCTGGGAGACGCGTTTCAACCAGATCAAGCCGATGAAGCGCGGCGGCGGCCGCCGCTACTACCGGCCGCAGGACGTCGAGCTGATCAAGGGCATTCGCCACATGCTCTACGATCAGGGCTATACGATCAAGGGCGTACAAAAGCTGTTGCGCGAGAACGGCAACCAGTTTTTGATCGCCGTCGGCAATGGCGACATGGCGGCGGTCGAGGCGATCTCGCAGCGCCGGCAGGCTGACGCGGTACCGCTGACGCCAGCGGCGCAGCCGCGCGGCCCCGACGACGAGATGCTGGTCGGCCAACCGAGGGTGAAACCCAGCCGTCGTTTTTTCGGCATCGGCAAGAGCGACGAGGAAGGCCCGGTTCCGCCGGACACGTCAAAACTTTCCCGTGATAATCGCGCATTGCTGCAGGAGGCGCTGTTCGACCTGCTCGAATGCAAGCGCCTGCTCGATCAGGTTCGCTAAAGCCCGCCGGGGCTGACCGGAACGGTCTTCGGGGTCATGCGTTAGGCTTCCTTCTGCAGATGAAGGAACCACGTCATGGCATCGCTTTCGAGCATCTCCGACACCGATCTGAACAAGCAGGTCGCGGCCCTGACCAGGGAACTGGCCACTTTGAAGAAAGCCGTGTTGAAGCGGGGCGGCGCCTATTACGAAGACGGTCGCGATACCGCGTCGGACTATTATTCGGATATCGCCGAGCGTCTCGGCGACACCTTGCCGGCAATCAGAAGGCAAGGCCGGGCGATCGAGAAGACTGCCCGTGATCACCCGGCGACGGCGGCCGCTGTCGGGCTGGTTCTGGTCGGGCTGGTCGCCAGTCTGTTTCTCGGTGGCCGGCAGCAAAAAGCGCCGCGAGCGCGTTCAAGGTAGGGGAAATGCGGTGGTCAGCGGGACCGCCGCCATTTCGTCGACGCGGCAAACCCCGGCAAGCTGGCCGCTCTTGATCAGAGGCCAAGAACGCCTGCTTGCCGGTTGTCTGTCCCAGGGTGTTTTCAGTACGTCTTCGCCACAACCTTCTTGTGACGATGGCGATGGTGGTGGACGCGGTGATGGTAGTGATGACGGTGATGCTTCTTGACGGTGGTGTGCATCGTCGCTGCATTCGCGCTGCTCGCGCCGATGATCGGCATCGAGAGGGCAAGTGCGATTGCAAGTCCAAGGGCGGAGAGAAGAGACTTCTTCATGACATCGTTTCCTTTTTGCGCAGGGCGAATTTGAGCGTCACCGATTCAGGTCGGTGACTCGAGCACTGCGGTCGGGACTATCGCCTTGGAGTTTTTCGGCAGTTTTTCCGGCCTGTAGAATTTTGTTTCCGAACTGTGTCCGCCGACGATCCGGCCAGATGTGAGCGCCCCGGCATCCACATTCATTCCGGCGTCGGTTCACGATGCCGTGACGCTATCTTTGATGCTTGGCAAATCACCGGGGAGCGGGCATTCTCCCGATCGTCTCAGGCAACAACATGATTTGATCTAACTCTTTCATCCCACGGAGTTGCCAATGCCCCAAATAGCAAAACGCGAACCTTACTCCGAACTGGCGGCGAGCGCGGTTACGCCTGAACGCAGTGCCGTCCGAACCGCCCGGGAAGCCCGTGGATACAGTATCGAAGAGCTGTCCCTGGCGTGCGGGCTGGCAGCCTATGAGATTGCCGACATCGAAAGCGGCAACGATGCCGATCCTTCGAAACGTCGGCGTATTGCCTCCGCGCTTCAACTTCCGGAAAGCGCTCTGTTCGACGAAGCCGTGTTGCCTGCGAAAAGGCGGTCCGTGTCGTAGCGGCGTGCCATGCGTTTATTCGACGAGCTCGCCATGGGTTGCCCTGGCGGGCTTCGTTTTTCCGGCCACGTAGCGGACTTGCCGGCCGCCACGGCGACGCGAGACGGAAATCGCCGGAGATGAGCCTCGAATCCGTTCGCGCTTTCTTCGTCGCCCACGCGCCCGAAATCGACGTCATCGTTACGCAAGCCAGCTCGGCGACGGTGCCTCTGGCTGCCGAAGCGCATGGCGTAGCGCCGGCGCAGATTGCCAAGACGATCTGCCTGCGCGCCGGCGACCAGACGATGCTGATCGTGGCCAGCGGCATCTCCAGGCTGGACAATCGCAAATTCAAGGACCGGTTCGGCGGCAAGGCGCGAATGCTGGATGCCGAGCAGGTGCTCGCCGCGACCGGTCATCCCGTCGGTGGGGTGTGCCCGTTCGGCCTACCGGCACCGCTCCCGGTGTACTGCGACGTCTCGCTGCGCGCCTTTGACGAGGTCGTCCCCGCCGCAGGCGCGACGAACGCCGCCGTCCGGCTCAGCCCGCAACGCATGGCCGAACTCGTCGACGCCGAGTGGGTGGATGTCTGCCAGTAGCCCTTTATCCGGGTCGTGGGATCCGGTGAGCGTTACCGCTATTCGGTCTTCTGTGGCTCTTCTTTCTTGATCGTCTGAGCGTCCGCGGCTGTCGACATATCGGCCTTCTCGACGCTCGCTGTCCTCGTCTGCGTGTCGACCGATGCCTGGACCTTTGAATGCGCGGGGCAATCCGCAGAGGCAGCGGATATGGACAGGGTCAGTGCGGCGGCTGTTGCGAGGAATGTCTTCATGATCATTCTCCTCTTTCATTGGATATTCGTTGGGAAGATTAGCCCGTCTGGCACCGACCGCAAAATCACATTTGTTCACGCGCGCCCTTGCGTGCACGGAAGCCTACGCTGGACCAATAATTCAAATGGTTGCGCGGATAGCCGCTTGCCGTATCAAAACCCACTGCCTCCGGCCGGAGGATTTTTGGCGTAAAAAATCTCGCCGCTCAGAGCCAGTCTCAAATCTTCGGCGCTGAGCTGACCACTTTCGAACAAATCCATCACCCTGCGGCCGAGCACTTCTCTGCCTGGATCGCCGTCAGCGAGGCCTAGTTCACGGCATCGGGCATCAAGTGCTTTGGCCAACATGGTCAGCTCGGCAGGACAGGTAGCTCCTTGAAGCGACATTGCATCTCTCCCGAAAAGGCCGAAAGGGCGTGTCATCTTCGAAGCGTCCGCTCGCCCTTACAACTGCGGACGACGGCAATTCAACTAGAGCCAACCTTTTTCGAACTCAACATTCGAACGTATTAGAAACGCCGCCCGCGCTCCAATGGGAGGATCCTGCTACAATACGGTATGGCCGTCCGTATAGCGGTTGTCCTAATGCTTCTTTTCGCCTTCGCCTACGGTTTCGCAAAACTCGTGGAACATTATGGCAGCGTTGGCGACAGGCCCTCTCCGTGTGAAGAATTGCCCTATCCTGATTGTCCTGACCCAAAAGCTCCTCCCCGGGAAGAAACTAAGCCTTGAGCAGGTGCTTGTTTGTAGGCGGCCTCATGGCCATGGCACCGGAGTTCGCCCACCGCCAGCGGAACAACAAGTCTTTCGGCTCGTTTAGGTAAGTAGCCCCGCACGGAAGCATCAAGCACCGTAGCGGAAGGTTGCCTCGCTGGAGGATTGCTATATGGGAAAGCAACTTTTATCTGCTGCGACAGGAATCTTTCTTTTCGTAGGTATCGGAACCGCCGCTGCTCAGGACGTCATCATTCAGCCTGAGCAAGACACGGTGATCCGGGAGTATGTAAAGAAGAAGCCGGTAGCATCCCTGAGCCTTCCCGGTGTTGAGCTCAACATTGGCACCGCTCTGCCCGACACAGTCGAGCTTTACGAAGTGCCGGACGTTCAGTACCGCTATGTAGTCGTCGAGGGACGAACCGTCCTGGTTGATCCAGGTACCCGCAAAATTGTTAAGATCTACGATTGATTTTCTGCCTGAAGCCCGCCGTGCCGAAAAAGCGGCGGGCTTGTTTGCGTTCAGCCGCCAATCGCGGTAGCGGACGATGCGCTCGCGTCCTCACGGAAACCGGCGGGGTGAGCTGCCACGTTTCGTTCCCAGGCCGCCAGCATCCAGGTTGGGTTCTTCATGCTTGCTGCCATTGATCCTTCCGGCATTCCCGCAAGCAACGAGGGCCGGGCACGTTGCGCTTGCTCGACTTTCCTGACCCCGTCGCTGCCGCCCTGAAAAAGTTTCAGGCCAAGCCGGCCGCCGGCGTTGAACCAGTTCGTTCCAACCGCCGGTTGGTGGACGCGCTACCGCTCATGCGCCTAATGTCGACTTGATCCGCGCGCACCTGGCAAGCCCGCCCACCCGAGTCCCCCGCCTGGTGCAACAGCGCTTGATCGGCCCCGCCGTACTTCATGTGCGGCGGGTTTTTATTTACTCGATGGAACAACCCGGCCGGCGCGACGGTTCATCTCAACGCAGCAAGTCCCTCCTCATAAGAATTGCTGCCAGATCGGGTTGCACCGATCTGCCCGCGTCCTTCTCCCGGAAGGCGCGAGCTTTTTGCATGCTGGTTTGGGCTATTCCACATTGACCTGGCGAGCGAAGCCCTTGGTCGAAATCGTGTTGCGCTGGCTGCAATGCGGCTATTCTGTATGGCCAGTTGGGGGAACTGGCTAAGCCTTTGGATTTAATGGTCGGAGTGGCCGGATTCGAACCGACGACCCCTTGACCCCCAGTCAAGTGCGCTACCGGGCTGCGCTACACTCCGGACCGGTCGCGATGTATCGTGATAGACTGGGTCCGGTCAACCGAATTCGGCTGCTGTCCGGCCTGAAGCAACAGCAACGGAGGTTGCGGGCGCCGCGCCGCCCGCAACTGCCACTGATGGCGGTATTCCAGCGCGATGGCGCCCCAGATCAGGCCGAGCAGCAGGTAGACATGCCGCCAGTGGTCGATGTCGATGAAGGTGCCGAGCCCGATATTGCCGATGAAGGCGACATAGGCGCATAGTAGATAAGGCTGCCAGGGCCGGTCGCGCAGCAGAATGCGGAAGCCGGCGGCGATCGTCCAGCACGTCAGCGTCAGGAACGACACGAAGCCGAGCCACCCGTAATCCATCAGCATCTTCAGCCAGATGTCGTGCGTGTCCTCGCCGAACATCTTGCCGAATACGAGCGGGCCGATGCCGAACGGATGCTCCAGCGCCATCTGAAAGCCGATCGTGTAGCGGGCGAAGCGGCCGAGGCGGGCGGTGTCGTAGCTTTGTTCGAGTTGCGCGCGATTCGAGAACATCTCCGCCACGCCAGGCAGTTGCAGGATGACGATCATCGCAATGACCAGCAGTCCGACGGCGGCGATGGTCATGACGACGACGCGCAGCCGGAATTTGCCGCTGGCGCTCTGCAGGAACAAGGCCCCGGTCAGCAGGATCGCCGAAACGGCGAACATGCCCCAGGCGCCGCGCGAAAAAGAAAAGAAGATGCCGGCGGTGATGATCAGCAGCGGCACCGCCAATAGAGGCATGCGCGCGATCGAGCCGGTAAGCAGCAGATAGAGCAGGTAGATGCCCGGCAGCACCAGGAACGGCCCGAACACGTTCGGGTCCTGGAAGGCGCCGGCGGCACGGTCGTATTTGGTGAAGATCTCCGCTCCTGGAAAGGCATGGAAATAGCCGGCTATGCCGACCAGCGAAGTCAGCACTGCCGACACGACATAAGCGACGAAGATCACGCGGTAGAGACTGGGCTGGACGGCCGTTACGGAAGCGAAGAAAACCGCAGTGAGGGTCAGGAACAGCGAGACGGCGAGATAGAGCGGCGTGGCGGCGAGGTCCGGCATCTGCGTCATCGAGATCATTCCGCCGATGTTCATGATCATCAGCAGCACCAGAAGTGGCACCGCCGCGCGCTGTATGCGCATGCCGAACAAGGGCCACACCACGATCAGCCCGATCATATAGAGGTCGTATGGCGCCGGCTCGGCAATAACGAAACCGGACAGGAAGACGCCGAGGAAAACTGCCCCTGACGCAATCAGCGCAATGAGCTTGGCGTTGACCGCCGCCG
This sequence comes from Mesorhizobium sp. M0189, assembly GCF_040322135.1. Lineage (NCBI taxonomy): Bacteria > Pseudomonadati > Pseudomonadota > Alphaproteobacteria > Hyphomicrobiales > Phyllobacteriaceae > Mesorhizobium > Mesorhizobium sp. M0189. Next base: position 123,207 of record NZ_JAMYSW010000013.1, read on the forward strand.
CCGGCAATTCGTAGGCCGTCGCGCTCAATACGCATTTTCCGTGTTGAGCAGGCGGATCGGCGTCAGGAACAGGATTCTCAGGTCGAACAACAGCGACCAGTTCTCGATGTAATAGAGGTCGTATTCCGTGCGCATGCGGATCTTCTCGTTGGTGTCCATCTCGCCGCGCCAGCCATTGATCTGAGCCCAGCCGGTCACGCCGGGCTTGACCTTGTGTCGGGCGAAATAGCCGTCGACCACCTCATTGTAGAGAAGGTTGTGCGACTGCGCGGCAATGGCGTGCGGGCGCGGCCCGACCAGCGACAGCGAACCGAACAGCGAATTGAAGAACTGCGGCAATTCGTCGATCGAGGTCTTGCGGATGAAGCGGCCGACGCGGGTGACGCGCGGATCGTTCTTGGTCACGGTCTGCTTCGCCGTCGGGTCCGCCTTGTCGGTGTACATCGAACGGAACTTATAGACGTCGATGATTTCGTTGTTGAAGCCGTGCCGCTTCTGGTGGAACAGCACCGGGCCCTTGCTGTCGAGTTTGATCGCGATCGCGGTCGCCAGCATCACCGGCGAGAACACGATGATGCCGATGATCGAAAAGACGATGTCAAAGGCGCGTTTCGCGACCGAATCCCAGTCGTTGATAGGCTTGTCGAAGATATCGAGCATCGGCACCGAGCCGATGTAGGAATAGGCGCGCGGCCTGAACTGCAGCGCATTCGAATGCGCCGACAGCCGGATGTCGACCGGCAGCACCCACAGCTTCTTCAACAGTTGCAGCACGCGCGATTCGGCGGTCAGGGGCAGCGAAACGATCAGCATGTCGATGCGTGCGATGCGGGCAAATTCAATGAGCTCGGAAATCGTGCCGAGCTTGGGATAGCCGGCGACAACCGGCGGCGAACGCTTGTCACCACGATCGTCGAAGATGCCGCAGATGCGGATGTCGTTGTAGGGCTGCTTTTCGACCGAGCGGATCAGCACCTCCGCCGCCTTGCCGCCGCCGACGATGACGGCGCGGCGCTCCATCCGCCCGTCGCGCGCCCAGCGCCGGATCAGCTTCGACATCACCAGCCGGAGACCCAGGATCAGCACGAAGCCAATAACGAACCACGTGCCGAAGAGCAGGCGCGAATAGTCTTCCGACATTTTCATGGTGAAGGCGGTGAGCGCCATCAAGGCGAAGGTTCCAGCCCAGACCAGCAGGAGGCGGCCGAAATTGGCGATCGGCCGCATCAGCGCGACGATCTGGTAGCAGTCGGTGACGTCGAGCAAAACGACCGCGAGGAACGAGGTGGCGGCGATCGTCAGCGAGTATTGCCAGGCAAGATAGCTGAAAAAGCCGACATAGTAGAAATAGACGGCAAGACCCGACACCAACAGCAGCGCGAATTCCGCCATGCGCAGGACGCCGCTGACCATGATCGGCGACATCGTATCGCGCCGGTATTGCGAGGCGACCTGGCGGGCAACGTCGTTCATGCCGCCGGCCGTGTTGTTCTCGGCAGGGGCGTCGAATTTGCGCACCGCGTCTAGCGAAAAACGGCGCGCGGGGTCGATTTCGTTCATGGGGCGTCCGTAGGTTTCCCTCAGGTGAATAGCAAAAGAGAGCTAAGAAACCCTTGAAACAACAGATGGCTTTGGAGACGCTTTCACCGGGGGCCTTTTGCAGCCGAGTGGATATCAGTTGCTCTACTGTTTGAGCGCGGCGAAATAGGCCTTTTCGATTTCGGCGGCCATTACATCCGCGCCGAACCGTGCCTTGAGTTCGGCGGCACCGGGCATCAGGCCTTTGTAGGCGTCGAGATCGGCCAGAGCGGCGCTTATCTTGTCGCCAAGTTCGCGCGGGTCGGGCCGGATCAGGGCAGGGGAGCCGGTGTCGAAGATTTCCGGTATGCCCCCGACCGACGTCGCGATTAGCGGCTTGCCGGCGGCAAGCGTTTCCAGAACGATATAAGGCATGGCTTCCGCGCGCGAGGGAACGACGACCAGCTTGGCCAGCGTGAAGGCGAGCCTGGCTGGCATCGGCGGCAGGAAGCTGACCTCGAGGCCGAGCTGATCTACCTTGGCGCGATAGCGCGGCAGGTCGTCGCCGTCGCCGACCATCAGCGCTTTCAATGGGCGACCGAGCCGTGTTGCGGCTCGCCCCAGCGCATCGATGAAGATGTCCGGGCCCTTGAGGTCGCGCATCATGCCGATATAGAGGAGGTCGACGGCATTGTGCTCGGTCTGCACCGGCTCGAACTCGGCGGCGCGCAGGCCGTTGTGTACGAGAGCGTTCGGAATGGGCGGCTCGCCGACCTTCCTGCGATAAGTCCGCCGCTCATAATCGGAAACAAATAGCAGGCAATCGGTGAAGCGAGCCATGAAGCGTTCGAGCGCGAAGAACAGCTTCCCCATCGCCGTGGTTTCGTCATAGTGCAGTGAGCCGCCATGCGGCGAATAAAGGCGGGCTACGCGAGACCTGGATACCCGCAACAATGAGCCGAACAGACGGGCATAGGCGCCACCTTTGGCGCCATGCCCGTGCAGCACGTCCGGCCGCAATTCTTTTATGATCCTATAGGTGCGTCGGGCCGAAGCGAGATCGCCTGGCCCGACATGCCGCTGCATCGGTGTGCGATGAATGCCGAGCGCCAGGCTGCCTTTCATCTGTTCGAACAGCCGTTCCTCGAAATCGCCGCCAGTCGTCGAATCGCAGACGATGCCGACGGCATGGCCGGCGGCGACCTGAGCCTCGGTCAGGTCGCGCACATGCCGGAAGATGCCTCCGACGGGTGAGCGAAAGCAGTGGACGATCCTGAGTGTGTCCGCCACTTGGTCAGCACATCAAAACAGGCGTTCGCGAACATAGACTGTGTCGCCGGGCAACAGCGGGTCGGAGGTCACCACGCGTCCGGTTATAACCTTGCCGTTGATGTCGCGGGTAATGTCGACGCTTTCCTGGTTGGCGCGTGGCGTGAAGCCGCCGGCGATGGCGATGGCTTTCTGCACGGTCAGGCCCGGAACGTAGGAATATTGGCCCGCCGCGCCCACTTCACCCATGACGAAGATCGGCCGGTAGCGATCGATTTCGACCGAAACGTCAGGATCGCGCAAATAGCCCTGGCGCAGTTTCTCGGCGATCTCGCCCTCGAGTTGCTGGGCGGTGTGGCCGCGCGCCGGCACGTTGCCGACGAGCGGCAGCGAGAGATAGCCGGATTGGTCGACGCTGTAGGTGTTGGTCAATCCTTCCTGCTCGAACACGGTGACGCGGACGCGGTCGCCGGCACCGAGGCGATAGGGCTGGTCGAGCACTTCATGGAAGGCGGCCGGCGTCGGCCGGTAGCTTGAGCAGCCCGAAAGCATCGATACGGCAAGCAGCGCGCGGAAAAGGGGAGCAGTGCTTTTCATGAGCGGACACGTACCTTTGAATAGCCGGCGACTCTGCGGCAAACCTTAACGATCGAGCTCGGTTATCATCCTGTTAGGGTTAATGGCCGGTAAAGGCGCGCGGCCGATGCGGGCCCGATCGACAAATGCAGATGGTTTTCAGCCTCTTGTTTGCGGCTTGTTAGCAGAGCCTAACAGGTGCTTACCGCGTTATTAACGGCTGAGTTACCATAGTTGTTTACGGTGCATGCTGACTCAGTACCGGAGCAGGGATGCATGTCCGTTCAATCCGCGGCCGCAGATGTCGACGTCGATCTCAGGCAGCTTTTCGCCAGCCTGGCGCGAAACTGGCTGCGCATCCTTGTCGTCGCGCTGGCTGTAACCGGCCTGGCCTTTGCGCTCGCCTGGCTTGCAACGCCCGAATACAAGGCGGCAGCCAAGCTGGAGATCGGGCCTCGAGAATCGGAGTTCACGCGGCCAGCCGGTGCCAACGGCAACGAGCGGTCGATTCCCGACGAAGAGGCTGTGGCCACCGAGGTCCAGATCATTTCGTCCCCTGACATCCTCAAACAGGTGGCGGCGAAGCTCAACCTCGCGAAATTGCCCGAATTCGACGAGGCGCTGAAGATGTCGGCGCTGAGCCGCACCCTTGTCCTCGTTGGCTTGAAAAGCGATCCCTTCGAGATTCCGCTGGAAGAGCGCGTGCTGGACGCAATGCATGACAAGCTCAACGTCTATGGCGTTGAAAAAACCCGCGCGATCGCTATCGAGTTCTCGTCAGAGGATCCACAGCTTGCCGCCGCAATCCCGAACGCCATCGCAAACGCCTATATCGCCTCCAAGGGCAACGCCAAGCTCGAATCGAATTCCGCCGCCACCGACTTTCTGGCGCCGGAAATCGCGGACCTGCAGAACCGGGTGAAGGAGGCGGAGGCCAAGGTTGCCGCATTCCGTGCGCAGTCCGATCTTTTGATGGGCGGCAACAATTCGGTGCTTGCCACCCAGCAGCTGTCCGAATTGTCGAGCGAACTGTCACGGGTACGCGCCAACCGCGCTTCGGCGGAAGCGACCGCCGACAGTGTGCGCAGGGCGTTGCGCAATGGCGGCTCGCTGGATGCCGTTCCAGAGGTGTTGTCTTCCGACCTGATCCAGCGCCTGCGCGAGCGGCAAGTCGAACTCAAGAACAACATCGCCGACCTTTCCACCACCTTGCTCGACAATCATCCGCGCATCCGTGCGCTGAAGTCGCAGCTCGCCGATCTCGACCGCCAGATCCGCAACGAAGCGGAAAAGATCATGAAGGGTCTGATGGCGCAGGCCGAGACGGCGAAGGCACGAGAGGCTCAACTCGTGGCCGACGTCAACACCCTGAAGGCGGCGTCCGCCCGCGCCGGCGAAGAGCAGGTGGAACTCGATGCCCTGCAGCGCGATGCCGCGACCAAGCGCCAGCAACTCGATCTCTACTCGTCCAGCTATCTCCAGGCGGCCGCACGCAAGGATCGTAACTACCTGCCTGTCGACGCTCGCCTATTTTCGGAGGCCCGGGCGCCGACCGAACCCTATTTCCCCAAGATTGGTCCGATTGTCGGTGCGGCCTTTGTCGGCTCGTTGCTCCTCATGGCGATCGTCACGTTGCTGCAGGAACTGTTTTCCGGCCGCGCCATGCGTCCGGCCGCCGGTGCCCATTTCGAACGCATCGAGCAGGTTGCGATGCCGGCTGTCCAGGCCGAACGCGTAGTGGCCGAGCCCGGCCCGCCGGTTGCCCGGCCCGAACCGGCAGTCGCCGTGATCGACCGGCTCGGTGAGTCCGACAACAGTGTCACTGAAACCAAACTGGAGCCGGAACCCGTCGCGGTGGCGGAAGCGGCTGCCGAGAAAATCGAACCGGAGTACTCTGAGATGGCTGCTGCAGACATTGAACCGGCACGTTCCACCCTCGGTGAGGTCGACATCGACAAGGCCGCGGAAAAACTGATCGCCACCGGTGCCGCCCGCGCCATATTCGTGTCGCCGGAAGGCGACGAGGCGGCTGCCTCGGCGGTGCTGGTGGCGCGCGCAGTCTCTGACGCCGGGCTACGCGTGCTGCTGCTTGATCTCACCGCTTCGGGTGCTGCCTCGCGGCCGATGCTGGACAGCGGGCTGTTTCCGGGCATCACCGATCTGCTCGCCTCGCAAGCGCAGTTCAGCGATGTGATCCACCCCGATCTCTATTCGGACTGCCACGTGATTCCCGTCGGCACAGCCGATCCGGTCCGTGCCATGCGCGCCGCCGACCGGCTGCCGATCATCATGCAGTCGCTGACCACCGCCTATGACCTGGTCGTTGTCGAATGCGGGCCAGCGGACGCGCAAGGCATCAGCCGCCTAGTGGGCGAGGGCACCGAGGTGCTGCTCTCCATGCTGGAGCCGGACGACGAGGTGACGCAAGCCGCAGTCGCGCTCATCGAGAGCGGCTATCCCGACCTGACGCTGGTCACGCCAATCGGCCATGTGGCGCCGGGGCCAATGCCGGGGCGGCGCTCGGCCGCCTGAGACAGTTTTCTCAAATCGAAATCAGCTGTCGTCTTCGCCTGCGGCCGGTGCTGTCTGTCCCACAGCCTTGCGGCGCAGCAGCTTGGTCAGCTTCCAGACCATTGGGCTGTGCTTGATGAATGCTTTCAGGCTTGCGCCGTGCCTGAGCGCAAGCGCAAGCGCGCGGCCCTTCAGCGTCAGCGGAACCAGCACCTCGAAATGCTGCGTTTCGACATCGCACCACAATCGCTTATAGGGTTCGTCGCCGACTGAGAAATCATAGATTTCAAAACCCGTCTCGCAGGCTTCCTGGATGTTCTCGAAGAACAGGAAGTCGCCGGGGCTGGTGTGTGCGAGGTCGTCCTCGGCGATCGCCCCGAATTCGCAGATCAGCCGCTTGCCCGAGCGGCTCGACCCGGTGACCGCACGAAGCTTGCCGGCGACTTCCAGCCCATGCAGCACGAAGCACGGGTTTTCCTCTTGAAGCGCTTCGGCAAACAGCGAGCGGAAAAAGGCGCGCACCTCCGCTTCACCGAAAACATTGACGATGCCCATCTTGCGGAAGCGGAATTCCTTCATCTCGAAAAAGGCGTCGAGCAGCCTGTTCACCTCGTCCGCAGTCCTCGCCTCGATGCGACGATAGCTGCCGACGGCCTCGAACTTGCGCGCCTGCGAGCGATGCTTCTTGCGCCTGCGCTTGCCGCTCACGCGGGTGAGCAGTGCATCAAACCCTCCGACAAGACCGGCGGCCAGCGACAGATTGGGGCTCGAAAAATGCGGCAAGGCGGAGAGCGGGTTGGCAACGCCGTCGAGATCAGGCAGCAGCCGCTCTAGCGCGACAAGATCGATGTCGCGCCGCGCCTTGGCAATCGCGGCCAGCATCGAACGGATCGCCGCGATATCGGCATTCGCCAGCCATTGCAGGTCGGCAGCGGCAAAATTGCCGTTGGCATGCCGCCCGCCCATGAAGCGCGCAACGCGGAATGCTCCGCTGCGGGTGACCTCCAGCGCCAGCGAGAAAACCGGCCTGTCGTCGGCGCGCAGCGTCGCAACGACAACGTCGGCGCCGGTATGTGCGGCCCAGTTCAGGATCCAGCCTGCGCTCTGCGCCGGGGCAAAAAGCGCCGAACGGCAGAATTCGGCGTACGCCGCCAGCGCCGCACTATCGGCAACCGAGGTCGACAGGCCGGCTTTGCCGGCCGGCAAGGCACACGGCGACGCCTCGCTGCTTGCCAGCCGATTGCCGTCAAATGACGCGGTGGCGTCAACCATACCTCAATCCTTAGGGCGTATTCGTCGCGATTGGGGGTCCGCGCAGGCGCATTCCATGCTTGATGAGCTTAGGCGCAAAAGGTGAATGAATGATCGACGGGGGCGAGGCAATCCGCAAACTGGCGCTCAATCTCGCCCGCTATTCCGGTCTTGCGCCGCTGGCCAAGCCGTTCATCGGCGGCCTTGGCGCCATCCTGATGCTGCATCGGGTCACCGCGACGCCGGAAAAGCCGAACGGCGTCAACCGCCACTTGAACATCGCGCCTGGGTTCCTCGACATCGTGATCGCCGACATGAAGGCGAACGGCTACACGTTCGTTACTCTGGACGAGGCAATCGAGCGCATCAAGGCTGGCGACAAGGACGGCCAGTTCGCGACGATCACCGCCGACGACGCCTATCGAGACAACATGACCGAGGCGCTGCCCGTGCTGGAGAAGCACGGCGCGCCGATCACCATCTACGTCGCGCCGGGACTGATTGATGGCGCTGCCGATTTGTGGTGGGACGTGGTCGAGGACATCGTCAATGCGCGCGATCGCCTGACGCTGACGACGCCGGACGGCCCGGTGACGATCGATTGCTCGAACCCAGGAAAAAAGGTCCAGGCCAATGCGCGCCTGCACGCTCATCTGACGCTGAAGGTGCGCGAGCAGGACCAGCGTGCGGTATTGCGCGATCTGGCGCGTTCGAACGGCATCGAGTTGGGCGGTTCGCGCCCGAACACGCTGATGAACTGGGACGAGCTCCGCACCATGGCCGCGCACCCGCTGGTGACGATCGGAGCGCATAGCGTCAATCATTGCAATCTGAAGCGGCTTTCCGAGAGCGACGCGCGGCATGAGATCGGCGACGTCAAGCGCATATTGCAGGCCAAACTCGGCGAGGAGCCGCGCCATTTCGCCTATCCCTACGGTTATGCCAGCGCCGTCGGCCGTCGCGAAGTGGGCCTTGTCCGCGATGCCGGCTATGCCTCGGCCGTGACGACCCGCCACGGCATACTCCGCGCCGAGCATGCCGGGTTCCTGCATGCCCTGCCGCGCATTTCGGTCAATGGCCGCTATCAGAGCGTCGCCCACATCCGAACAATGTTGTCGGGCGTGACGACGCCGCTGGCCAATGCCGGCAAGACGGTGGTGACGATCTAACTGTTGCCTCGGCCCTTCGGCCGCGGCTCCAGGATCAGCCATTTGATGATGCCCATCGCCGGCAGCACCCACAAAAGCCCGCTCAGCAGGAAGAAGATGAAGTGCGCCAGCGGCCCGGACTGTGACAATTGGGCGACTGCCACGATCGAGGCGACCATCGCATAGACGACGACCAGCAGTACCAGCAGGAAGCTTCCGATCAGCTTTTTCAGGCGAATGGGCATAACGCGATCTCGTTGATCGCTATCGCTTAAGCCGAACAGCCAATACGCGCAACCCGCCAGAAACGGCGCGACGGCGTGCCGCGCTGTCCGGTCTTGCAAGCCGGGTTGCGATGGTTCACCAATCCGCGACTTCAACTGCCGGGACAAAGCCATGGCTGCTGCCATATCCGATGCTGTGCCTTTCGCAGCCCGCGATCGCGACCTTCGCAACCGCGCGCTGGTACGTGGTTGGCTCTATGTCGTGCTCCTCGTGCTGTTTGCGCTGGTGGTGGTCGGCGGCGCTACGAGGCTCACCGATTCGGGCCTGTCGATCACCGAATGGCAGCCGATTCACGGCGTCATCCCGCCACTCAATGATGCCGAGTGGCAGGAGGAGTTCCTGCGCTACCAGCAGATCCCGCAATATGCCGAACTCAACAAGGGCATGAGCATCGAGGCGTTCAAGTCGATCTTCTGGTGGGAGTGGGTGCACCGCATCCTGGCGCGTAGTGTCGGCGTGGTCTTCGCCCTGCCGTTGCTGTTCTTCTGGGCGACGCGCCGCATCGAGCGCGGCCTCGGCACGAAATTGTCGGGCATCCTCCTTCTCGGCGCCCTGCAGGGCGCGATAGGCTGGTGGATGGTGGCGTCCGGGTTGGCCGACCGGGTTTCGGTCAGCCAATACCGGCTGGCGACGCATCTGACGCTGGCGGCGCTGATCTTCACGGCGACCATGGTGGTCGCGCGCGGACTGGCCCCACACTCCGAACCGGCCGCCGACCGATCGACGCAACGTCTGGCCGGCTTTCTGGTGCTGCTGGCGCTGGTCCAGATCTATCTCGGCGGGCTGGTCGCAGGGCTCGATGCCGGCTTGAGCTACAACACCTGGCCGCTGATGGACGGCAAACTGGTCCCCGGCGACCTGCTGCTGCTCGAGCCGGCATGGCGCAATTTCTTCGAAAACCCGAAGACGGTGCAGTTCATCCACCGGGTCGGCGCCTACACGATCTTCGCGGTCGCGCTCTGGCACATGATTGCGACACGCCGGCGTCTGCCGGGCACGACGCATGCCCGACGCGCGACGCTGCTGTTCCTGATTGTCGTGGTGCAGGCGTCGATCGGCATCGGCACCCTATTGATGCATGTGCCGCTGCACATGGCCCTGACGCATCAGGCATTCGCGCTGTTCCTGCTGGGTTTTGCCGCCGCGCACTGGCGCGGCACCAAGGGCGCTTATCCGCTGCCCCACGAGATTGCTCTCAGAGGCTGAGCCGCACCGTCCGGATCGCCATGGCGATCGCCAGCTCGCGGTCCTCGTCGACCGCATTGCGATCTTCATGATGCCATGCAGCCGACAGGCAGCCATAGGCGATGGCGTGGTCCAGTATCGCGGGCGGCGACTGGCCGAGCGTTGCGGCAAAGACTTGCGCCATATGGCCGATCCGCCGCGTATCGAGGCAAAGATCGTCTCGGTCGAGTGGGTTGTAGAACATGTTGGCCGCGTCGAAGCCGGGGTCGCCGAGAACGCCCTTCGGGTCGATCGCCAGCCAGCCGCGCGGACCGTGCATGACGTTGTCGTGGTGCAGGTCGCCATGCAGCGGCCGCACGTCATGCGGATTGGACAGCAGCCGTTCCGCGATTTCGGCTGCTTCGACATACAGGCTCTTTTCGCCGGCGGCGCGATCGGCCTTGGCCTTTTTGAACAGGCTGGAGAACCGGGTCCGCAACGGCTGGAGATCCGGCGGGGCAGGGTGCTTCGACGGCGAGACCAGTCTTGCCATTACCTCGGCCGCGATCGCGGTGGCGGCATTGTCGCCTTGTTCGGCAAGATGGTGTGACAGCATCCTGTCGCCGGCGTATTCGAGCAGCATGCGGTGGCCGTCGCGGCCGAGCAGCCGCACCGCGCCTTCGCCGCGTCGCCAGGCGAGGAAATGCTCGCCACGCAACTCGTCCTCGACATCGTCGAAAGGCTTTAGATCCTTGACGATTGCCGGTGAGTCGTCCTCGCGAGCAACCTTCCAGATGCGGCTGCTGAAGGTTTCGGCGATGAGTTCGGGCGCGCCGACCTTCCAGCGCTTCGGAAATGCCGGCGCATCCATTCAGAGGCCGAGCATCAGATCCATGTTCTGCACGGCTGCACCCGAGGCACCCTTGCCGAGATTGTCGTAGACGGCAAGCAGCAGCGCCTGCGCCCTGTCGTCATTGGCAAAGACATAGAGCTTCATCCGGTTGGTGCCGTTGTAGATCTCCGGATCGATCTCAGGCATGCGTTCCTGATGCAGATACGGCGCCACCTCGACCACGCCACGATCAATGGAAGCAAAATGGTCGGCGATCGCCGCGTGAAGCTCAGCGCCGGTCGGTACATGGTCGAGACCGCCGAGTTGCAGCGGCACTACCGTGATCATGCCTTGCGCGAAATTGCCGACTGCCGGCTGCATGATCGGATCCTGCGAAAGCCTGGCATAGGTCCTGAGCTCCGGCACGTGCTTGTGCTGCAGCGTCAGCCCGTAGGGCAGGAATTCCGACGCATCCTCGCCCTTGGCGACATAATCCTCGATCATCGGCCGGCCGCCGCCGGAATAGCCAGAAATGCCGTTGACGGTGACCGGAAAATCGGCTGGCAACAGCCCCGCCGCAACCAGCGGCCGCAGCGTCGCGATCGGTCCTTGCGGCCAGCAGCCCGGATTGGCGACGCGCTTCGCCGAAGCGATCTTCTTCGCCTGGTCCTTGTCCATTTCGGCGAAACCATATTCCCAGCCCTCGGCGACGCGATGTGCCGTCGAGGCGTCGATCACCTTGGTGGTGTCATTGGCGATCAGCGAAACGCTTTCCTTGGCTGCCGCGTCCGGTAGGCAGAGGATCGCGACATCGGCGGCATTGAGGAACTCGGCGCGCGCTGCCGTTTCCTTGCGGCGCTCAGTCGGGATGGAGATGATTTCCAGGTCGCCGCGCTCGGCAAGCAGCGCCCTGATCTGCAGACCGGTGGTGCCGTGCTCGCCGTCGATGAAGATTTTCGGTTTCATTGCCTGCCAAAATTCCTGTTAGCTATATGCCGCTTGCCTGATTCAATCCGGCAACGCTGTGATTGCCCTGGTTCATTTCCTCGAGCCGGGCCTTTCGTTCCGCCAGCAGCCCGAGATAGTGCATGGCCACCATCGAGCCGGCAATTGCCGTTATATCGGCGTGATCATAGGCTGGCGCAACCTCGACGACGTCGGCGCCGACGATATCGACCTGGTTGATCTGGCGCAGCACCGACAGGATCTTTGCCGAAGACGGGCCTCCCGCTACCGGCGTTCCGGTGCCGGGCGCAAAAGCCGGATCCAGGCAATCGATGTCGAAAGTGACGTAGGTCTTCTTGCCGCCCGTACGGTCGACGATGGCATAGGCGATGTCGGACGCCCGCATTTCCTCCACTTCATGGCCATACAGGATCTTGATGCCGAACGTATCGGGCGCGTGGGTGCGGATGCCGATCTGGATCGACCGGTCGGGGTCGATGATGCCCTCCTTGACCGCACGGCCGACGAAGGAGCCGTGATCGATGCGCTTGCCGTCGTCGGGCCAGGTGTCCTGATGAGCGTCGAACTGCACCAGGGCCAGCGGGCCGTAGATGGCGGCATGCGCCTTGAGCAGCGGCCAGGTGACGAAATGGTCACCGCCGAGCGATAGCAGAAAGGCGCCGGATTTCAGGATCCTCGCCGCTTCGCGTTCGATCGTGGCAGGGGTCTTCTGGTGATTGCCGCTGTCGAGCAGGCAATCGCCAAAATCGACCACGGCAAGCTGTTCGAACAGGTCGCGCGAAAACGGATATTGCGGATCGTTGTCGAGGATGGCCGACGCGCGGCGAATCGCCTGCGGTCCGAAACGCGCGCCCGGCCGATTGGTGACCGCCGCGTCGAAGGGAATGCCCCACACCACCGCATCGGCGCCCTTCACGTCCTTCGAATATTTGCGCCGCATGAACGACAGCGCGCCGGCATAGGTCGGCTCGAACGACGCGCCCGTCCTGGAGCGGGTGGTGAAGGCGTGATCGATGGTCCTTGGCGGCATGAAGCGATCTCCTGTGCGTCGACGCGCAACCTTATTGGCCATAATTCTCAGAATTGCGACCCCTTCGGAAGAACATGGCTATTCGGCCCGGTCACAAATCCTTGCTTGCCAGGAGAGCCCCGCATGGCTGGCCCGGAGATTGCCTAGTTAGCAACCGAAAGTAGCCGCTACGGCCGTTTCGGCCGGCATTAACCTGATTTTCCAGCGTTTGCGAAGCCGGCTTCGTTCACTAGGCTGTCACGAGCGTCGCTTAACCGGGTGTCGATCCGGTACGGAGCGATTCTCATGCGAACGACCTGTCTCATGCGAACGACTTGGCTGAGCCTTCTGCTTTCCGCGGCGCTGGCGGCCTCCCTTGGCCATGCATCGGCAGGCGAAACGCGCGCCAGGCAGATTCTCGACCGGTTCGAGCACGCCAACCAATGGCGCGACCATGTGATGGTGGCCGCGCACCGCGCCGGCGGCATGCAGGCCGGCAAGACGCTCTATCCCGAAAATTCGATCGCCGCCGTCGAGGCGTCGATTGCAATGGGCGCCGAAATCGTCGAGGTCGATATCAGGCGCTCGAAGGACGGACAGTTCGTCGTCATGCATGACAGCTGGCTCGACCGCACCACGAACTGCAAGGGCGAGGTGGTCAAGCGCACGCTGGCCGAACTCAAGACGTGCCGGTTGGTGATCGAAGGCACCGGCGCCTTTACGGGCGAGACAGTCTCGACGTTGCGCGAAATGTTGATGGCGACCAGGGACAGGATCCTCATCAATCTCGACAATAAGCTCGATACCGAAAGCCTCGCCGGCATGGTCGCGGTCGCGCGCGACCTCGGCATGGCCGAACAGGTGATCGTCAAGGAGAACCTGTGGGATGCGGAGAGGATCGCCACGGTTGCGGCCGCCATGGACGCGATCGACGGCGGCTTCCAGTTCATGCCGATCATTGCCGACGATGCGGTTCACGACGCCATGTTTGCCGAAAAAGTCAGCCGGGCGTTCCCGGTGCGGGCGATCGAACTGATCAATTGGCGGGCTGGCGCCGAGACACTGACCGAGACCGGCGGCCCGCTGTTCAGCCCGCGCATGCGCGCGCTGGCGGTGAGGGGTGACTGGCACATCTGGGCCGACACCTATGCCATCGTCAACAAGCCGGGTGGCTTCCTCGCCGGTGGCCGCGGCGACGAGCTGGCGGTCGCGGCCAGCCTGCCGCGCGAGACTTATGGCTTCTGGGTCGAGCGCGGCGCCACCATCATCCAGACCGACGAACCGAAGGCCGCCATCGATTGGCTGGCGGCGAACGGTTTTCGCGTGCCCTATGCCGGCCCGGCCGAGCCGGCGAATACGGCCAGCATTAACTAGGAGCGGCGGTCGCGCTGCCAATCTCCCCCCTTGTGGGGGAGATGCCCGGCAGGGCAGAGGGGGGCGCTGTCCCTCCAGCCTATCGGGTCGATTGAGATTGCAATTGGCGTCAATTGTCACGCAGGGTTCAACAAGAGGCAGGCGATCCTTCGCGCCCCCCTCTGTCCTGCCGGACATCTCCCCCACGAGGGGGGAGATTGGCTCATCACCGCCTTCGCTAGTCTCCAACACCGGCTGGCGGCACCTCGCGCCTCGTGCGCAGGTCAAGCGGCCATCGCCACGCCCTCTAGCGCCTCGAGCGCATCCTCCGGCAGCGCGAGATCGCCTGCGGCGAGGTTCTCCCTGAGATGCGCAACTGAAGACGTGCCGGGGATCAGAAGAATGTTGGGCGCGCGGCGAAGCAGCCAGGCGAGCGCGACCTGCATGCGCGTGGCGCCGAGGCGTGCGGTGACCTTGGACAAGGTCGACGACTGCAGCGGGTTGAAGCCGCCAAGCGGGAAGAACGGCACATAGGCGATGCCGCCGTGGGCCAGATCGTCGATCAACGCATCGTCGCCCCGATGCGCCAGATTGTACTGGTTCTGCACGCAGACGATCTTGCAAATCCTGCGGCCTTCGGCGATTTGTGCAGCGGTGACGTTGCTCAGCCCGATGTGACGCACAAGGCCCTGTCGCTGAAGCTCGGTAAGCGTTGCAAGCGGGGCCTCGATCGACCCTTCGGCGGGGCCATGCGCGTCGAACATGACTCGAAGGTTGACCACCTCCAGCACGTCGAGCCCGAGATTGCGCAGATTGTCGTGCACCGCCTTGGTCAGCTCGTCGGCCGAGAAGGCCGGCAGCCATGCTCCGTCCCGGCCGCGCCGGGCGCCGATCTTGGTGACGATAACGAGGTCGTCGCGATAGGGTGCGAGCGCTTCGCGGATCAACAAATTGGTGACGTGTGGGCCATAGAAGTCGCTGGTGTCGATGTGATTAACGCCCTGCGCAACGGCTTCGCGCAGCACGGCCAATGCCGCATCGTGGTCCTTTGGTGGGCCGAAGACGCCGGACCCTGCGAGCTGCATGGCGCCGTAGCCGAGCCGTCTGACTTTGCGGTCGCCGAGGATGAATGTGCCGGACTGGTCGACGCTGGACATAGTCTTTCTCCTTCAGGGAATGGTGCACAGATAGACGGTGTCCGATCTCGCGATAATTGGGTACAATTCGCACGGGCTGTGCGGAATGACGAACAATGCAGATTGATCTCGGGGATCTGAACGCCTTCGTGGCCGTAGCGCGCGCCAAAGGTTTTCGGGATGCGGCACGCGCCAGCGGCGGCAGTGCGTCCGGCTTGAGCGAGGCGGTGCGCCGCCTGGAGACGCAGCTCGGTGTCAGGCTGCTCAACCGGACGACGCGCAGCGTCGTCCTGACGGAGGCCGGCCAAGGCTTGCTGGCGCGGCTCGGTCCAGCCTTGACCGAGGTGGAGTCGGCGCTGGACGTGGTGAACGGCTTTCGCGACAGGCCGGCCGGCTCGCTGCGCCTCAATGTGCCGGTCAGCGCGGCGCGACTGGTCCTGCCCAGCATCGTGCCGCGGTTCCTTGCCGCCTATCCCGGTATCCGGCTGGAGGTGATCGCCGAGGAGAGCTTTGTCGACGTGCTGGCGGCCGGCTGCGATGCCGGCATCCGTTACGACGAGCGGCTGGAACAGGACATGATCGCCGTGCCGATCGGGCCGCGCGTGCAGCGCTTCGCCACCGCCGCCAGCCCGGCCTACCTGGATCGTCATGGCCGGCCGCAACACCCGCGCGACCTGCTCGGCCACGCCTGCCTGCGCGGCCGCTTTCCCAGCGGTGCGATAACGCCATGGGAGTTCGAGCGCGACGACGAGGTGGTGCGGGTCGATCCGACGGGGCCACTGATTGTGGGGATCGGCGGAGCAGCCGATTTAGCCGTTGATGCAGCGATCGCCGGCACCGGAATCGTGAAGCTGTTCGAGGACTGGCTTCGCCCGCATTTCGAGAGCGGTGCACTCGAACCCGTCCTCGAACCCTGGTGGCAGAGCTTCTCCGGGCCGTTCCTCTACTATCCCGGCCGGCGCCTCGTACCGGCGCCGCTGCGGGCGTTCGTCGACTTCATCAAGGCATTGCCGATGAACTCTGACATCACGGGCACGGCACAAAGAAAAAGGCCACCCGAAGGCGGCCTTTGAACTCTGTGTAGCTTCGCAGCGCTTAGCGCTTGGAGAACTGGAAGCTCCGGCGGGCCTTCGCCTTGCCGTACTTCTTGCGCTCGACCACGCGGCTGTCACGGGTCAGGAAGCCGCCCTTCTTGAGCACGGCGCGCAGCGCCGGCTCGTAATAGGTCAGCGCCTTGGAGATGCCGTGGCGCACGGCACCGGCCTGGCCGGAGAGGCCGCCGCCGATGACGGTGGCAACGATGTCGTACTGGCCGGCGCGGTTGGCAGCGATGATCGGCTGGTTGAGGATCATCTGCAGAACCGGGCGCGCGAAATATTCGGCGAACACCTTGTCGTTGACGACGATCTTGCCGGAGCCGGGCTTCACCCAGACGCGCGCGATGGCGTTCTTGCGCTTGCCGGTGGCATAGGCGCGGCCCGATTTGTCGAGCTTCTGGACATGGACGGGTGCTGCCGGCTGGGTGTTGGTGTTGCCGGTGGCAGTTCCGAGTTCTGCGAGCGAGGAAAGCTCAGCCATCTTACGAAACCTTCTTGTTCTTGGCGTTCAGCTTGGCCACGTCGAGGACGACGGGCTGCTGGGCGACATGCGGATGTTCCGTGCCTGCA
Source organism: Mesorhizobium sp. M0189 (assembly GCF_040322135.1). Taxonomy (NCBI): domain Bacteria; kingdom Pseudomonadati; phylum Pseudomonadota; class Alphaproteobacteria; order Hyphomicrobiales; family Phyllobacteriaceae; genus Mesorhizobium; species Mesorhizobium sp. M0189. The sequence goes on from NZ_JAMYSW010000013.1 coordinate 139,892, forward strand.
TAGACGCGGAGATTCTTCATCTGGCGACGGCCGAGCGGGCCGCGCGGGATCATGCGTTCGACGGCCTTCTCAACGACACGCTCGGGAAAGCGGCCCTCGAGCAGCTGCCGCGCGGTGCGTTCCTTGACGCCGCCGGGGTGACCGGTGTGCCAGTAATAGACCTTGTCGGTGAACTTCTTGCCGGTGAACACCACCTTGTCGGCATTGATGACGATGACATTGTCGCCGTCGTCAACATGCGGGGTGAAAGTGGGCTTGTGCTTGCCGCGAAGATGATTGGCGATGACAGTGGCGAGACGGCCGACGACGAGACCCTCGGCGTCGATCAGCACCCACTTCTTCACCACATCCGCAGGCTTCTGCGAAAAGGTTGCCATGGATTGTTGCTTTCGGTTCGGACCTTCAAAAGAAGGCGTTTCTTGTTGCTTGGATTGGCGAAAGGCACTTGCCCGCCGCCAATAACAAAACGGCGGCCTTTGCGGGCCGCTGTTCCGTGAGGGCTTATAGGAGAGAGCGGCGACCACGTCAAGGCGCGTGAAAAGCCATCTCTGGGGTAAAATCAAGCAAAAACAATGATTTGAGCACAAGGTATTATTTTACCACATCTCCAATCCGCTTTGGCGGGATCGAATAGGTGCCCGTTGCGTGCGCTACCGTGTGTCCCTCCGGGCCGGCGACGATGTCGATATCGAACACCATCAGGCTCTTGCCGAGCTTGAGGATGCGGCAATGGCCGTCGATCGGCCCGGCCTCGGCCTTGCGGACAAAATTGATGTTGAGACTGGTGGTGACCGAAAGTGCATCCGGTCCGGCATGCGAGAGCACGCAGACATAACCGCCTATGTCGGCCAGCGTGAACAGCGCCGAACCCGATACGGTGCCGCCGGGACGCAGATGGCGCTCGTCAGCATTGAGCCGCACAACACAGCCGCCTGGAAACACCTCCAACGCCTCGTAGAAGGTGAACTGGTCGTTGAGCTGCGGGAAAACAGTCGCCACAAGCGCGTTGACGTCAGCAGCCGTCAGCACCGGCTTGAGATTGCTTTGAGCAGGCATGGCGGTCTCTCGTTGTGCCTGCCTGTTTGAGCGCAGCGTGCCGTTTCTGGCAACAGCCATTCATTATGGCAGAGGCGGAGTGTTGGACGAAGCGAGACCCGCATACTAGATTAGTCCATCACCGATCCGGAATCGCGGAGGAATGACCCATGGCCGAAATCGTCGCCATCAAGCCTGCCGTTGCTGAAGGGCCGGTCGCCGCCCGGCTGGATAAGGGCGTGTTGCGCCTGACGCTCGCCAATCCGCCGGCCAATGCTCTTTCGCTTTCAGTGATGGCGGCGCTGATGGCGGAACTCGACCGCGCCAAGGCCGACAAGTCCGTCCGCGTCATCGTCCTTGGGGCGGCCGGCAAAGTGTTCTGCGCCGGGCACGACCTCAAGGAGTTAAGCACGCACCGCGCCGATGCCGATCACGGCAGGGCCTTCTTCGAAAAGACGTTTTCCGCCTGCGCTTCACTGATGCAGGCGATCGTTCGCCATCCCAAGCCGGTGATCGCCGAAGTCGACGGCCTGGCGACGGCGGCCGGATTGCAGCTGGTCGCCAGCTGCGATCTCGCCATCGCTTCGCACGAGGCGACCTTCTGCACGCCGGGCGTCAATATTGGACTGTTCTGCTCGACGCCGATGGTGGCGCTGTCGCGCAATGTCTCGCGCAAGCACGCCATGGAGATGCTTTTGACCGGCGAAACGATCGAAGCGGCAACCGCTAAGGAATTCGGCTTGGTCAACCGCGTCGTGCCGCGCGAATATCTGAATCAGATTGTCACCAAATACGCGCAAACCATTGCGTCCAAATCGTCCTTGGTCGTCAAGATCGGCAAGGAAGCCTTTTATGAGCAAGCGGAAATGGGGCTGGCCGAGGCCTATGATTACACCGGGCGCGTTATGGTCGAGAACATGCTGGCGCGCGATTCGGAAGAGGGCATTGGCGCCTTCATTGGCAAACGCAAGCCGGAATGGCCGGAGGAATAGGAGGCGGATATGGAACCGCGCATCTCCATCATCACCATCGCCACCGACGATCTCGACCGCGCCACGCGCTTTTATGAGGCGATGGGCCTGACCCGCCATGCCGGGATCACCGAGGGCGTTGCTTTCTTCCAGATGGGTGGCGCCATCCTTGCCCTGTTTCCGCGCCCAAGCGCCGAGGAGGATTCAGGCGTGACCTTCGGCAACGCGCCGTCGGCCGTCTACCTCGCCTACAACACCCGCTCCGACGCCGAGGTCGATGCAGTGTTGGCGCTGGCCAAGAAGGCCGGCGGCCGTATCGTCAAGCCGGCGCAACGGGCCTTCTGGGGTGGCTGGTACGGCTATTTCGCCGATGCGGACGGGCATGTCTGGGAAGTGGCGCACAATCCGGCTTTTCCGATCGCGGAAGACGGATCGATTTCGCTGCCGGCCTGACGAGGTTCCCCTCTGGCTCATCGCAAGCAACTGACGCGGCTGAAGGCGCCCTATCTGAAACGCATCCTGATCGAGCCCAGCCGGGTCGTCGATTGGGAAAAATATCCCTGGGACCTGCCGATCTTTCACGGCCATGAATTCGAGCTCGAATTCACCACGCCGATCACCATCATCGTCGGCGAGAACGGCACCGGTAAATCGACGCTGCTCGAAGCGATCGGCGCGCTGGCCGGCTACGACGAGGCTGGCGGCGGCAAGGGCTACATGCCGGTCGATCACTCCCGCGCCGTCGACAAGAGCGGCGCAGCGCTGGCGGCGACGTTGCGCGGCCACTGGCTGCCGAAGGTCACCGCCGGCTGGTTCTTTCGCGCCGAATCCTTCTATTCGGTTGCCCGCTATCTAGATCAGGCTGCCATCGACGCCCATGAGGCGCCGCCCGACTTCCTTTCCTGGTCGCATGGCGAGGGTTTCATCAGATTCTTCGAGGAGCGCTGCCGCCGGCAAGGCATTTACATCCTCGACGAGCCCGAAAGCGCCTTGTCGCCGACGCGCCAGATCGAACTTCTCAAGATGCTGCGGCGGATGGACCAGTCCGGCACGGCGCAAGTGATCATGGCGACACATTCGCCGCTGCTGATGGCCTGTCCCGGCGCGCGGCTGTTCCGCATCAGCCGGTCCGGGCTCGACCCGACCGATTTTCACGACACCCATCATTTCCGCATGATGCGCAATTTTTGCAACGATCCAGATGGTTTTCTCGCCGAAGCGCTGTATGAGGACGAGGCATGAACCACGACGCTTACGACAACGCCTATATCGCCGGCATCCTCAATTCGGTGAAGACCATCGCCATGGTCGGCGCGTCGGCTAATGACGTGCGGCCGAGCTATTTCGTGCTGAAATATCTGCTCGGCAAGGGCTTTTCGGTGTTCCCGATCAATCCCGGCCAGGCCGGCAAGGAGATCCTAGGCCAGATGACCTTTGCCAGGCTCGCCGACGTTCCGGGACCTGTCGACATGGTCGACGTGTTTCGCGCGTCCGCTGCCGTGCCGGGCATTGTCGACGAGGTGCTGCGGCTCGATCCGCTGCCGAAGGTCATCTGGATGCAGCTTGGCATACGCCATGACGAGGCGGCCACACGCGCCGAAGCCGCCGGCATCAAGGTGGTGATGAACCGTTGCCCCAAGATCGAATATGGCAAGCTGTCGGGCGAGATCGGCTGGACCGGCGTCAATTCCGGCGTGCTGTCGTCGAAGAAGCCGCTTATGCGGCCGGGATTCCAGAGTTTCGGCGTTCGCCAGAAGTAGGTTCCCGCATCCCCATCTGGGAGAGCGGGAACCTCATCGTGCCGCCCGCCGATCGCTAGTACCGGGTCCACTGTCCGCCTTCGTACCAGAAGGCGGCCGAGATCCGTCCGCCGCCGTCGACCCACCACAGCTCCATGCTAGTCGGGATACGGGAGACCGCGGCAATACCGCCATTGGTCGCGGCGCTGCCGTCCGGCGCGAGCTGATAACGGGTCCACTGTCCGCCCTCGTACCAGAACGCGGCCTCCATCGACCCATTCGGCCCCGTCCACCACACTTCCATACTGCCAGGGATGCGGGAAACTGCGGCAATGCCGCCATTGATCGCGGCGCTGCCGTTCGGCGCGAGCTGATAGCGGGTGGGCTGGCCGCCTTCATACCAGAAGTTGGCTTCGACCGATCCGTGCGGCCCGATCCACCAGAGCTCGAGGCTGTTCGGGATGCGCGACAGCGTGGCGATGGTGCCGCCGACGGCGGCGCTGCCGTCCGGTGAAAGCTGATACCGCGTCCATTGGCCGCCCTCATACCAGAAGGCGACTTCGATCGAGCCGTTGGGCCCGATCCACCAGACCTCCATGCTGTTCGGGATGCGCGAGACGGCTGCGATACTGCCGCCGCGCGCCGCGCTGCCGTCCGGTGCCAGCTGATAACGTGTCCACTGGCCCCCTTCGTACCAGAAGGCCGCCTCGATCGAGCCGTTGGGACCGATCCACCAGACCTCCATGCTGTTCGGGATGCGCGATACCGCTACGATGCCGCCATCGGGAGCGGCGCTGCCGTTCGGCGCCAGCTGATAGCGGGTCGGCTGGCCCCCCTCGTACCAGAAGTTGGCTTCGACCGATCCAGCTGGGCCGATCCACCATTCCTCCATGCTTTGCGGGATACGTGAGACGGCGGCGATGGCGGTGCCAGGCGCGGCACTTCCGTCCGGTGCCAGGCGATAGCGGTTCCAACGGCCACCGTCGTACCAGAAGCCGACCTCGATCGACCCGCTGGGGCTGGCCCACCAGATTTCCATGCTTCCCGGAATGCGGGCCAGCGATGCGATGCCCTTGACGCCGGGCACGTCGCGCAACGTCCCGACGAAGGTGATCCGGAAGATCAGCTCGTAGGTTCCGCCGTCGCCTTCGATGATCATGCGCCGGTCCCTGACGCCGAAATCTATCAGGTCTGCCCCCTCCAGCCTGAGCTCCTGCGTGCCGAGATGGTCGTCGTCGAGCGCGAAGGGGATCGGCAGGTCGATGCCGTTCAACACGCTGCCGATGTCGCTGGTTAGCCGCGCCGCGCGATTGCGCGGGTCGGGGTCACCGAGCGACGCCGTAAGCGAGGCCGCCCCCCTGATGCTCACCAGGTTCCGGTATTGATTTGGCGAGCCGTTGTCCTGCTCCATCAGCGAGACGACAATTGCCACGTCGGCCGGATTCTGGATGGGCTGAGGGGTTCCGTTCGTGCCCCAGAACGGTTGCCCGTTCACGGTGACGGGATGCTCGTCATCGTCGTCCATGTCCTCGAAGATGCCGAAGCTGAAGACCTGGAGGTCCGGCACGGCGGGCAGTCCCGGCGCGGTGGGGCGCATGTTCGCCACGCTCACCAGGACGTAGACTTCGTCGGAAGCCGAAAGCTCGTTGGTCTCGTTGAGGCACTTGATGCTTTGCAGATTGATCAGCAGCGTCATTGAGATACTCCTTGAATAATCGCCTTTGTCCATCAGCGGATGCTTGGGAGTCCCATGGTTGTTGCCATGGTCGGAGGCAGTAAATTGCTGCCGACGCGCAGGCTGACAGAGCCGGACTTACGGATGGCTTATGGAAGAAGGCGGCGGCTTCGCGGGGTGGCGAGCCGGCGAAGCAGGCTTGTGGCGGGGAGCCACGCCGGCCCAATCTTTTGCGAGGCGCAAATCCATTCTCCTCAGCCCGCGATGCCCGAGCCGGTTGCACCGAAGGAACAAGTCGGCTGGAATTTTTCTCCTTTGCATTCGCGCCAATGATCGGCCAACAATGCCGGCCGTATCAGTGGGCAGGAGAGGAATATCGACATGGTTCAGCGCACGCCCGGGTTCAACACGCTCGCCGTCCATGCCGGCGCCAAGCCGGATCCGGCGACTGGGGCGCGAGCGACGCCGATCTACCAGACGACCTCCTTCGTCTTCGACGATGCCGACCATGCCGCCTCGCTGTTCGGGCTGAAGGCGTTCGGCAACATCTACACCCGCATCATGAACCCGACACAGGCGGTGCTGGAAGAGCGCATCGCGGCACTCGAAGGCGGCACGGCAGGCCTTGCGGTCGCCTCCGGCCATGCCGCGCAGGTGCTGGTCTTCCACAATCTGATGCAGCCCGGCGACAATTTCGTTTCAGCGACAAAGCTTTACGGCGGCTCGATCAACCAGTTCGGCCACGCCTTCAAGAATTTCGGTTGGCAGGTGCGCTGGGCCGACACCAATGACATCTCGACCTTCGAGAGCCAGATCGACGACAGGACCAAGGCGATCTTCATCGAAAGCCTGGCCAATCCGGGCGGCGTCTTCGTCGATATCGAGAAGATCGGCGACATTGCCCGCAAGCACGGCCTGCCGCTGATTGTCGACAACACGCTGGCCTCGCCCTACCTGCTGCGGCCAATCGAGCATGGCGCCGACATCGTCGTGCATTCGCTGACGAAGTTCATCGGCGGCCATGGCAATTCGATCGGCGGCGCCATTGTCGACGGCGGCACGTTCGACTGGTCGAAGTCGGGCAAATATCCGATGCTGTCGGTGCCGCGCCCCGAATATGGCGGCCTCGTCCTGCATGAGACCTTCGGCAATTTCGCCTTCGCCATCGCCGCGCGCGTGCTCGGCCTGCGCGACATCGGCGCGGCGATTTCGCCGTTCAATGCATTCCTTATCCTGACCGGTCTGGAAACCTTGCCGCTCAGGATGCAGCGCCACTGCGACAATGCGGTGGCGGTCGCCGGGTGGCTCTCCAACCACCCCAAGGTTGCTTGGGTGTCCTATCCCGGCCTGCCCGACGACAAGAACAATGCGTTGCAGAAGAAGTACTCGCCGCTCGGCGCCGGCGCGGTGTTCACCTTCGGGTTGAAGGGCGGCTACGCGGCGGGCATCAAGTTCGTCGAAGCGCTCGAACTGTTCTCGCACCTGGCCAATGTCGGCGACACCAAGTCGCTGGTCATCCACCCAGCGTCGACCACGCATCGCCAGCTTTCCGACGAGCAGAAGATCAACGCGGGAGCAGGGCCGGACACGGTCAGGCTTTCGGTCGGCATCGAGGACGTCAACGACATCGTCGCCGATCTGGAACAGGCTCTCGCCAAGGTCTGATCGCCATGACCACGCCGAGATTTCTTTCCGTCGGCGTCGACACCGTCGCACCGGAACTTGGCGCACCGGCGCCGGATCGCCTGATTTCGGGCGATCCGAAATTCCGCACCTGGAATGTCGAGGAACAGGACGGCGGCCTCTATGCCGGCATTTGGGAAGCGACGCCAGGCAAATGGCGCATCGAGTATGATGAATGGGAGTTCTGCCACATCCTGTCAGGGGTCTCGGTGATCGCCGAAGACGGCGGCGATGCGCGCACTGTCGGGGCCGGCGATAGTTTCGTGCTGAGGCCGGGCTTTAAGGGCAGCTGGGAAGTGCTTGAAACGACTCGCAAGGAGTATGTGATCAAGCTTTGATCACCCTTGCGGCTGAGCCTGCCGGACCGAATGCTCAAAAGCGCACGGCGAGCGTTTCCAGCCCATGGAAATGATAGCTGTCTTGGAAGCGCGGCTGTTCGGCAAGATGCAACCGCGGCAAGCGCTCGAACAAGGTTTTCAGCGACACCTGCAATTCGAGCCGGGCGAGCGGCGCGCCGATGCAGAAATGGATGCCGGCGCCGAACGATACGTTCTTCTGGTCGGCGCGGTCCGGCCTGAAGGCGAAGGGCTCGGCAAAGGCCACCGGGTCGTGATTGGCCATGCCGAGCAGCAGACCGATTGTCTCGCCCGGCTGAACGATGATCCCAGGCCCGGCCTCGACCTCCTGATAGGCGTAGCGCGTGAACATGTGCAGTGGCGCGTCGTACCGCAGGCACTCTTCGACTGTCGCGGCTGTTGCTTCCGGCGAGGCGAAGAAGCGGCGTGGGTCGCCGCCTTGCGCAAGGATCGAGTGCACCGCATTGCCGGTTTGGTGGACAGTTGCCTCATGGCCGGCATTGAGCAAAAGGATTGCTGAGGACACCAGTTCGTCCTCCGACAGTTTCTGGCCATCCTCCTGTGCCGCAATCAGCAGCGACAGAAGATCCTCGCCCGGCCTCTTTCGCCGCTCGGCGACGTAGCCGCGCAAAAAATTCGAAAAGTCGCGCGCGGCGCGATTGGCCGTGTCCTCCGTCTCGCGGGTGCGGCCATGCATGTACATGGCGACCATCCGATGCGACCAGTCGAGCAGCTGCGGACCCATGTCGACCCGTACGCCGAGCATCTCGGCAATGATGGTGATCGGCAAGGGAGCTGCGAACGCCGGCAGCAGGTCGACTTCCCCTGGTTCGAAACGGTCGATCAGTTCGTTGGCCAGCGCCTCGACGCGCGGCCTGAGCCGCTCGACCTGGCGCGAGACGAAGGCGCGGTTGACCAGCGTTCTGAGCCGTGTGTGGACGGGCGGTTCCAGCTCCAGCATCGAATTGGCCTCGATGCCGTCGAAGGCGCTGAGATGCGTGCGATCCTGGCCGATGCCCCGGCTGTCCGGAATGCCGGCCGGGTTCTGCCGGCCGAAGCGGCGATCGCGCAGCAGACGGTTGACGTCGTCGAAGCCGCCAAAGCACCAGAAACCAAATTCTTCCCAGAAGATGGCGCTCGATGCACCGTGCAGGTAAGCGTAGGCTTCGTAAGGGTCCTGAAAAAAAGCCGGCTCGTGCGGATCGAGCCGCAGTCGGCGGGTGGCTGGATCAAAGGCAAGGTACGGCGGCTTCAATTCGGTCATGCCAGACCATTAGCGCATGACCCCGAAAACCGGAATCGGTTTTCGGAAAGGATCATGCGCAGATTCAAGTGTTGGAGCGTCCTTTGCGCGTCGAAGGACGCGCGCGCTCCAAGGCTTGCCAGTCTGGTGCCAGACCGTATGTTGGCCCTCCCGTGAGGTGAGCCACCAAAGCGGTTGTGGAAGGACGGTTTTCATGAATGTGATCGTGGTCGGTGCAGGCATTGCCGGGCTTTCCACGGCGTGGTCGCTGGTCAAGGCCGGTCACCTCGTCTCGATCGTCGAGCAGGAACCGATCCCCAATCCGCTCGCCGCCTCCGGCGACCACCATCGCATCATTCGCCGCGCCTATCGGGCCAGGACGGGCTACGGCCGGCTGATCACCGAAGCCTATCAAGCTTGGGACGAGATGTGGTCCGATCTCGGTGAAAGCCATCTCGATCCACGCGGTTTCATCTGTATTTCGCGCGAGCCGGGAGATGAGGCCGAGGAATACCGCGAAGGCATGGAAACCGGGAACTACCCGTTCGAATTGTTCGAGCCGGATGCCGCGGTCGAACGCTGGCCGTTCCTGGAACCAGGTTCATTTCGCTATGCGTATTTTTCACCGGACGGTGGCGCCTTGCACTGCCGCAAGATCGCCTCGGGCCTCGCCAGATGGCTGCGCGCGAACGGCGCCAATGTCTACGAAAACAGCAAGGTGGTCGAGATCGACGCCGACGCCGGACATGTCGTGCTTGCGAGCGGCGAGACGATGCAGGCCGACCGGATCGTCGTCGCCGCCGGCGCCTGGGTGCTAAAACTGTTCCCGGAGCTGGATGGCGAGCTGAAAACCTGGCGCACCGCGCTCGCCTATGTCGAACCGCCAGTGGACCTGAAGGCAGCCTGGCAGGCAGCACCGGTTGTGCTCGACGTCGGTGGCTCCGTCGACGGCTACGTGATCCCGCCCTCCGGCGGCGCCGGCATGAAGTTCGGCTCAGGCCTGCACCGAGTACCGACCAGCGATGCCGACTGGAACCGTCAACCGGTACCGGGCGAGGGTGAGGCGATCCGCAATCTGTTTTCGCCGCCGATTGCCCGTATCGAGGAGTACAAGGTCACCGAAGTGGTCACCTGCGCCTACACCTTCACCGCCGACGAGAAATTTCTGGCCCACCAGAAAGGCAGATGCCTGGTCGTCTCGGCCTGCTCCGGCCACGGCTACAAGTTCGGCGCGGCAGTTGGCAGAAGGGTTGCGGCCTGCGTCGGCAATGGCGATGTCGACGGCCTGAAGAAATGGCTCAGGGCGGAGGCGGCCTGAGCGCCTAGTATCGGCAATGCCTCGGAATATGCACGCGCCGCCAGCTGGATGAGCCCTCCCTGACCACCACGCGGCGCGCCACTGTCTGATAAGACGCCGGAATGTCGATGATGCGCCGTTGCTCCGGCCGCACGAGCACCTCTTCGGCGACGCTCTCGTATTCGGCGGGGAGGACAACGCGCCGCCGGCGTTCCGGCTCAACCACGACGACCTCGGCCACGCGTTCATAGCGCGCCTTGTGCCTGACCTTGCACAGCACCTTGCGGCCATGAATGATGCCCCAGGAATAGCCGCCATCGTCTACCTTCACGGACCGGTAGATGGTGCGGGTGATGGCGGGCACGATCTCGTAGCTGACGCGCGCCGGCGCGATCTGCACCACGCGCTCGCGCGTCCCGTAGATTGGCGCCTCGTATTCCACCTGCTGGCCGGCCGGACTGACGAGCACGTCCTCATAGACCGTGTCGTAGACGGCCGGCCGGTTGACCTTCTCGTAGCATTCAACCGCGCGTCCGCTGGCAGCCGTTTCGGATGCCATGCCGAGTACGGCGATGCCGGTAAGAGCCAAGGAAGCAGTTTTCCTGATCATCGCACTCCCCCTGTTTGAACTGCGTGAAGCGGGTTCAACGTTGGATTGTAGGGCAAGCCGCGGCTGGAAAAAGCGGTTTCACCGCTTTTCGTTAAGCGATGCGGTTAAGAAACTGCTAAACAACGGCCAAGCATGAGCGTCCCTTCCGGCGGCAGGAGAGGGCTGCCGGCACGGCGACGGGCGAAACTTGGTTTGGAAACCTTGATTCGACTTAACCGGATGGCTAGGAGAGGCGGCCTTGCGCTAGGGTGAGCCGGCATCCTATTTACACAATAACGATCCAGAACCGATTCTGCCCGATTGCAAATCTCCGGCGCCGGAATCCCATCCTCAAAAAGGGATAGTCCATGAAGAACCCCGTCGAAACCTACATGAACCTCGTTCCGATGGTGGTCGAACAGACCAATCGCGGCGAGCGGGCCTATGACATTTTCTCGCGGCTCCTCAAGGAGCGCATCATTTTCATCACCGGCCCGGTCGAGGACGGCATGGCGACGCTGGTCTGCGCGCAGCTGCTGTTCCTCGAGGCGGAGAATCCGAAGAAGGAAATCAACCTTTATATCAACTCGCCCGGCGGCGTCGTCACCTCCGGCATGGCGATCTACGACACCATGCAGTTCATCAAGCCTGCCGTGTCGACGCTGTGCATCGGCCAGGCCGCATCGATGGGATCGCTGCTCTTGACGGCGGGCCACAAGGACATGCGCTTTGCGACGCCGAACGCCCGCATCATGGTCCACCAGCCGTCCGGCGGCTTCCAGGGCCAGGCCTCCGATATCGAGCGCCATGCCCAGGACATCATCAAGCTGAAGCGCCGCCTCAACGAGGTTTACGTCAAGCACACCGGCAAGAGCTACGATGAGATTGAAAAAACGCTCGACCGTGACCATTTCATGACTGCCGACGAGGCCAGGGATTTCGGCCTCATCGACAAGGTCATTTCGTCACGTGAGCCGGTCGAAGGTATTGCCTTATAGGCACGCGGTGGCCCCGCGGTGGCAGTGAGTGGCGGGATCACGCGCTTTTGGCGCAGCTTGCGGCATTTCGGCCACAATTGGCTGTTCCCTCGACGGGTGCAATTGCCTACGTTAAGGCTATGTTGATTTTCGACGGCTTAGCTTTGCGTGGGGTTGTTCGAATCATTGCCCCGTTTTCCGATTTGTGTTTCGTACGGAATGCGTTGCGGGAGCCGGGGCACTGGCGGCGGCGGATTCCCGCGATAGATTGAATATGCGCCCTTTCAACCAGACCATCGGCGGGCGGCCATGAAAGGACATGAAAATGAGCAAGGTCGGCAACAACAGCGGTGATTCCAAGAACACGCTTTATTGCTCGTTTTGCGGCAAAAGCCAGCATGAAGTGCGCAAGCTGATCGCCGGGCCGACGGTGTTCATCTGCGACGAATGCGTCGAACTGTGCATGGACATCATCCGCGAGGAGAACAAGACCTCGATGGTGAAGTCGCGCGAGGGTGTGCCGACCCCGCAGGAAATCCTCAAGGTTCTCGACGACTACGTCATCGGCCAGCCCTACGCCAAGCGTGTGCTATCGGTGGCCGTCCACAACCACTACAAGCGCCTCGCCCATGCCGGCAAGAACAACGACGTCGAGCTGGCGAAGTCGAACATCCTGCTGATCGGCCCTACCGGTTGCGGCAAGACGCTGCTGGCGCAGACGCTGGCCCGCATCATCGACGTTCCCTTCACCATGGCTGACGCGACGACGCTGACCGAGGCCGGCTATGTCGGCGAGGACGTCGAGAACATCATCCTGAAGCTGTTGCAGTCGGCCGACTACAATGTCGAGCGAGCCCAGCGCGGCATTGTCTATATCGACGAGATCGACAAGATCTCGCGCAAGTCGGACAATCCCTCGATCACCCGCGATGTGTCGGGCGAGGGCGTGCAGCAGGCACTTTTGAAGATCATGGAAGGCACTGTCGCCTCCGTGCCGCCGCAGGGCGGCCGGAAGCATCCGCAGCAGGAATTCCTGCAGGTCGACACCGCCAACATCCTGTTCATCTGCGGCGGCGCTTTCGCCGGCCTGGACAAGATCATCTCGGATCGTGGCAGGAAGACCTCGATCGGTTTCGGCGCCATCGTCGCTTCGCCCGAGGATCGCCGCACCGGCGATGTTTTCCGCCTGGTCGAGCCTGAGGATCTGTTGAAGTTCGGCCTCATTCCCGAGTTCGTAGGCCGTCTGCCTGTCTTGGCGACGCTGGAGGATCTCGACGAGCCGGCACTGATCCAGATCCTGACCGAACCGAAGAACGCGCTGGTCAAGCAGTATCAGCGGCTGTTCGAGATGGAGAATGTTGACCTGACCTTCCACGAGAACGCGCTGTCGGCGATCGCCAAGCGCGCCATCGAGCGCAAGACCGGCGCGCGCGGCCTGCGTTCGATCATGGAAGCGATTCTGCTCGACACCATGTTCGAGCTGCCGGCGCTCGAAGGCGTGCGCGAAGTGGTTATTTCGGAAGAGGTGGTGTCAGGCAACGCCAGGCCGCTCTACATCTATTCCGAGCAGAAGGAAAAGAAGGGCAACGTCAGCGCCTGACGTGAGCCGGCAATGGATTTTTCTGAAACGGCGCCGCAGGGCGCCGTTTTGCTGTCGCACACTGCGTACGGCGCCGCGTAATGGCTGCGGATTGGAGGGACGGACCGTGTTGACCCTTGATCTTTACCCGCCGTGCCTCCAACTAAAGGCAGAAGGCCGTGGTGCCGAATTCTGTGCTGTAAAACTCCCGTCACAAACGGTGGTAGGCGGAACGATCCCCGGTCGTTAATATGAGATTCGCGGTTGGCCGATTGGCGGCCGCGACATGAAAGGTTGGACAATGGCCAAATTATCCAAGGCTCCCAGCGACGGCGTCTTCGCAGTCCTCCCACTGCGCGACATCGTGGTGTTCCCGCACATGATCGTTCCGCTCTTCGTCGGGCGTGAAAAGTCGATCAAGGCGCTGGAAGAAGTGATGGGTCAGGAAAAGCAGATCCTGCTTGCGACCCAGATGAATGCCGCCGACGACGATCCGGAGCCCGATGCCATCTTTGACATCGGCACGCTCGCCAATGTGCTGCAGTTGCTGAAACTGCCGGACGGCACCGTGAAGGTGCTGGTCGAAGGCGCCTCGCGCGCGAAAATCGTCGCGTTCACCGACCGTCCCGACTTCCATGAGGCCCGTGCTGCGGCGCTGGTCGAACCGGAAGAGGAAGAGGTCGAGGTCGAGGCGCTGGCCCGTTCCGTCGTCACCGACTTCGAGAACTACGTCAAGCTGAACAAGAAGATCTCGCCCGAAGTGGTGGGTGCCGCCAGCCAGATCGACGACTATTCCAAGCTCGCCGACACGGTCGCTTCGCATCTTGCCATCAAGATCCCCGAGAAGCAGGAGATGCTCGCCACGCTTTCCGTCAAGGAACGGCTGGAGAAGGCGATGGGCTTCATGGAAGCCGAAATCTCGGTGCTCCAGGTCGAGAAGCGCATCCGCTCGCGCGTCAAGCGCCAGATGGAGAAGACGCAGCGCGAATACTACCTCAACGAGCAGATGAAGGCGATCCAGAAGGAGCTCGGCGAAGGCGAGGACGGCCGCGACGAGGCCGCCGAGATCGAGGCGCGCATCAAGAAGACCAAGCTCTCCAAGGAGGCCCGCGAAAAGGCGGAAGCCGAACTGAAGAAGCTGCGGACGATGTCGCCGATGTCGGCTGAATCGACCGTCGTGCGCAACTATCTCGACTGGCTGCTGTCGATCCCGTGGGGCAGGAACTCCAAGGTCAAGCAGGATCTGGCCTTTGCCCAGAACGTGCTCGATACGGATCATTTCGGCCTCGACAAGGTCAAGGACCGCATCGTCGAATACCTCGCCGTGCAGAGCCGCCAGAAGAAGCTGAAGGGGCCGATCCTGTGCCTCGTCGGACCTCCCGGCGTCGGCAAGACCTCGCTCGGCAAGTCGATCGCCAAGGCGACCGGTCGTGAGTTCATCCGCATGGCGCTGGGCGGCGTGCGCGACGAGGCCGAGATCCGTGGTCACCGCCGCACCTATATCGGCTCGATGCCCGGCAAGGTCATCCAGTCGATGAAGAAGGCGAAGAAATCCAACCCGCTCTTCCTGCTCGACGAGATCGACAAGATGGGCCAGGATTTCCGCGGCGATCCGTCATCGGCTTTGCTCGAGGTGCTCGATCCCGAGCAGAACTCGACGTTCATGGACCATTACCTCGAGGTCGAATACGACCTGTCGAGCGTGATGTTCGTGACGACGGCGAACACGCTGAACATCCCTGCGCCCTTGATGGACCGCATGGAGATCATCCGTATCGCCGGTTACACCGAGGACGAGAAGATCGAAATCGCCAAGCGTCACCTGATGCCCAAGGTGATCCGCGATCACGCGTTGCAGCCGAAGGAGTTCTCCGTCGGCGAGGACGCGATCCGCGGCATCATCCAGACCTACACCCGTGAAGCGGGCGTCAGGAGCCTGGAGCGCGAGCTGATGAAGCTCGGGCGCAAGGCGGTGACCGAGATCCTGAAGACAAAGAAGAAGACGATCAACATCACGGCGGACAATCTTGCCGATTACCTTGGTGTTCCGCGCTTTCGCTTCGGCCAGGTCGAGAGCGACGATCAGGTCGGCGTGGTCACCGGGCTCGCCTGGACGGAAGTCGGCGGCGAGCTGTTGACGGTGGAAGGCGTCATGATGCCCGGCAAGGGCCGCATGACGGTGACCGGCAATCTGCGCGACGTGATGAAGGAATCGATCTCGGCGGCGGCCTCTTACGTCCGCTCGCGGGCCATCGATTTCGGCGTCGAGCCGCCGCTGTTCGACAAGCGCGATATCCACGTGCACGTGCCAGAAGGCGCAACGCCTAAGGACGGACCGTCGGCTGGCGTGGCGATGGCGACGGCGATCGTCTCGGTGTTGACCGGTATCCCGGTCAAGGCCGATGTGGCGATGACCGGCGAGATCACGCTGCGCGGCAGGGTGCTGCCGATCGGCGGCCTTAAGGAAAAGCTGCTTGCCGCACTGCGCGGCGGCATCAAGAAGGTGCTGATCCCGGAAGAGAACGCCAAGGATCTGGCGGAGATTCCGGAGAACGTGAAGAGCGGCATGGAGATCATTCCGGTCTCACGCGTTGGCGAAGTGTTGCGCCATGCGCTGGTGCGCATGCCGGAACCGATCCAGTGGGTCGAACCCGTCAATGCGCCGGCCGTGGTCGATGTCGGAGACGAGGCTGGTAAATCGCTGGCGCATTAGTTCTTGCTAAAGTTGCAATGCACAAAGAGAGAGCCGGGCCTTGAGCCCGGCTTTTTCATGTGAAGAACCCCGGATTTCCGGGCTTTTTTCGACTTTCTTGGCGCTTTTCGACTTGGTTGGCGGAGCGCTTCTTTCTAAAGTCCGTTTCCTGCCGGATGAGTCGAGTGTTCCGGTTTTCTCATGGAAGGGAATTTTTATGAACAAGAACGAACTGGTGTCCGCTGTCGCCGATGCCGCGAGTATTTCGAAGGGTGACGCGCAGTCGGCGGTTGATGCGGTGTTTTCCGTCATCACCGGCGAACTGAAAAAGGGCGGCGATGTCCGGCTTGTCGGCTTCGGAAATTTCACCGTGTCAAAACGCGCCGCGTCGACCGGCCGCAATCCGCAGACCGGTGCGGAAGTGAAGATCCCGGCGCGCACCGTGCCGAAGTTCTCGGCCGGCAAGGGCCTCAAGGACGCGGTCAACTAAGCGCCCTCCTAAAGTCTTTCAGAGAAAAGAAAAGCCGGCATATCCGGTTTTTCTTTTCTGTGCCCGCAGGTCGTTGGAAAGGCGGCGCTATGCCGTCGGCGCATCCGTGCGCATCAAGCCTTCTTTCTTGAGATCGGCCCACAGCGCCGATGGCAGTTTTGTGTCGAGCAGCGAGCGATTGCTTTCGACTTCGCCCGGCCGCTGGCCGCCCGGGACTACCGACACGACCGAAGGATGCAGCAGCGGGAACTGCAGTGCCGCCTCGATCAGGCGCACGCCGTGGCGCTTGCAGACGGCCTCGATGCGGGTGACGCGGTCGATGATATCCTGCGGCGCCTCCGAATAATTGTAGTAGGCGCCGGGCTTCGGCCCGGTTGCCAGGATGCCGGAATTGTACGGCCCGCCGAGAACGATGCCGATGCCGCGTTGCTGGCATAGAGGCAGGAAAGACTGCAGCGCCTCCTGCTCCAGCAGCGTATAGCGCCCGGCAAGCAGGAACAGGTCGAAATCGCCGCGCTCGGCCAGCGTCTGGGCAACCGGCCACTCATTGATGCCGCCGCCGAACGCCTTGATCACGCCCTGGTCGCGCAGTGCCAGCAATCCATAGTAGCCCGAGCTCATGAATTCCTGGATGCGCTGGTCCGAGGCTTCCTTGCTGCCATGGGTGAAGATGTCGACATCGTGCACGAAGAGGATGTCGATGCGGTCGACGCCGAGCCGTTCCAGCGAGGCTTCGAACGAGCGCATGATGCCGTCATAGCTGTAGTCGTAGACCTCGCGGCGCGACGGCGTGTCGAAGAACTTGCCGATGCCGGTGCGCTGTTCCGGCGGGCAGGCGCGCATGATGCGCCCGACCTTGCTCGACAGCACGTAGTCGTCGCGCCTCTTCGAACGCAGGAACGGATTAAGCCGCGTTTCTGCGAGGCCGAGCCCATAGAGCGGTGCTGTGTCGTAGTAGCGGCAGCCGACCCGCCATGCCGCCTCCAGCGTGGCATTGGCATCCTCATCGGACACGGCGCGATAGAGATTGCCGAGCGGCGCGGTGCCGAAGCCGAGCTCGGTGAAGTTGATGCCGCCATTGCCGATGCGGTCGAAATGCCGTGTCTTCATATGCTGTCGTTTCCTCATTTACGATTTGCCGTGACACTATCACGGCTGTAGCGCATCAAAAGCACTGCGTGTCGTTGGACACCAATTTTCGCGGTGATAGCATGAATGAAAACAAGCTGTTCGGGGCAAATGTGACTGAGATGTTCATGTGGTTCTCCGGTACCTGCAAGCTGGTGCAAATGTCATGACGGACGACGGCGAAAACCTGTTTGGGATTGCGCTGAGCGAGCTTGGCACCGTGCTGGAGCGTATCAACGAAAGCCGCATTGACGCGGCTTGCGCCATCTTGGCCGGCGCGAAAAAGATCGTCACCTATGGCTGCGGCCGCGAGGCGCTGCAGGTCCAGGGTTTTGCCATGCGGCTCTACCATCTCGGTCTGCCGGTGTCGGTCGTCGGCGACATGACCACGCCGCCGCTGGGCGCGGGCGATGTCTTCCTCGCCAGCTCCGGCCCGGGCGAGACATCGACGGTGCTGACCTTGATGCGGGTCGCGCGCGAGGCCGGTGCCGTCGTCCTGCTGCTCACCGCGCAAGCCGACAGCACTGCCGCGAAGCTGGCCGACTTCACGCTGCTTATCCCGGCTCAGACCATGGCCGACGACCAGGGTCCGGAAAAGACATCCGTCCTGCCGATGGGCTCGGTGTTCGAAGGCGCGCTGTTCGTCCTCTTCGAAGTGATGGTGCTGAAGCTCAGGGATCTGACCGGCGTCTCGCCGGAAGCGATGCGCGCCCGCCACACCAATATGGAGTAGGTGTCATGCGCTACGAACTGATGCTGCCGCACCAGATCCGCAAGGCGATCGCCGAGAACCGGCCGGTCGTGTTGCCGCTCGGTGTGCTCGAATATCACGGCGAGCACATGGCCGTCGGCATGGACACGCTGGCCGTGGTCAAGAGCCTGGAACTGTTCGAAACGGAGGCCGAAATCGTCATTCTGCCGCCCTTCTATTACGGCGCGGCAAGCTATGCCGTTGCGGCGCCGGAAGGCAGCGGCTCGGTGCAGGTCGGCGGCAATGTGCTGGCGCCATTTGCGGAAGAATTGTTCTACAGCTTGCTGCGCATTGGCTTCCGCAACATCCACGCCATCATTCACCACCAAACCGAGAATTTTGCTGCCGGCATGCCAACCGATCTCGCCTTCAAGGCCGCCGGCCGACAAGCGATCTTCCGCTTCCTGGAGAAAGAACGCGGCGAAGGCTGGTGGGGCTCTGCGGCGATGGCTGACTATTATGCCGAGCACGCCGAGGGCAGCAATTTCTTCAACTGGGTACAGGTGCATCCGCTGATGCCGGCTTCAATGCACAGCCAGTACCCGTTCGACCATGCCGGCACCGGCGAGACGTCACTGATGCTGGCGCTGTGCCCGGAAGCGGTGGATGCGGGCCGCTTCGCCGACAACACCGGCTGGTACACGGCAAGTGCGCCCGAAGCCTCGGCGGAACTGGGGCAAAAAGGGGTTGCCATGATCCTCGATCATTTGCGGGCAACACTTTTGGGTTAGGTGCTGTCTAGATCCCGGACGACCGGGCTCTTAGCCTTTCCGCCTGATAGTCGGCCATGGTCTTTTCGGGATCGACCTTGGTCGCCGCAGCCCAGATGAACGTGCCGGCGCCGCAGATAGCCAGCAGGACGTAAATCACGATGCCGAGTGCCATCAGGTTCGCGTAGAGGCCGAGAAGCAGCATGATCAAGCCGCCGGCAATCATCGCCATCACAAAACCGGCGACTACGGCCCGGCCTTCCCAACTGATCGGCATCACGCCTTTGGCGTAGCCGCTGCCGCGCCTGTTGCGTGCGAACCAGTATTTGTTGGCCATCGCCTATTTCACCGCGCCCGCCGTCATGCCCATGATCAGGTAACGCTCGAGCGCAATGCCGATGACGGCGAGCGGTGTGATGGCCGCGGTGGCAAGCGCTGCCATCGACCACCAGTTGATGCCTTGTGAGCCGGTCTGGCTCGCCACCATGACAGGAATGGTCTTGGCATCGGTCGAGGTCAAAAGCGCGGCGAAGAAATACTCGTTCCAGCACAGCACCATCGCCAGGATGAAGGCCGCGACCATGCCCGGCAGCGCGATCGGCATGACGATGCGCAAGAAGGCACCCCAGATCGACAGGCCATCGACGAGTGCTGCCTCCTCCAGCTCGACAGGGATCGAATTGAACTGGTCGCGCATGATCCAGATGACGATCGGCAGTACCATCAGCGTGTAGAGCAGGATCAGCCCGACGCGCGTGTCGAGCAGGCCGACTTCCCGGTAGAGCACGAGGAAGGGCAGGGCCAATACCACCGGCGGCAGGATCAACTGCGACAGGAAGAAGAAGGAAATGTCCTCGTTCCTGAACCAGGCGAACTTGTAACGATAGCGGGTCAGCCCATAGGCGGCGAGGCTGCCGATGACGATGGCGAGGGTCGACGCGCCGACCGAAGTGATGACCGAATTCATGAAGCGCTTGATGAATTCGTCGCGCACCGTCGACGTCCGAAAGATCGAGTCCGGCGACAGGCCAAGCGAACGCCAGCCCTTCCAGTCGGGTTTGAAATCGACGAACGGGATCAGATGGCCCTGGGTGACGTCGACCGCGGTCTTGAACGAGGTGGTTATCGTCCAATAGATTGGAAACAGGCAGATGAAGGCCCAGAAGATGAGGGCACCGTAGATGAAGGCGCGGTTGGCGAAGAACGCCGCCGGCGAGCGGATTTCGGAGGCGGCAAAGTCGGTGGTTTGAACGCTCATCTTGCCGGCCCGATCAGTTGACGTTGCGCACGAAGCGGCTGGCGAATTTCAGTAGCCAGGTCACGAAGACAATGATGATGACCAAATAGGCCATCGCCAGCATCGTGCCGTAGCCGACATTCGAGCGGTCGCGATATTCGCGGTAGATGAAGCTCGACACCGAATCAGTCGCGCCGCCCGGGCCGCCGGAGGTGACAGTGATGATGATATCGGCGAGCTTCAGCTTGAAGATGATGCGCAGGATGACCGCCGTCACCGACACCGGCAGCATCAGCGGGAAGGTGACTTGCCAGAAAGTCTGCCAGGCGGTGGCGCCATCGACACGCGCCGCCTCGAGCACCTCGCGCGACATCGCCTGCAGGCCGGCGAGCAGCATGATCATCATGAACGGGATGAAGGTCCACGCGTCGAGCACCATGATCGAGATGCGGGCGGTGATCGGGTTGGAGAAGAAGGCCGGGTTTTCCCAGCCGAGTTGCCGCGCCAGCGTTGCGGCAGGCCCGAAGCGGTATTCCATCAACGACTTGCCGATCATCCACGACACCGCGACTGGCGACAGCATCAACGGCAGCAGGAAGACGACGCGGAAGAATTTTCGCGCCCGGATCTGCGCGTTGAGCAGCAGCGCCAGGCCGAAGGCGATGACATATTCGACCAACACCGCCAGCACGTAGAGCACCATGTTGAACAGCGCGTTGCGATAATAGGCGTCGTTCAGCATCTGCCAGAAATTGTCGAGCCCGTTGAACGTCCGGCCGCTGAAAGAACTGAGGTTCCAATCGGTCAGCGCGATGTAGAAGCCGAACAGCGTCGGGAAGATCACCATGGCAATGGTGAACAGCAGCGCCGGCAGCAAGAACAGCGCGCGCTGGCCGTCCTCGCCGCGCGTCAGCACCTGGCCGATGCCGAGTGCGACACCCCACAGCACATAGGCGTAAACGACCGGCCGCCAGGTCTCGAAGCCGATGGTACCGACCTCGCTCTTGTAGAGGATTTGCAACGCGATCACCGCCAGAAGGCCGAGCGTCGCGGCAGCCATCAGCGCCCAGCCAAGCCGTTTGCGGCTCCGCGGTATCAGGTCGGATGGCACGGCGCCTGCCGGCCATTCACTTGTCGACAGAGTCTGGTCAGCCAGGGTCCGGTCAGCCACGCGTCTTGCCCGTTCACAGGAGGCTCGATGACCGGCCGAGCCGGTCGAGGCCAGGCCGATCAAGGTGAGGTCCGGCGGCTGTGCGCCGCCGAACCAGTTTCACGATCTCAGCCTACATGCCGAGCGAGGCCTTGTAGAGCTTGATCTGGTTGTCGCGACCGATCTGGTCGGTGATCTTCTCCCAGGCGGCGGCGATGGCGTCGGCACCTTCCTGTGCCTTCATCTTGCCGGCAAAGGTGTTGGCCAGAATGTCCTCGGCGGCGCTGTAGTACTGGAAGATGCCGGGGATACGTGGCTCGATCGCCGCGTTCGGATGGTTGTAACTGTCGGCTTCCGACTTGAGATATGAGCTTATGAACGCTTCGTCGTAGCCGGCCGTCACCCATTCCGGAATGTTGAAATGGGAGTTGCGGTAGGGCTGGAAACCCGACGGATAGGCCGCGCACCAGAGCGACAGGTCCTTGCCGCCGAGATGAGCGGCGGCCGACCAGGCCGCCTTCTTCTTCTTTTCGTCGCTGTCAACGCGCGCCATGACGTAGACCCCCCAGCCGAGATAGGCGCAGTTCGGCGCATGGTTCGGGCCGCTGGCGAGCTTGTCCCACTGACCGGTCTTGGAGTTATAGACATCGTCCGAGCCCGGCAGAATCGAGAAGCCGGTGACGTCGCCTACAACCGACGAGTCGTTGGTTTTGACGTTCGAGCCAGCGTCTCCCCACCAAACCAGCATCGACCCGGTGCCGCCGAGGAATTGAGAGAAACAGGTCTGGTTCGGGTCGGCATTGATCTGATCTTGCGGTTCGGAAGGTAATGCATCGATCACGTCCTGGATCGCGCGGACCCAGGCCGGGTTGTTGACGCGCGGTTTCATTGTGTCCGGATCGAACAGCCAGGCTTTGTCGTCGGGATGTTTGGCGTAAGCGCTGGCGCGGCTGCCAAGGAAGTAGAAGCCGAAACCGCCCCAGGGCTTGGGCGCATCGAGATAGCCATAGACGTCCTGGCCGTTCACTTGCTTGCCCTTTAGGAACTTGGTCACCGCCTGCACTTGCTGCCAGGTCTTCGGCACGCCCCATTCGCCTTCGCCGCCCCCATCCTTCCACGCCTTGGCGAGATCGGCATCGGCGAACACATCGGTGCGGTAATTGAAGTTGTGCGCGTCGCCGTCAACGGTCACACGATACTGCTTGCCGTTCCACGTGCCGACGGGGGGTTTCAGATAGGCCACCAGATCGTCCATGTCGATCTGCGTCCTGACCCAGTCGGGCATCTCTGAAGTCAGACCCTTGCCGCAGACGTCGCCTTCGAACGGTGCGCCCATTTCGACGATATCGAAGTCGATAGTGTTGGTAGCGATCGCTTGCTGCAGACGCGGATTGTAGTCAGCCTGCGCCAGGTCGATCCAGTTGATCTTAGCGCCGGTATAGGTCTCCCACGGCTTCAGGAAGCCGCGAAACAGCACATTGTGCAGGTTCTGATTGTTGAGGCCCATGAAGGTGAGTTCGACACCGGCGAATTCGCCTTCCTTGACATTGGCCTTGGTGGCGCCCAGGCAAAGCTCGCCGACCTGCTGGAAGTCGGCATCGGTCGGCTGACCCTTGCCGACGCCCGGGATCTGCAGGATCTGCGCGCGCAGGTCATCGGCGGCCGCAGCCGGGCGCGTCAGGGCACCAAGTCCGGCGCTTGAGGCCGCGGCGACGGCGGCCATGCTGGCCGCTCCCTTCAGCACGTCGCGGCGGGTGGCCCCGGCGCGGACAAGTTGGTTATAAAGGCTGACTTTCATCTCGTTCCTCCCAGAAGATCAATCGTGAATTGGTTCAGATGATGGAGCGCCGATTATGTTCCCCAACGACAGCGACTCCCGTAAATAGCGGCCCGAATTCTCCCTCCCGCGACGCCTCGCATTGAGTGCCGGACAAGCGTACCGGTGCGCCCGGAACAGGGTCATAAGCCGGGCACTGTCACTATTCGCACAACGAAGTGCGGTGTCAACGTGAATGGGTTTTTTATCTATAAGAGACCGACTTGCCCTCGCCGTTTGCGTTGTTTAGCTTCACGGCAACTGAAGGGGGAATGATGGCTCAAGTCGCGATCCGCAATGTGGCCAAGGCGTTCGGAACCGTCAAGGTTCTGCACGATGTCAGCGTCGACATCGCCGACGGACAGTTCGTGGTGCTGGTCGGGCCTTCCGGCTGCGGCAAGTCCACGCTGCTGAGGATGGTGGCCGGGCTGGAAACGGTTTCCGGCGGCACCATCGCCATCGGCGAGCGCGTCGTCAACCATTTGCCGCCGGCCAAGCGCGACATCGCCATGGTGTTCCAGAACTACGCGCTCTATCCGCACAAGACGGTCGAGCAGAACATGGCCTTTGCTCTCAAGCTGCGCAAAACTGATCCGGCGGTGGTCACTGAGCGGGTCAAGCGCGCCGCCGACATCCTCGACCTCAACCCCTACCTCAAGCGCTATCCGCGCCAGCTCTCGGGCGGCCAGCGCCAGCGCGTCGCCATGGGTCGCGCCATCGTGCGCAACCCGCAGGTGTTCCTGTTCGACGAGCCGCTCTCCAATCTCGATGCCAAGCTGCGTGTCCAGATGCGCACCGAGATCAAGGAACTGCACCAACGACTGAAGACCACCACCATCTACGTCACCCACGACCAGATCGAGGCCATGACCATGGCCGACAAGATCGTGGTGATGCGCGACGGTCGCATCGAACAGGTCGGCGCGCCGCTGGAATTGTTCGACCGGCCGGCCAATCTGTTTGTCGCCGGCTTCATCGGCTCGCCCTCGATGAACCTGCTCAAGGGCGTCG
Organism: Mesorhizobium sp. M0189; assembly: GCF_040322135.1. NCBI lineage: Bacteria > Pseudomonadati > Pseudomonadota > Alphaproteobacteria > Hyphomicrobiales > Phyllobacteriaceae > Mesorhizobium > Mesorhizobium sp. M0189. The sequence goes on from NZ_JAMYSW010000013.1 coordinate 164,021, forward strand.
TGCGCAAGGGCGACAAGCCCGTCGTCGAGATCGCCGGGACGCCGTTCCCGATCGCATCGAGCAATACCGTGGAAGATGGCCGCAATGTCGTCTACGGCGTGCGGCCCGAGCATCTCGAAATCCATCCAGATGGTGTCCCAGCGAAGATTTCGGTGGTCGAGCCGACCGGTTCCGAGACTTTGGTGTTCCTGCGCTTCGGCGAGGGCGAGATGGTGGCGCTGTTCCGTGAGCGCCACGACTTCAAGCCGGGCGACACACTGCACCTGAAACCGCGGCTCGACCAGGTGCATCTCTTCGACGCAGAGACCGGCAAGCGTCTCTGATTTCGCCCCAGCAAACTTCGCGAGGAATACCATGCTCAAAGGAATCAATCCGCTGCTCAATGCCGATGTGCTGCAGGCGCTGCGGGCGATGGGCCACGGTGACGATCTGATTATCGCCGACACCAATTTCCCGTCCGATTCGGTGGCGCGCCAGACCGTGCTTGGCCGGCTGCTGCGCATCGATGCGTCGGCGGCCGACGTGGTCAAAGCGGTACTGTCGCTCTATCCGCTGGACACCTTCGTCGACGACGCGGCCGCGCGCATGGAGATCGTCGGCAAGCCGGACGACATTCCCGCCGTGCAGCAGGAAGTGCAAAAAGAGATCGATGCCGCCGAGAGCAAGGCCTGGCCGATGATCTCGGTCGAGCGCTACGCCTTCTACGAACGCGCCAAGAAGGCCTATTGCGTCATCCAGACCGGCGAGCGCCGCTTCTATGGCTGTTTTGCGTTCCGCAAGGGCGTCGTGCCGCCGGATGCGGAGTAGCGGCATGCCGGCGAAACCGATCGTCATGAAGCCGGTTGTCATATTGGGCGTCTTCGTCGCCGATACGGCCTACCGCGCCGCCCGCCAGCCGCGCATGGGCGAGACGATCCTGGGCACGTCCTTCACGCTCGGCCCAGGCGGCAAGGGCTCGAACCAGGCGGTGGCAGCCGGCCGGCTCGGCGCCGATGTCACCTTCCTTACCCGCCTCGGCGTCGATCCCTTTGCCGATATGGCGAGACAGACCTGGTCGCACGCCGGCGTGAAGAGCGCCGTCATCGACACGCCGGAAAGCTACACCGGTGCCGCCTATATCTTCATCGAGGAGACGAGCGGCAACAACGCGATCATCGTCAGCCCTGGTGCGGCGATGCTGATCTCGCCCGCCGATATCGAGGCAAATGCCGGCCTGATCCGCGCGGCCGGCGTTTTCGTCACCCAGCTCGAACAGCCGATCGAGGCGGCGCTGGGGGCGCTGGAGATCGCGCGCGGGGCAGGGGTGACCACCATCCTCAACCCGGCGCCGGCGGCCAGGCTTCCGGACCGTATCTACACGCTTTGCGACTATGTCACGCCGAACGAGACTGAGGCCGAGGAACTGACCGGCATCAAGGTATCCTCCATCGACGATGCCCGCCGTGCCGCCGACAGCCTGCTCGAGAAGGGCGTGGGCGCTGTCATCGTGACGCTCGGCGAAAAGGGCGCACTGCTGCACACGGCCGACCGTTCCGAGCATGTCGCAGCGGTCGCCGCCGGCCCGGTCATCGAGACCACGGGTGCGGGCGACGCCTTCAATGGCGGCCTGGCTGCGGCGCTGTCGAGGGCGATGGAACCCCTGCAGGCGGTGCGCTTCGCCTGCGCCGTCGCCGGCATCTCGGTGACGCGCCGGGGCACCGCGCCGTCCATGCCAACGCTGCAGGAGGTCGAGGCGCTGCTGGCGAGAGGTTGAAGTTCGATTCGTCAGTGCCGAAGCTCATACGGCTAGAACCTGCGATCTCCCGCGTGACAGGCTATGCAAAGCCGGGTTGGAATTTCCTCCTACTTCAAACAGATGCGGACAAGCCGAAAGAACTTTGAACTGGTCAGTAAGCACTTGACCCTGTTCACAAGTGATCGCCCGTCGTGATATTGCGGAATGATGGGTGGGTTTTGGAAGGACGGGACTTGGGCAGTCGCCGTGGCGATTGCGATGTTTGCCGCAATCCTACTGGCGATGTGGTTCACGTACCACTGGGATTTCGCAGATCTCTGCGGCGCCGACGAAACGGCTGGCGAGTGTTTCCGCGAATGGTATGGATCTTCGGCGGGGTATTTGGCTGTTCTGGTAGGCGCGCTCACAATTTATCCGCTTTACCGGCAGATTGAAGAGCAAAGGAAACAGACTGAGTTTCAGCTCGGCGACGCATCCCCTACCATGGATATCACGCTGGATCTTGAGGACCATGAGCAGATTGTAGTTCGCATCGTGAATTGGAATAGACGCGGACTGGTAATCTGGGACCTCGAAATTCAGGGGATCGACGGTTCGACAACAGGAGTAATGGAATACAAAATCGATGGGAACGTGATCGAGAACCCTAGTGAATACTACCTGCGAGGATGGGAAGACAGAAGTCGAGGACCTAGAGTCGCACAATTCAAGCTTGCCGCTTCGGCTGGAGACGAAATCGTAAGCTCTTTTCCTATGACCACCCAGGTAGCTGTGCTCGTTCAGCTTTTTGGCGAAAGCCACAAACAGGTGTTGTTGCGTGCGAAACTCTTCCCGCAGGAAGAAGGGTTTGAAATCATAGGTGGATAGGAACCGACGCGTCGACAGAAGCCTAGCGACAATTAAGAGCGGCGACGACAGAGGCCTAGCGAGAATTAAGGGCGACGACGTCTCGGAAAGATTCACTGGTTCGATTTCGCAGCTGCCCCTGACGACAGAATTGGGATATGGATCCCGTAGAACAGAACGTTGCAAACGCTTGGGGGAGCTTGCGTGTTTTCTGATGTCGCAGCCTTGCAGGCTGCCTTACTTAATAAAGAGCCGAAGTCGTTCGTCTCGCACCACATTTTCGAACCAATCCCTTTTGCTTTCAAAGATGACCTCGCCCTGTGGATTGAATGGAAACGCAAACTTGCGGACGCACTTGACGTCGATCCGCAAGATATCGTGATGACGGGAAGCGCGGCAGTTGGTTACAGCCTGAACCCGCACAACGATTTCAAGGCATTTGATAACGGTTCAGATTTTGATTGCGGTGTAGTTAGCAGCTACTACTTTGATATAGCCTGGCGGTATTTGAGGCAGTTGAGAGTCTCATGGCTTTCGCTCCCGCAGCCGACTAGAAATGCAATTACAAGCCATCGTAAGACTTACGTGTTTGCAGGGACCATTGCTGCCGATAAGATGCTTGGAATACTTCCGTTTGGCCAGACGTGGCAGGCGGCGCTTGATACAATGAGTCAGATCGATCCGACAAAAGGGCGAGACGTCAAGCTGCGTCTCTATAAGGACTTTGATTCTTTGCGATACTACCAAGCTAGCAATGTTGAGCGTTTGCGAGATTCGCTCGGCGGGCAGGCTGAGTCCGAACCAATCGGAAATAACGACAGCGACGACATATTGATTGAGGACGGCGAATGACCCAGCCTGATAACTTTCTCCATACGACACATCGAACAATTACGTGGTTTAAAAAGGCGTTCGCGAACAATGAGCTTGTTCTTGCCGCCCCTTTCCAACGGAATCCGGTTTGGACGAACCTTCAGAAATCATATTTGCTTGACACTGTTCTGAACGGGTTGCCGATACCTGAGCTTTATATGCAGGATCTTGTAAATGAGACCGGCGAAGAGAAGCATATCGTCGTCGATGGGCAGCAGCGTATACGAGCGGTCCTTGAGTATGTTCTAGCCACATTCTCGCTCGAGGGGAACGATGTTGCCAAAAATTGGCGCGGCTTAAAATTTGACGACCTGTCTGTCGACGACAAAAAAACTATCTTTAACTATAAGTTTGTCGTTCGTATTTTGCCACCGGAACTAAAAGAGGAGGACATCCGCCGGATTTTCGCAAGGTTGAATAAGAATGTTGTTGCACTGACGGACCAAGAGCTTCGGAACGCGACCTATTGGGGGCCGTTCATCAAGGCAATACAACATATGGCTGATGAGGATTCGTTCTGGGCCGACTGTGGAATTTTCTCCGCAAACGATCACCGACGTATGAACGATCACGAGTATATTAGCGAATTGGCTATTGCATATTTACATGGTCCTCAAAACAAAAAAGATCGGCTCGACCATTATTATCAGCTCTATGAAGAGCAGTTTGAAGATCGAGATAACCTTGTAAAATCTTTTAGCGCGGTCACGTCTGAAGTGGGGAGAATAATACCCAAATTAGCAGGGACTCGATGGAAGAAAAAATCGGACTTTTACACGATGTTTTTGGAATTGGCCGGACGAAAAGATAGGATTCCGTTCAATGAGGACAAGTTGCTGGAAATCTCAAACAACCTCATCACCTTCGGTCATAGAGTTGATAGTCTGCTCCGATTGGAAGAAAAGGATTGGGGTTCTCAGGACGCCAATGTGATTTCTTATGCGAGGAATGTCGCCCGAGCAGCCTCTGATCGCGCAAATCGCATCGCTCGCTCGGCGGCGTTCTCGCACTTCGTGTTTAAGGAAGAGCCAGTTCACACTCTGCCGGAGGCAAGCGAGGCGTCTGACGCAGTAGAGATTTTCATAGGCCTTAGCCCGCCAGAGGATCAAGATGGAGACTATGAGGTAGAGGGCACCACATCTTCTGAAGCCTCTGGATCGTCAGAAGCCTCTGGCCGATAGGAATGGGATCGCAGACTCTTTGACGTTTTCTCAAGTCAGGAAGGCGGTTCGCTGGACCGAATCCGTGAAAAGTCTGAATTGCCGGTTTGGCATTCAGACTACTGGCCACTTCTCAATCAGCAATTGACTGAGAAATGGCGCGAGTGACGGGGCTCGAACCCGCGACCTCCGGCGTGACAGGCCGGCACTCTAACCAACTGAGCTACACCCGCGCATGGACGAGCACGTGTCAGCCGTGTTCGTCGTTGGGGCGGTGGATAAGGGGTAACCCACCGGGTGTCAAGCGGACCCGGACAGCATAACAGCAAACAGGAGAAGGTTTTTTGACAAGCCGAACTTTGTTGCCGAAACCGGCTCCCGGCCAAGCCACTCGCCGCTCATTTGGCCTTGCGAAGCCGGCCCTAACTGCTTAAAGGTCCGGCCCGGGGCGGGCGATTAGCTCAGTTGGTAGAGCGCTTCGTTTACACCGAAGATGTCGGCGGTTCGAGCCCGTCATCGCCCACCATTTTCCTCGATGTGTTCAGTTTGGGCTACACCGCTCAAGCTGATCGCCCAGGTGAGACGCGTCCGACCACTGTGCTACTCGGACTTTGGTCTGATTCAAACTGTCTTTCCGCAGGGACTTAAGTCTGATCTGCTTGCCTCTCATGAGGGAAACGATTGCCGAAAGCTACAACTTGCAGTATCTCAATTGCGTATGGGCATGGGCGGGAGCGAAAATATTCCTGGATGGCTTGCGAGTCATCTTCCGGACGATCCCGTGATCGCAGGAGATCTCGCGGATAAGATATCGAAGGAAGCTGAAAAAAACCGGCTTCCAGGCGAACGGGTTGTGAAGACAACCCGTAACGAAGAAGACACCTTCAAGAAAGAACAAGTCGAAGCTTATCCCGACGCCGCGGTTGCAGGAGTCTTTGCCAGCGGTTCATTCCTCGCCCTGTTGGTATTAGCCATTTATCTGCTTTATGTGCTCTCGATTGTGGCCGGGGGAACGGTCGTGGATGTTCCCTTGCCGCCCATACTGAACTAGTAGACGCTCCGCCAACACTCGGATTAGCCCCGCACCGTGTTGATGCTGGTGACTTTCGTGTCTGCGGTGGAGCACGCGACGAAGGTTTCGTTCCCGCGGCAAAGGTGTTCACGCGGGCAACTGGCTGCTGCAGAACGGCAGCATTGTACTTCCATAGGCCTCCCGGTTCTTTGCAACTTGGGCGATTGGCTTGTCGCAGATCAGCCTGCAATCGCCGGAGCGTGAGCAATCCGTTTCGCCACATAAACACAACGCTTTGATGAATCAGCGTCCTGCACCACCTCAAATCCAATCGCCTTGTAGAACCTTAGCGCGCCATCGTTCTCCGGCATGACTTCGAGGTGGATGCCGGTCGAGCCGCTCGCGGCAAGCCCCTGCTCGAGGAAGGCCATCGCGCGCCGGCCGATGCCTTTCCCGCGCGCCTGCGGCAACAGGTCGATATGGCCATGCGACGGATAGGCGGTCAGCGCAGGCGGAACAGCGAAATCGGGATGATGGACCCGATGCCGCGCCCAGTCGCTGCCGCGCCAGCGCGAGCTGTCGGGTCCGGGGTCTGCCACGCGCCGCTGAAGGTCGGGATACCAGTCTGATGCCAGGCTGGCATTGAAAGCGCCCGTATCGGCCGCGCCAAGCAGGTAGCCGGCCGCACCTGCGGGACTATCGATAATGAAGGCCAGCTCGGGTTCGAGCACCTGGTAGGGAATGGTGTAGAGGAGGCCGAGCAGGTCCGGGTCGTCCTCGCGGCCGCTGGCGTCCTTGCCGGCATCGCCGGTCTTGAGACAGATCATCGCAAGCGCTGCATGATCGGCGGTGGTCGCCCGGCGCAGGAAGAAACCGCCGCCGAAATCGACGATCATGGCGGCAGCAGCCGGAAATCCTTGCCCTCGGGCAAAAGCTGCCCGCCGTCGACGATAATGGTCGTGCCGGTGATGTAGCTGGCGTCGTCGGAGGCCAGGAACAGGAAGGCATTGGCCACGTCGCGCGGGCTGCCGAGGCGGCCGAGCGGGATGGCGTCTTCCATGTTCTTGATGAAGGCCGCACCGCGATGCTGCTCTATGCCTTCGGTGAGGATGTTGCCGGGCTCGACGCCGTTGACGGTGATGCCGTAGCCGGAGAATTCGAGCGCAGCCGAACGGATCAGCCCGTTGATGCCGGCCTTGGTCGCCGAATAATGGCCGTGGCCGGGACTGGTGACATGCGGGCCGGTGATCGAGGAGGTGAACAGCATGCGGCCAAAACGCTGTGCCTTCATCGGCACCAGCGCCGCGCGTGCGGCGACAAAGCTGCCGCGCAAATTCACCGCCATGACCCGGTCCCAATCGTCGGGACTGGTGTTTTCCAGCAATTGCCAGGGATAGATGCCGGCATTCTGGACCATGATGTCGAGCCGGCCGTGATGCGCTAGCGCCAGCGCCACGGCGGCTTGCGCATCGGCCATCTGTGAAATGTCGGTGTGTATGAAGGCGGCGCCGAGCTCGTCCGCAGTCGCTTGCCCGGCCTCAACCTCGGTATCGGCCAGGACAAGCGTCGCGCCCTCTTCGGCAAAGCGTTGTGCGATGCCCTTGCCGATGCCGCGCGCACTTCCGACGATCAGCGCGACCTTACCTTCCAGACGGCCGGTCATGCGAGCCTCTGGCGGATGGTTTGCTTGAAGGCGTCGAGCAGCACGGCGGCGAGGACGAGCAGGCCGTGGATCACCTGGGTGAAGTTGGCCGGCAGGCCCATCAAATTAATCGCCGTATTGATGGCGGAGAGCAGCAGCACGCCGGCATAGACACCGGGCAAGGTGCCGACGCCGCCCTTCAGGCTGACGCCACCGATGACGACCGCGGCGAAGGCGTTGAACAACAGGCCGACGCCCAGATTGGCGGTGGCGCCGGAGGTACGGATTGCCAGCAGCCAGCCGGCAAGGCCGGCGATGGCACCGGCGAGAACAAAGGCTATGACCAGGTTGCGATTGACGCGGATGCCGGCGCGGAACGTCGCCGTCTCGTTGCCGCCGATCATGACCAGGTGCCTGCCAAAGGGCGTCTTGGCCATGATCAGCGAGAACACCACGAAGCACGCAATGGCGATCCAGGCCGTCAACGGCAGGCCGCCCAGGCGCTGGATGCCGAACCAGCGGATTGCCGGCGCAAGGTCTTGTGCCGAGCGGCCACCGGAGATGACCAGCACCAGGCCGCGTACCCAGATGTAGGAGGCCAGCGTGATGATGAAGGCGCTCATCTTCACCCTGACCACCAGATAGCCGTTGAAAGCGCCGATGAGGGCGCCGACGGCAAGCGCGATGAGCAGCGAAACCGGAACCATCAGCCATTGCGGCTGCAACTGGATGCCAAGGCCGATGCCCGACGAGCAGAACAGGATGCCGACCGCCATGGCGCTGAGCGCCGCCACCGATTCGACCGACAGGTCCATATGGCCGGCGATGATGACCAGCGCCAAGCCGATCGACATGACGCCGAGCACGCTCGAGGCCTCGATGATGTTGGCGAAGATGCCGAGCTGAAAATAGTTCGGGATGAGGATGGAAAAGACCACCAGCACGAAGACCAGCATGAACCAGACAAGATTGTCGAGGATGAACTCGAGGGTTTGGCGCGTGCGAGGGTTCATCTGCGGATCCGGTTGGCGCATGACCCGAAGAACCACTCGGTCGTCGGAAAGATCAGGCGCGGTTGAAAATTGCTGCAGCATTCCCGTGCGCGTCCGTTTGAACGCACCGGGCTGCAGGGCTGGGCTCCGGGCCTGCGTGGCCCGGAGCTTCTGGCGAGTTCGCTATTCGACCGGCTTTATGGTTTCGGCCGGCGGCTTCATGTTGCCCCAGAAGGCTGGGTTATCGACATTTTCCTTGGTGATCGCAGCGCCGGGGATCTTGATGTTCGGCCCCCACGCTTCCTTGGTCAGGGTCGATTTCAGGCCAAGCACATCATATTCGCCGGGCTTGATCTCCTGCTTGTTGACCACCTTGTCCATGAACATGGCGACCGCCGCGGCCTGGGCGTAGAGCGGCTGCTCGACTTCGACATTGAGCCAGCCCTTGCGGATCAGGTCGAGGCCGACCGGAGCGCCGTTCGAACTCATCAGCATGACGTCGCCCGGTTTCTTGCCGGCGGCCTCGAGCGAGGCGACGGCAGCGACCGAAAGATGCGCGGCGTGGCTGAAGATCAGGTCGATGTCGGGGTTGGCGAGCAGCTGGTCGTTGACGATGGTCCCGGCTGCATCCGCCGCCCATTGCATGGCCGGCAGCGAGATGATCTTGACGTCCGGGAACGCCTTCATCTTCTCCTCGAAACCCTTCTGGATATCGAGCGTATAGGGATCGCCCGGATCGCCGAGCACCTGCAGGATCTTGCCTTTCACCGAGCCGTTCTTCGCGGTCAGGAGTTTTTGCGCCTGGTCGGCGGCGACGTAGCCGATCTCGACGGTTCCGGCCACCGAGGTGAAGTCGGACGGCGTCGAGGTGATCTGGCGGTCGAACTCGACGACCGGGATGCCGGCGGCACGGGCGGCCTCGATCGACGGTTTCAGCGCATTGAAATCGACGGCGGCAAGGATGATCGCCGCCGGCTTGAGCGCGATGACGTCGTTCATCTGCGATTGCTGAGCGTCGGTCTTATTGTCGGCGTTCAGCGTCTTCATCTCGTAGCCGACCTGCTTCAGGAACAATTCCAGCGCGCTCACCGAGCCGGTCTGGAACTCATCGAGCAGTGTCGGCACCATGTAGTAGACGGTGCCCTTGGACTGAGCGAATGCCGGCGTGAGCGTGGCAAAGGCCAGTGCCAGGATACCGAAGACGGAAAGAAGTATTTTCTTCATGTCGTTCGCTCCTCTTGCGCCGGACCCCTCATTTGTCCCTCAGCTCGCCGGTCCGGCACCGGCAAGCGTCTCTCCGGTGATCATGTTGATCACCGCGTCGGGACTTGTTTTGTTGCGTGCGACATCGCCAGCCACGACGCCTTGCCGGATCACCACGATCCGGTCGGCGACCTGGAAGGCCTGTTGCATGATATGGGTGATGATGACGACGCCGATACCCTGGCTCGCCACCTGGCGGATCATGTCGAGGCCGCGCCGCGTCTGCTCGACGCCGAGCGCTGCGAACGGCTCGTCGAGAAGCACCAACTTGCCGCCAAAATGCACGAACCGGTTGAGCTCGATGGCCTGCCGCTGACCGCCGGAGAGGTGCTCGACATTGGTGCGAAGCGAGGGAATGCGGGTGCCGGCGCTGGCCAACGCCTTTTGCACCACCTGCTCCATGGCGCGCTCGTCGAGCACCGGAATGCCGAGAACCTTCCTGGTGATCTCGCGGCCCATGAAGAAATTGGCGACCACGTCGACATTGGTGCAAAGCGACAGGTCCTGGTAGACGGTCTCGATCCCCGCGGCCTTGGCCTCGGCGGGGGATTTGGCGAGGAATTCCTTGCCTTCGAACAGCATGCGGCCGGAGGTCGGCTCGAGCCCGCCGGCAATGATCTTGACCAGCGTCGATTTGCCGGCGCCGTTGTCGCCGAGCAGCGCCACCACTTCGCCCTTGCCGATAGAAAAGCTGATGCCTTTCAGTGCTTCGATGGCACCGTAATTCTTGGCAACGTTATCGAGCACCAGCAGCGGTTCGCTCATGCCGCGATCCCCTTGTTATGCAAGAGATCCCGCCCGCGTTCGCGTTCGGCGGTGAAGATCTGGCCGAAGCGTGGCGAAAGCACCCCTGAGACGGCAAGCGCTGCGGCGCCGCGCAACACCGCATGCTGGCCGCCGCGCGCGACGCTGACGCGGGGCGTCGTGCGGTCGCTTCGCGCCGAGACCGAGTTGGGCAGGTGCGCAGCTGCGCCGGCCAGTCTTTCGAGCAGGTCGGTGGACGCCAGCCCGCCAAGGATGATGGTTTCGGGGTCGAACAGGTTTTCGATGATGGTGATGGCGTTGCGGAAGATCGGCGCGATCTCGCTCACCCAGTCGGCGTCGGCGACGTTGCGGCGCCGCAGCGCCTCGAGCGAAAGATACCGTTCGAGGCAGCCGCGATTGCCGCACGGGCAGGGCTCGCCGCCCGGCACCACGGGAATGTGGCCGATTTCGCCGGCATTGCCCCAGGCGCCGCGCAATGCGGCTCCGTCATGCACCATGACGCCGCCGAGGCCGACACCGAAATAGAGATAGTAATATTCGGAATAGGCCGTGCCGAGGCCATAGAGGCGCTCGCCGATGGCAGCCGCCGCCATGTCGGTTTCGAAAAAGGCCGGCAGCCCGGTCGAGGCGGCCAGCCGCTCGCGCAGCGCCACATCCTTCCAGCCGGTCATGGTGGTCGGACCGACAAAGCTCATGGACTCCACGCCAAACGGCCCGGGCAACGCCATGCCGATGCCGAGGACGCGGCCACCGGGCCGCAGTGCTGTCAATTCGAGTACCATGGCGCCGATCAGCTCGAAGGCGTGGTCGGGCGTTGCATTTGGGGCCTCGCGGTAGCTGCTCTCGATGACATCGCCGCTGAGGTTGATCAGCGCGGCATTGATGCCCAGCGGGGTGACGTGAATGCCGACGGCATAGCCGCCTTCCGGATTGATCCGCAGCGTTGCCGGGGGCAGGCCGCGCCCCTTGGGCTCTTCGCGCAGCGACAGCACGTAACCGTGCTCTTCCAGCTCGCGAACGATGGTCGACACCGTCTGCACGGTGAGCCCGACCCGCCTGGCAATGTCGCCGCGGGCGATCGGCCCGTGAAGGCGGATGGATTCGAGCACGATGCGCCGATTATACGGCCGCCCGAACTCCTGATTGGTTCCCCGCAGTGCCATGCCTTGCGCCCTCGAGAGAGGCCAGACTGGCACTGAAGATTTATTCAGTCAAATGGAATTCAAAAATAAATTTACAGCCCGCGCCTGGCGGATGGCCGCTCGACGGAATGGTCAATAGCGGATGGCACGGCGCTCCAGCAGAACCACGATTGCGAACATCGCGATCGACAAGGACGACGACAGCACGATTGCCGCATAGAGCCGGTCCGACTGATAGTTAAAGGTCGCCTGGATGATGAGCGCGCCGAGGCCCTTATCCGACCCGATCCACTCGCCGACAATAGCGCCGATCACGGCCGTGGCCGAAGCAATTCTCAGCGAGGAGAACAGCATCGGCAATGCTCTTGGCAGGCGCAGGCTCCAGAAGATCTCCCAGCGCGTAGCCGATAGCACCCGGAACAGTTCGTGCTCGTTGTCGCTGGCCGAGTCCAGCCCGCGAATCATGTTGACCAGCGTCGGGAAGAAGCAGATCACCGCCGCGATCACGATCTTCGGCGTCATGCCGAGCCCGAAGATCAGGATGATGATCGGCGACAGCGCCAGGATGGGAATGGTGTTGAAGAACAGCACGATCGGAAAATAGGCGGCCTGCAGGATGCGGCTGTGCACGAACAGCACCGCCAGCAGCACACCGGCAAAATTGCCGATGACAAATCCCGCCAGCGCCTCGATCAGCGTCGGCCAGAGATTGCTGAGTAGCAAAGCAAGACTCTTCCGGAACACGCCTGATATGACCGTCGGCGTCGGTACGATATACGCCGGCACGCCGAGCCATGGCAACAGGAACTGCCAGGCGAGCAGGATCGAGGCCGCGCCAAAAACGGGCAGGGCGACGGCCAGCGCCGATGGCAAGGGCGCCTGCCTCATGAGGCCTGTTCCAGCGCGCCGCGCAGTTCGGCCATCGCGGCAACGATCGCCGGATCCTCGCGCGAACAGCGGTTGCCTGCCTGCTTGAACGGCCGCATGTCGAGGTCTCTGGCCAGGCGGCCCGGATTGGCGGCGAGAACGATGACCCGTTCTCCGAGATAGGCGGCTTCGGCGATCGAATGAGTAACGAAAAGGATGGTCGCGCCGGTGCGCCGCCACAACGACAAAAGCTCGTCGTTGAGGCGGTCGCGGGTGATCTCGTCCAGCGCACCGAAGGGCTCGTCCATCAAAAGCAGCCTGGGTTGCCCGAGCAGTGACCGGGCGATCGCCACGCGCTGGCGCTGGCCGCCGGACAATTGGTGCGGCAGACGCTCACCGAACCCGGCAAGCCCCATCAGATCAAGCAGCTCGTCGGTTCGATCGTCTATTGTCCGGGTAAGCCGGCCTTGTCCGACATCGAGCGGCAGGCGGACGTTGTCGCGCACGGTGCGCCAGGGCAGCAGGGTCGAGTCCTGGAAGACGAAACCGACATCGCGCCGCGAACGGACAGCATGCGGTGTGTCGCCAAGCACGCTGATCGAGCCGCCGAGCGGATCGAGCAAGTCGGCCACCACCCTGAGGAACGTCGACTTGCCGCATCCCGAAGGTCCAAGGATCGACAGGAAGGAGCCGGCCTCGACCGACAGGTCGAGACCGGAGAGCACTTTCACCACCGGCTGCCGGCCGCTATAGCCGACATCCAGCCTGCGGGCCTCGATCGCGTTCGCCATCAAGCCGCGGGCGCGTCGAGCTTGGGTCGGTCGGCGGCCGACAATTCGAGTACCTTGGTGGTGTAGACATCGGCTGCCGCGGGCCGGCCGTTCGGGTATTGGCCGACCTTGTCCAGCAGCGCCAGCTGCTCCTCGATCGATGCGGGATCGAAGGTTCCCCATCCGTCCTTGGCGGTTGCACCGTCAAAGGAGAGTTTCAGCACCAGATTGATCGTCTTCTGCTCCCAGCCAAGGTCCATTTCCGGATAGGCTTCGACCATCTTCTTGACTGCTTCCTGCGGATTGGCGTGCACCCAGCCCCAGCCCTTGGCGACGGCGCCGATGAATTTCGCCAGCATTTCCGCATCCTGTTCGATCGCTGTGTCGGTAGCGAAATAGACGTCGGCATAGGAGTTCAGCCCGAGATCGCGCACCAGAAGATCGATCCGGTCGTTGCCGACGACGCTCAGCGCCTGGGTGTTGGTGATCCATCCGCCAATCGCGTCGACGTCGCCGCGCACCAGCGGCGCCTTGTCGAAGCCGACATTGACGACGGTGACCTCGGACGGATCAATACCGTTCTTGGCCAGGATCTCATCGATGACGAAGCGCGCCGTCGGCTGGATGCCGATCTTCTTTCCCTTGAGATCGGCCACGCCGCGGATCGGCTTGGCAGGCTTCGAAGTGAAGGCATAGGGACCGGTGCGGAAGCCGCAGGCGATGATCTTCACGGGCACGCCGCTGGCACGCGCCGCGTAGAGCTGCGGCGTTTCGGAAAACTGGCCGAGTTGTGCGGCGCCCGAAATCACCGGCGGCACTGTCGCCGCATTGGGACCGCCCGGGCTGAATTCCACCTCGAGGCCCACCTCCTTGAAATAGCCGTTGGCGACGGCTGCGATGTCGCCGATCTGTCCGTTGGACATCAGCCAATCATACTGGATGACGACCTTTCCGGCAGCCTTGGCGCCCGGCGTCAGCACGAGCTGCATTCCGGCCGAAGCTGCCGCGACGGCGGCGAAGCCGGCTTTCACGAAGCTGCGGCGGTTCATGTCGTAGTCTCTGTTCCCACTCATTTTTCGCTCCTGTTGCAAGACGTTCTCGTCTCTTCATTGCGCGCCGTTCCCGTGGCGCGGCGTCGTCTACGGCTGTTCGTCGTGATAGTCGCCGGGGCCGCCGTCGAGCCAGGCGTATAGTTCCCAAAGCGTGTCGTCGGGATCGGTGAAATATGCGCAGCGCGCGTTCCAGACATAATCCTCCGGCGGGCCGTAGAAGGGCACGCCCTTGGCTGCCAGTTCGCCATGGAGCCGGTCGATCTCGCCGGGCGCGTCTAGCCTGACCGCCACGCAGACCTTGTGCGCCTGGCGCGGCGACCTCAACTTCGAGACGCCGGTGTGCCGGTTGATGTGATCGATCTCCCACGCCGCCAGCGTGACGCCCTCGCCATGAAAGTCGGCAAAGCCCTCGGCGCGACACCGCAGGCGGAAGCCGAGTTTTTCGACATAGAATTCAACCGTCCGCTCGATATTTTCGACGAGCAGGCAGACGTCCGAAATCGCATATGCGCCTCCGACCGGCATGGCTACCTCCCTGTGCTGTGCGCGGCGCGCGATGCTGGCAGTTTGACGCCGACGCGGTCGGCGGCGCCGACGATGTGGGCGCGCATCGCCGCCTCGGCGGCCGTGGGATCGCCCGCGACCAGCGCCTCGTAGATGCGCACATGCTCCCCGACATTGACTTCGACCAGGTCGTGCAGCGGATTGGTGAGGCGCGCGTAGTGGATCGAGCGGCGGATCTGCTCGCAAACGAAGGAGATAAAGGTGTGGATGTAATTGTTGCCGGTCGCCCGTGCGATCTCGCGATGGAACAAAAGGTCGGCGTCGATGCTGCCTTCTTCCCAGCGCTCCTCGCCGCTCATCCGGTCTAGCGCCGCCTTGATTGCGTCGAGGTGCTCCTGCCCGCGCCGTTCGGCGGCGAGCGCAGCTGACTCGGCTTCCAGTATGCAACGCAGCTCGAACAGCCGCTCCATATTCCCGGTCGCTTTCAGCGCCTCGCCATCGATCCGGATCGAGGCGCGCTGCTCCGGCGCCAGCACGAAGGCGCCGACGCCTTGCCGGGCTTCGATCATGCCATCGGCCCTGAGTTGAGCGATCGCCTCGCGCACCACATTGCGACTGACGCCGAATTTTTCCGAGAGCTGCTGCTCGGTCGGCAGCCGCGTGCCCGGATTGAGGTCGCCGGATTCGATCTCGCGGCTGAGGAATGCGGCGACGCGATGCGGCAGCGCCTCGACCGTGCCGATAGCGGCCAGTCTTTGCTTCATGGAAAGGTCTCCGTCGATGGCAGAAGGCAGCCGGGATTCATCAATCCCTGAGGGTCGATCGTTGTTTTGAGCGCCGTGACGAGCCGGCGATGGGCAGGCGCCAGGCCGGCCCAGAAAGTGCGATGACGGGTGCGGCCGATGCCGTGCTCGGCGCTGATCGACCCGCCAAGCGCGCCGACGATCTGGTAGAGTCCGGCAGTGATCTCCGCGCCCTGGGCACGAGCTTCCCCCTCGGCGAGCCCAAGCGGTGGCAGGAGGTTGAAATGGACGTTGCCGTCGCCGGCATGGCCATAGGCCTGCGGCAGCCAGCCTGGATGTTCCAGCGCCACGAATTGGCGGGCCTGATCGATGAGGGCAGGGATGTCCGATATCCTGACCGCAAGGTCGGTGCGCACATGGTAGCCGCGTCTTACCTGGCCCTCGACCAGCCCTTCGCGGATCGCCCAGAAGGCCCTGGCCTGTGCGACGCTTTCAGCAAGGACGGCCTCGGCGACCAGACCGCTCTCAATGGCTCCGGCCAGGAAATCGACCAGCATGGAGCGCAGATCGACCGTAGCACTTGCGGAGAGTTCGATCAGCACGTGGACGGGAGCTTCGACCGGCGAAACGATGTTGGCATCGATCAAGCGCGCGAGCGCGATGCACTCCGATCCAATGATCTCGAAGGCCGAAATCAGATCGGATGAGGCCCGGCGAGCCTGCCGGAACAGGGTGATGGCCGCTTCGAACGAAACGAGACCGAGATAAGCGGTCTCGACCCGGGCCGGTTTCGGAAACAGCTTGAGCTCGACGCCGGTGATGATGCCGAGCGTTCCTTCGCTGCCGATGAAGAGCTGCTTCAGGTCGTAGCCTCGATTGTCCTTGCGCAGGCCGGAAAAGCCGCTCCACAACTCGCCATCGGGCAGGACGACTTCGAGGCCGAGGATGATATCGCGCGCCATGCCATAGCGCAGCACGTTGGTGCCGCCGGCATTGCTGGCCGCATTGCCGCCGATCTGGCAGCTTCCCTGCGCGCCGAGCGCCAGCGGAAACAGGCAATCCTCTGCTTCTGCCGCATCCTTGATGTGCTGCAGGATGCAGCCGGCATCGGCCTGCAGGACGAAATTGTCGGCGTCGACGAGACGGATGCCGTTCAACCGCTCCAGACTGACGACCACCGCGCCACGGGAGTCGATGTCGATTGCACCCGCCACCAGCCCCGTGTTCCCGCCCTGTGGGATGATTCCGAGCCCGAGCGTGCCGCAGAGCCGCGCCACAGCCTGGACTTCGCTGACGGAAGCAGGCTTCAGCACCGCAAGGGCTCCGCCGCGATGATCCCCGGACCAGTCCAAAAGGTATTTCGCCATGCCGGCAGCGTCGGCGGTCACGCCGCTTTGTCCGACAGCGCCCTCCAGAGCATTCAGAATTTCAGGCGGGATACCATGAACGGTCATTACAAGCCTGCTGGACTAAGGCATAGGCTTATACATATCATCCTACAACTGCGTCGGAGTCAACGCTGTGGGGCAGAGGCCCTCAAGGGCTGGAGCCGAATGTTTGCTGGGGAGAATAGAGCGAAGGGCGATCGCCCGAGGATACTTAGGTGAGGCCGCCTTGGCCTGGCTGCGCCGGCCCGATGCCGCTCAATTGCTGGGTCGTCTGAGGAGCAGCCCGGCTCCTAGAGATACCGCTCGACCTTCTTGCCGACGGTCAAAAACCGCAGCGGGTCGATCGCCTCGCCATTGTGGCGAACCTCGTAGTGCAGATGCGGGCCGGTCGAGCGGCCGCTGTTGCCGGTCTTGCCGATGATGTCCCCGGCATCGAGCTTCTGGCCGACGGCGACGTCGATTTTGCTGAGATGTCCGTAACGCGTCACAAAACCGTTGCCGTGGTCGACCTCGACCATGCGGCCGTAGCCGCCGTTCCAGCCGGCCTTGACGACGACGCCGGCTGCCGTGACCTTGGCCGGCATGCCGACCGGCGCCCTGAAATCCATGCCGGAATGCAAGGCGGCCGTGCCGAGGATGGGGTCGGTGCGCACGCCGAACGGGCTGGTGACGCTATGGCCGGGGGCGGGGTTGGCGAGCGGCAGCCGGCGCGCCTCCTTTTTCAGATGATCCAGCGCGTCAAGCGCCTCGTCCAACTCTTTGACCTTGCTGTCAAAGACCAACGAACTGTCGAGCGGTATCAGCGGGCCGCCGACGTCGCTCTTTTCGAATTCGCTGTCGACCGGCAGGCCGGCGGCCTCGAGCGCCTGCGAGATCGCGTCGGCGCTCTTGTAGGCATTGTCGGCAAGTGCCGCGATGCGGGTGAGCTGCTGGCTCTCGATGGCCTTCAGCGAGTTGTTGATCGAAACGAAGAGCTTGTCTGCCCGGTCGGCCGCGCTTTCGCTCGGCAGCGGATTGGCGCGGGTCGACCACAGCGAGAACAGCCTGGTGTCGTCGCTGGCAAGGGGGGCAGCAAGGCTGGCGACGGAGTAGGCCATCGGCTGGGCGATGCTGCCGGTCGCGTCGGCGTGTTCGTCCGGCTTTGCCGTCGGCACGGGCGGCGTTGCGACCTCATTTTCGGCTCGTTCGAGGATCGGGCCGAGGCGGCCGTGACGCAGGCTGAGCTGGCTCTGCCGTTCCAGCAACTCGCTGACCTTGGTTTCCATCAGCTGCTGATCGAGAAGCTGGCGGCTGGTGATGCGGTCGACCTGGCCGCGCAATGCCGAGATGCGGTCTTCATAGGCCTGCTGCATGCGCGCCTGCCGCGCCGTCGTGGCGCCGATCAGGTCGTCGCGCAGCACCAGATAAGAGGTCGCCAGCAGGTAGCCAATGACGATCGCCGCCAGCGCCGAGCCGCAAAATGCGGCCAGCCACGGACGTATGGTGAAATGCCTTATCTGGTCGCCCCGGGCGATGATGACGGTGTGGGGCTCTCTGCGTCTGCCGAAGACCGCTGACTGACTGGCTACGTTCACGGGACCAAGCTTTCGTTACGACACCAACGACGAGCCTGATTACACATTATTAGGGTTAACAAAGTTTTGCCGGACCGAACGACGGGCAAAGGTATTCGCGCAAACGGGCATCGAATTGCAGCGGCGTGCCGCAGCTCTCAAAGGGCGCGAACCGCCTCCAGCACCGCTTCGGCGTGGCCTTTGACGCGGACGTTACGCCAGATCCTGGCGATGCGTCCGTCCCGGCCGACCAGGAACGTCGCCCGCTCGACGCCCATATAAATGCGGCCGTAGAGCTTCTTTTCGACCCACAAATGGTAGGCCTCGATCACCTTGCGCTCTTCGTCGGCGACCAGGTCGATGCTCAGATCGTATTTCGCCTTGAACTTGTCGTGCTTCTTGACGCTGTCCGGCGACAGCCCGATGACGACAGCGCCGGCCTTTTCGAATTCCGGCTTCAACTGCGAAAAGCCGATCGCCTCGCTGGTGCAGCTTGTGGTGTCGTCCTGTGGGTAGAAATAGAGTACGATGGGTTTTCCCAGCAATGCGGCGAGGCTGAGTGAACCGCCGCCGTCGCGCGGAAGATCGAATTGCGGCGCAACATCGCCCACGTCGAGGTCAGCCATACCGATGCCCTTGTTTGAGGTTACGCGCCAGGCTGCATCGATATAATGTCGAGCGGGGATTCGTCCACGATCGAATTCGTTTCAACGGAAGATTGCGTGGATCAGGAGCTACCGCAGCACGAGAAGATCAGGTTCAGGCGTGACGAGATCACCGACCTGGGAACCTTTCCGTCCGCGTGCCGCGTCCCGCCGCTCGGCCAGGCGTCGATCGGTCGCGGCGTTCGTTTGATGGCGCGGCTGTTTGCCGGCCTCGTCGCCCTTGTGCTGCTGGCTGCGGCCGGTGTCTATGTGATCGGCGTGTCCGGTTTCGGCTCGGAGCGGCTTCGCGCGGAAGCCGAGACGGCAATCGAGAAATTGGCCGGCTTCGATGTCGATGTTGCCGTCGGGCCGGCCCGGCTGACGCTTGACGGGTCGAGCTTCATTGCGCTGCAGGTCAGCGACGTCAGCCTCAAGACCGCCGACGGCAAACCGATGGCCGATGCCGGCCGGGTCCGCTTCGGCATCCGGCTCATCCCGCTGCTTTCGGGCGAGGTGCGGCTCACCAGCGCCCGGATTTCCGACGCGCACATCGTCATGGCGGCAATGCCGTCCGGCGGCGACTGGACGGCCGGGCTGCGCAACCAGGACGGTCTCATCGATCCGGAAAAACTTTCCGTCGCCGTCTTCGCCAACGTCAACCGCGCGCTCGATGCGGTGCGCGAGGATTCGGTGCGCCAGATCGATCTGCGCAACGTCGAGCTGGCACTGCCCGAGACCGGATCGGTCAAGTCGGTCACCATCGCCGACGCCTCCGTGTCGCAGTCGGGACCGGGAAGCATGGAGTTTTCATCCGACGCGGATGTCGACGGCAGGGCGCTCACCATCGCCGCTTCCGCCACCCGCGATCCGGCGACGCGACGCATCACCACGCTGGACGCCAGCATCCAGGCGGCCGACGCCGACACTGCGGCTGCAGGTGGCAAATTGGGCGCAATCGCCTTGAAGCTGGCGGGGTCGGAAGCGGCCGGCGACAACGGCTCGCGGCTGACCGCTGCCCTGTCGCTGACCGGATCGGTGCTCGATCTCGGTTCGCGCGGCCTGCTTCCGGCCGACGTCGATCTCGATGCAACGCTCGTCGCCGGTTCGAACAAGATCCAGGTCGACGGATTGCTGGTGAAGACCGGCCGCTCGACCTTCGATTTTGCCGGTTCGATCGGGCCGAAGCCGGCGACCGGCACAGCGGGCGAGGAGCCATCCTATCGCTACGACCTGACCAGCGACGGTTCGACCTTGGCGCCGTCGGATTCGCCGGAACCGGCGCTCAGCTTCATTGCCCGTATTGCCGGCATCTACCAGCCGACGAGCCAAAAGCTGGTCGCCGAGCAGATCGGCGTCCGGTCCGGACCGGGCAGCGAAGTGCTGGGCACGGCTTCGGTTTCATTCGTCGCCAACCAGGCGCCGGGCATTTCGGTGGCGCTCAATGTCCACGACATGCCGGTCTCGCACGTCAAGCAATTATGGCCGTGGTTTTCGGCGCGCAATGCCAGGCTGTGGGTGCTTAAGAACCTGTTCGGCGGCCGCGTCGTCGATGGCAGCCTGCAATTCCAGGTCGTACCCGGACGGCTCGGCAACGGCGTGCCGCTTTCCGCCGATGAAGTCTTCGGCCGATTCCAGGTTGAAGGATCGCGCTTCGACACGGCCGGCCGTATTCCGCCGATCCGCGATGCCGTCGGCGTTGTCGGCTTCCACGGCAACGACGTCGACGTCGCGCTGTCCTCGGGCAGCGTCTATATGCCGAGCGGCCGTACCGTGGCGGCAAGCAACGGCACGCTCACCGTCAAGGCGGCGAACCATCCGCCGGTGATCGGCGCGCTCGACATCGATGTCGCCGGCGAGGCGCCGGCGATCGCCGAACTGGCATCCTATGACCCGATCAACGCCATGCGCCATGTCGGCCTGCTGCCGGACGACCTGTCCGGCACGGTGACCGGCCACGTCAAGGCCGATATTCCGCTGCAGTCCGGCGTCGACTCCTCCAAACTCGATTGGCTGGTGGCGCTCGACTACAAGGACCTGTCGCTGGCCAAGCCGTTCGAGGGCCAGACGGTCAGCCATGCCGACGGCTCGATCACCGTCGCACCCGACCGGGCGGTGATCTCGGCCAAGGCGCTGCTCAACGGCATTCCGGCCGAGCTCGACCTGATCGAGCCGCTCAGGGATGGCGGCCCGCCGCGCAGTCGTAAAGTAGCGCTGGTGCTCGACGACAAGACCCGCGCCACCGCCATGCCTGGCCTGTCGACGCTGCTTTCCGGAACCATCAAGGTGGCGATCGACAAGAGCGGCACCGGCAACCAGAACGTGTCGGCCGACCTGACCAATGCCAGGCTGGACATTCCCTGGGCCGGCTGGAGCAAGGGCCCCGGCATTCCCGCCAAGGTCACCTTCGCCATGGCGAAGACCGGCGACACCACGACGCTGTCCAATTTCGAACTCGACGGCAAGACCTTCTCCATCGACGGCAGCGCGGTGCTGGTCAACGGCGCCTTGTCCTCGGCCCGGTTCAGCAAGGTCACGTTGAACAGGGGCGACGACGTCGCCGTCTCGGTGAAGCGGTCGGGCAAGGCCTATGCGGTCGAGGTTAGCGGCAGCGCGCTGGACGCACGCTCGCTGATCAAGCAATTCACGTCCGACGTCGACACCGCCACCAAGACCACCGGCGTCGATACGATCTCGGTCAGCGCCGACGTCAGTTCCCTGACCGGCTTCCATGACGAGGTGCTATCGAATCTGAAGCTCGACTACAGCGCCGCCGGCTCCAGGGTGAACGGGCTCAAGGTGAGCGCCACGGCAGATTCGGGAGCCGCGATCACCATCAGCAATACGACCGGCGGCGGCCTGCGCGCGCTCAACATGAAGTCGGCCGATGCCGGTGCCATACTGCGCTTCCTTAACATCTACGAGCACATGGAAGGCGGCTCGATCACGCTGGCACTCACCGGGGCCGGCGACGGGCCGATGAAAGGCCAAGTCGACGCCAAGAACTTCTTTATCGTCAACGAGCCGAAGCTCGCCTCGATCGTGTCGACGACGCCGGCTGGCGACAGCCGTAGCCTCAACGAGGCGGTCAAAGGCAATCTCGACACGTCGAGGGTGAAGTTCGAGCGCGGTTTCAGCGAAATCGAGAAGGGCAGCGGCTATCTGAAGCTGCGCAACGGCGTGCTGCGCGGCTCGCGCATCGGCACCACCTTCCAGGGCACGCTCTACGACCAGAACAACAATATGGACATCACCGGCACGTTCATGCCGGCCTACGGCGTAAACCGCATCTTCGGCGAACTGCCGCTGATCGGCGCGCTGCTCGGCAACGGCCGCGACCGCGGCCTGATCGGCGTCACCTACAGGCTCAAGGGCAACGCCAACAAGCCCAACCTGGAGGTCAATCCGCTATCGGTGATCGCGCCCGGGATATTCCGGTCGATCTTCGAGTATCGGTGAGGCGGCCAGGGTAGGCGGGCAGGGTAGGCGGGTGGACACCGACGCTCTGTAGTGATCCTTCGCGCCCCCCTCTGTCCTGCCGGACATCTCCCCCACAAGTGGGGAGATTGGCAGCTTCCACGCTGCGCTCTTCCTGCAACGTTGTAGATTGGCGAAAGCCGGCGCGAAAGCCGATCTCCCCCCTTGTGGGGGAGATGTCCGGCAGGACAGAGGGGGGCGCTGTCCCGCCGGCACCAACGGTTGCGCGTCAAACCGGCCGCACCAGAACGTGCTTCTTCTTGCCGAGCGACAGCTTTGCGACATTTTCCAGGCCCATATCCTGCAGCGTC